>JALVKT010000059.1 GCA_027027675.1 Thermofilaceae archaeon | reverse complement strand
AGATAAACGCGCCCAGCTGGTACGACATGCTCAAGGAGGCCAAGGAGACCGGCGACGTCAAGATCTACATATGCTCCCTCATGGCCAACGTGATCGGGGTAACCAAGGACGACGCCGACCCCATAGTCGACGACCTGGTCGGCGCGACCTACTTCTTCCAGGAGACCGAGGACTACGAGATAATATTCATCTAGACAGATAAAAAGACGTATATATCCCTCTATATTTCTATAGAAGGGGTGACACAAATGGGAGAAGTAATAAAGGTGGACGCGAAGGGCATGGCATGCCCCGGACCCATATCCGCCCTCACCAGGGCCTACAGGAAGGCCAAGAACGGCGACATCATAGAGATAGAGGCCACAGACCCCGGCTTCAAGCCAGACGTCCAGGCATGGGTTAAGCGCACCGGAAACGAGCTCCTCGAGCTCACCGAGGAGGGCGGCGTCATAAGGGCCCGCATAAAGGTCACCGCGAAGCGCGCCTAAACCCCTCTTTTTCTCGCGAGGTGTCACGCTTGGCGAAGGAGAAGGTAGTTATCCTGGGGGGCGGGGGAGGCGGGGCAATACTCGCCAACCTGCTCCCCCAGGACAGGTTCGAGGTAACAGTAGTCGACAAGAGCGAGTACCACGTCTTCCTCCCAGGCTTCCTCTGGGTGGCCTTCAAGGGACAGCCCAAGGAGAAGTTCAGGCGCCCCATCAAGAGCCTCCTAAAGCCCGGCGTAAACTTCGTCCACGACGAGGTGGTGGGCGTAGACCTCAACGAGCGTACAGTCCACCTCAAGGGTGGAGGCAAGCTCGGCTACGACTACGTGGTCTTCGCCACAGGGGCGCCGCTGGACTTCGACGCCGTTCCCGGCCACAGGGAGCTGGTGGAGAGGTTCGGCGACTTCTACTCCACACTGGAGAACGCTGAGAAGCTCCACCGCACCCTGGCGTCGATGAGGGAGGGCCGCTTCGTAATAGCCATCGCGGACCCCATATACAAGTGCCCGCCGGGCCCCCACAAGGGCACCTTCCTCAGCTACGAGCTCTTCAAGAGGCTCGGCGTAGCCGACAAGGTCAAGGTTGTACTGGCGGTGCCCTACCCGCACGTCTACAGCTCCAAGACCATAGCCGACGTGATAGAGCCCGAGCTGGAGGCGCGCGGCATCGAGACGCACACCTTCTTCACGGTTGACAGCATAGACTTGGAGAAGCACAAGATATACAGCCTCGAGGGCGAGGAGCTGGACTTCACCGTAGCAGCGGTCGTGGCGCCCCACACTGGGCCGCAGTACAAGGTGGAGCCTGGAAACGTGAAGGACGACAGCGGCTACATAAAGATAGACAAGTACACGAGCCAGGTGGTCGGATTCGACGACGCCTACGCTATCGGCGACTGCACAAACGCGCCCACGTCGAAGAGCGGCGTGACGGCGCACCTCCAGGCAGAAGTCGTCGCTAAGAGGCTGCAGGGCTTCGACGCCCGCTACTCGGGGAGGACGAACTGCCCGCTCATCACGGACGGGAAGGGGCTCTTCGTGATAAGCGACTACGACCACCCACCCATCCCCGTCAGGCTGTCCGGCCTCAAGAGGTTCCTGGAGGAGCTTTTCGTCGCGACCTACTGGAGCGCGATAAAGTACCCCGAGCTGTGGGACCCGATATTTGAGGCCTACTTCGAGGCCTCGGCCCCAGAGGTGTTCCTGAGGTATGGGGGGTGGTAGCCGTGCCGGAGAAGCTTGAAGAAGTGCTAACCGGGGAGAGGCTCGCGGCGCTTGAGAGGACGCTGGACCTCCTCGTAAAGCTGGACGAGATGGGCGTGCTGGAGACTGTGGGCGACGTGCTGGAGCCGGACACGCTAAGGTACCTGTTCAAGTACCTGATGCACCCAGGCCTCCTCAAGGTGGCCGACAGGCTCGACGTCATACTGGACGCGCTCGGCAGGGTCGACTATGAGGCAGTGAACAAGAACATAGACCTGGTGAACAAGGCGCTCAAGTCGGTGCCCGAGGAGGCCGAGCCTGTGGGGCTGGGCGGGCTCCTGGGAGCCCTGCGCGACCCGGACGTGCAGCGCGGCCTAGGCTTCCTCGTAGCCTTCCTGAAGGCGCTTGGGAAGAGCCTAGCAGAGGAAAAGGAGCCGGGGAAGGCCTAAAAACAAAGTTTTTTTGTTTCGCCGCCGCTCAGCTAGACGGGTATGTTCTTGAAGACGCGGTGCACGAACTCGCCGAAGTAGTAGCTCACCGCGACAACTACGAGTATCAGGCCCGCGTTCTCCAGGTAGTCCTTGAGGAAGCCCCTGTCGAAGATCACGCTGCTGTAGTAGGAGAAGAAGGCGAGTATGGCCAGGGCGAGCGCGACGGAGGCGGCGAAGGCCTCCACTATGTCGGGGAGCACGAAGAAGGGTGACGTGAGCGCTACCACGGTTAAAATGTAAGCTATGCCCGTGGCCGCCGCCGAGACAAGCGGCTCCTTCCCGTGCTCCTGCTTCGCCTGGAGGTAGCTGGCCGCGCTCATCGACATCGCCGCTGAGACGCCCACTATGAGCCCCGCAATTCCCGTGAGTATCGTCGAGGCGGTGAAGCCGAGGAAGCCCGCGTGCACGCCTGTCAGCTCTATGATCGCGTCCGCCATGCCCAGCGCTATTGAGCCGAGGTGCCTGACGGCGAACTCGTCTATCTGGGACACGAAGTAGTTCTCGTGCTCCTCCTCGTCCCTGATAACCCTCTTGAGCAGCTCCTCGTCCCTCCCCGTGAGCGCGCCGCTCTCCAGAAGCTCCCTGTACTCCCGTATGACCTCGCCCTCATGCCTCTCGAGGAACTTGACCGTGAACACGGTGCCCAGTAGCCGGCTGGCAAGCAGGTACAGTTTAAGCCTAACCCTGTCCCACGCGGTAAGCCCGACCTCGCCGGAGAACTTCGACCAGAACCTGTAGTGCCACTCCTCCTGCTTCGACATCTCCTCGAGAATCCTCCTATTCTCCCCCTTGCTCCTACGGGCCATCTCCCTGTAGAGGAGAGAGTCGAACAGCTCGTCACGCGCGTACACCCTGGCCCTCTCAGCCAAGCCCTGCGGCACAGGCAACACCCATTACCTCCACCCGCGCCCCCGGGGATATCTCTTCCGCCTAGAAGCAACGCGTATCTACACGGCCTCGTAATAGTTAGTTGTGGAGTCCGCGAAGCTCCGCCGCTGGACGTTCAGGGCCTTCGCGGCGCAGGTGGCTGTGAGCCTACTGCTCCACTGGCCCCCCATGCCCGGGCTGCTCTGCGGCCAGGCGAGGTGGGCGTGGGGCCTGGCGACGCTAGCCCTCGCCGTAGCCGCGGCCTACATACACAGCCTCTACCCCGAGAGGCACGACGAGCCAGGCGACTTCCCCAGACTCCTCACCGGGGGGCCGTACAGGTACGTGAGGCACCCCTTCTACACGTGCTTCATAGGTATGAGCTTCACCGTAGCGCTCTGGGCGTGCAGTGTCCCCGGCCTAGCCTTTGCCGCCGCCATGCTGCCTCTCTGGAACCTCCTAGCAGCTAGGGAGGAGGAAGAGCTCCTCAGGCACTGGGGCGACGAGTACAGGCGCTTCATGGAGTCCCGTGGCCGCTTCCTGCCGAGGCTCCGCGGCCCCAGGCGCGGCCGTTAGCCTTTACTTTTCTCTACTCTACGCCGGGGGGTTATGGCGTGTCTAGCAAGGAGTATTTCCCGGTTAGTGATGTGGAGAAGCGATATACCTCGTATAATGTAAATATTTACCAGATATATGTTAAATAAACAAAGATTAAAAACGCGGCCCACAGTTAACTTTCCCCGTGAACTTCCAAGTAAACAGTAAGCATGAAATAGCGGATATAAAGCGCAGAATAGTAGAGTCAGCAGAGCACGCAAAGATTCACCTAGGCCTAACAGAGGAGGACATAGAGAAGCTACGCCTAGAAGCAGCCAAGGTGAAGCCCCACCTACACGGAGTGGCGGAGCGCGCAACAGACCAGCTGCTAAGGGACCCAGAGGCCTTGGCGGTCGTCGAGAAGGCCGGCCTTACAAGGGAGAGGGCTGTGGCCCTCTTCGAGGAGTGGCTCAGGCAGCTCTTCGAGGGCGACTACGGGGAGGAATATGTGCTAAGGCTCTTCAAGGCAGGCCTGATTCACGTAAAGGTGGGGGTTAACGAGAGGCTAATGATAAGCCAGATGGGGGTCTTCGCTAAGGAGCTCCTTCCGCTCGTCGACGAAAAGGATGCCCTGGTTAAGGCTCTCAGCTGGAACCTCGCGGTGATGGTTTACAGCTACAACTACATCAAGCACGTGGTGTTCAGGGACACTATAGGCGTGAAGAAGAGCCTTATGGAAAGGCTTTTCGATATGACGACGGAGGAGCTGATAGGGAAGCTCTCAGACCATGCGAGGGTCAAGGCTTAAATTCTACCTATTTTCTCAATGTTTAATGTTAAATTTAATGGTAAAATAGTCATAACAAACGTTTTTTATGGCTACCATGTATATGACGTGTTAATAATTATGGTTTGCTTACGCAGTTATAAGCGTAAATTTCATATTATTTTTTATCACGATATTCAGGTATGAGCGTTCATCCCCCAGACCCCGAAGAGGTTAGGCAGAGGGTCGAAAACGCCGCCAGGCTGAGCGCCAGCTACGTGGGGCTAACCGGGGAGGACGTTGAGGCCCTGCACCGCGAGGCGCCGCGGGTCGAGCCCCACTTCCCCCAGGTAGTGGCTAGGGTCACCGACTCGCTCCTCGGAGACCCCGAGGCGCGGAGGGTCGTCGAATCCTCGGGGCTCTCGAGGGAACGAGCCGAGAAGCTCTTCGAGGACTGGCTCCGCTACGTCTTCCGCGGAGACTACGGCGCGAGCCACGCGCTCATGGTCTTCAGGATTGGCCTGGCCCACGTTAGGGCCGGGGTCGACGAGAGGCTCATGATATGCAACATGGGCGCGTTCGCGCGGGAGCTGCTCCCCCTGGTGGAGGACAGCATGCCCCTCATGAAGGCGCTGATATGGAACCTCTCCGTGATGATATTCAGCTACGAGTACGTCAAGGACCTCGTCTTCAGGGAGGCGACGGGCATAAGCGGCGGCCTCGTCGACAGGCTCATAAAGCTCTACACGGAAAAACTGTACCAAACGTTAAGGGTGGCCTCCCAGGGCTAGCCTGGGGCCACAATCTTCTTGTAGAGTTCGAGGGAGTAGTCGTAGCTTATAATGTCGTC
>JALVKT010000058.1 GCA_027027675.1 Thermofilaceae archaeon | reverse complement strand
GGTGGAGAAAAGAAGAGGGCTGAGATAGCGCAGGCACTGGTGCTTGACCCGGAGATAATCATACTCGACGAGCCTGACTCCGGGCTCGACGCGGACGGCGTGAGGGTGATGGCCGAGATATTGAGGAGGCTTAAGGGGGAGGGCAAGGCTCTCCTCGTAATAACGCATTACGCTAGGCTTTTCAAGCTTGTCGAGCCGGACGAGATAACGGTTCTTGTTGGAGGCCGCGTCGCCGCTAGGGGAGACTCCTCCCTTGCCAGGAGGATTGAGAGCGAGGGGTACGGGTTCCTAGAGGGTGAGGCAAGGTGAAAGGGGCGGGCTTGGAGGAGATGCTTCCGGCCAAGATGGCCGATGAGATACTCGGATGGGCCAAGCCTGCCCCCACAGCGCTCGAGATACGGGGCAGGGTTTCGAGGAGCCTGGTGGAGGAGGTTTCACGCGCTAAGGGAGAGCCTGGGTGGATGCTTAGGCTTCGGCTCCGCGCCCTCGAGCTGTTTGAGAAGCTCCCGGCTCCGCGGTGGCTGGCGGGCGTGGACGAGGTGGACCTTGACGAGCTAGCATACTATGTCAGGCCTGACGTTGGAGGCGTGGCTGCGAGCTGGGACGAGCTGCCCAGGGAGATACGCGAGTACTATGAGAAGCTTGGGATACCGGAGCTTGAGGCTAAGCTTCTGGCCGGGCTTAACGTCCAGTTTGACAGCGAGACTGTCTATCACAAGACGAAGGAGGTGCTGGAAAAGAAGGGGGTAGTGATGCTTCCCATGGAGGAGGCTGTGAAGAGGTACCCCGACCTCGTCAAGAAGTACTTCTCCAGGGTGTTTCCGCCGGCCGACCACAAGTTCGCGGCGCTACACTACGCGTTGTGGAGCGGGGGTGCCTTCGTCTACGTGCCCCCAGGGGTTAGACTCCTAGGCCCTCTGGAGGCTTTCTTCCTCATAGGGAAGGAGCTTGAGGCCCAGTTTGAGCACACACTTATAGTTGCCGGGGAGGGCAGCTACATACACTTCATAGAGGGCTGCAGCGCCCCCATGTACAAGACTTACAGCTTCCACAACGGGATGGTGGAGCTGTACGCCCACAGAGGCTCAACGATAAAGTTCACCACTATACAGAACTGGAGCAGGAACGTTGTGAACTTCAACAACAAGAGAGGGATCGCCGAGGAGGAGGCCAGGATAGACTGGATAGAGGGGAGCATTGGGAGCAAGATAACCTACGTGTATCCGTCGACGATACTTAAGGGTAGAGGCTCCTCGAGCACCAGCGTCGTCGTCCAGCTGGCAAAGGGCCCCTACCTCAAGGATACCGGCTCAAAGATGATCCACCTGGCCCCCAACACTAGGAGTAGGATAATAAATAAGAGCATAAGCGTGGACGGCGGCGTAAACGTGTACAGGGGCCTTGTGAGGGTGCCGCGGGGCGCGCTTCACGCGAGAAGCCACGTGGAGTGCCAGAGCCTGATACTCGACGACAGGAGCTACGCGTACACGTACCCCCACAACCAGGTGGAGGAGCCGACCGCCAGCGTCACGCATGAGGCCGTGACCGGGAGGCTTGGGGAGGAGCAGCTCTTCTACCTGAGGCAGAGGGGGCTCAGCGAGAACGAGGCTGTAAGCCTCCTCGTGCTCGGCTTCCTCGACGAGATAATGGCTGAGCTCCCATTCGAGTACGC
>JALVKT010000057.1 GCA_027027675.1 Thermofilaceae archaeon | reverse complement strand
CCACGGCCTTGCCTCGCGCCGCCAGCTCCTCTGCTTCACGCGCAACTATGAGGCTGTACCTCATGTCCAGGCCGAAGGTTGGCTCGTCGAGCAGGTAGACAGGCCTGTCGAGGGGCTCCATGGCTGCGAGGGATACGAGCCTCTTCTGCCCCTGGCTCAGCCTGTACAGGCTCCTCTCGGCGAGCCCTGCGAGGCCGTGCCTCTCCAGTAGCCGGAGAGCCTTCTCGCGAGCCTCGGGCCCGGGCAGCCCTAGAACCCTGTAAGTCTCCTCGACCTCCCCCAGAACCGTTCTCGCGACGAACTGGTGCTCCGGGATCTGCGTAACGTACACGGCTCTGCCCGGCTCTGGGGGCGCGCCGTCGACCTCCACCCTGCCCTCCCACCCCTCCTGGACGCCGGCCAGCACCCTGAGGAGCGTCGTCTTGCCCGCGCCGTTGGGGCCGAGGACGACGACCACCTCGCCCCTCCTGGCCTTGAAGTCTACGCCTCGGAGCACGGGGCGCCCGCCAAGGCTTAGGTGGAGGCCCTCAGCGTCGACTAGGACGTCCCTGGGGCCGTTCCACCGGGGCGGCTCCTTGAGGGGGCGGGGCTCTAGGAGGCGGGGCGGCACCCAGACCCCGCTTTGGAGGAGCCTCTCCACGCCGACCCTGCGTGCCAGCTCGTCGATGCTCGGCGCCTCGGCGAGGCCCCGTGCTGAGAGGAAGGCGACCCTGTCCGCGAAGTCCTCGACGTACTCGACCCTGTGCTCCACCACTATGGCGGAGGCGCCGCGCCCCTTCTCCTCCCCGACGACGCGGTAGAGCCTCGCCGAGCTCGCCGGGTCTATGTGGGCCGTCGGCTCGTCAAGCAGAAGCAGTCTGGGCCGGGGCGCGAGGACGGCTGCGAGGGCGAGCCTCTGCTTCATCCCGGTGGACAGGGTGTCCACGTCGCGGCTCCACGCGTCCTCCATGCCTACGAGGCGGAGGGCCTCCCGGGCGCGGCGGGGTATCTCGCTGGGCGGGTAGAGGAGGTTCTCCAGGGGGAAGTACACCTCCTCGTAGACCTTGAACATCACCGTCTGCGCCTCGGGGTCCTGGAGCAGGAGGCCGAGCACGCGGGACATCCGGGCGAGCCCCTCCACGCGCGGGTCGAGGCCGGCCACCGCGAGGCTGCCCTCCACGTAGCCTGGGAGGAGGCGCGGCATGGCCCCCGCCAGGCCCAGGAGGAGCGTGCTCTTGCCGGCCCCAGTGGGGCCTGTTAGCAGTAGGAGCTCGCCCTCCCCGAGGGAAAAGCTTAGCCCGCTAAAAACGGGGTTTTCCCCGAGGTAGCCGGCCGTTAGCCCCCGGGCCTCAACGACGGGCAAGCCTGGCTTCCCTCCCGACCGCGAAGCTGTCGAGCACGCCGGTCTTCGCGACCGCGTCTATCACTGCCTTGACCAGCACGCCGGCTATTAGGGCCCCGCTCACGAAGTAGAGGCTCCAGAAGACTATGCGCTGCTCCGGCGTGAGGGGCGCCACTATGTTGTAGAGGAGGGTGTCCGCGGCTGCCGCCCACAGGCTGGGGGCGGCGCCGGCCGCGGCCATGGTTGCCCAGTCCCACCTCTTGTAGCGCGTGGCTGCGAAGACGAGCTCGCTCATAAGGCCCTGCATGAACCCGTAGAGGGGGGCTGTGAGGTAGTGGCTGCCGTAGGCGAACTCCGCCACTGCGGCGAGGAACTCGCCGAGCAGGGCTATGCCGGGCTTCCTGATAATGTAGGCTGGTACGGTGGCGCCTATGTACCAGGCCCCGTAGATTATGGGGAGGAAGAGGAGGCCTGTGAGGAGCTTCACGTAGTCCCAGACGAAGTTTGACCAGACTACGAATATGGCGCCGTTTATGGCTGAGAGCACGGCTGTGAGTACGAGCTCGACCGTGGTGGGCTTCTCCATTTTCCTCACCAGTTAGCAAAGCATATAATCGGATTATATTTTTTCCCCGAGATGCCGGGTGTTTGTAGGGGAGAAAGCTATAACTTAGTTATATTAACTTCCCTAAATAACATTTCACCGTATAGTTTATAACGCGGTTAACGGGGTATATTTCACAGAGATAATGTTCCCCGAGGCCGTAGCCCTCAACTCCTACATACCGCTCATGAGAAGGCTCATAGCGCGCCGCCTCAAGCAGCGGGGCATCTCGCAGACAGAGATAGCGCGGATGCTGGGCATAACCCAGGCCGCGGTCAGCAAGATCCTCCGCTCCCAGGGGAGCGAGGCGAACATCCAGACACGTGGCCTCGACGTCGGCGACACCGAGCTCAGGCTCGTGGCAAGCAAGGCTGCAGACCTCCTCTACGAGAAGAACATAAACGAGGCGGGGATACTGGTGAACAGGTACTGGTGGCTCATCGCCGCGAGCGGCGACGCCTGCCGCGCCCACGAGAGGTACGGGTGGCGTAAGAGTGAGTGCTACATATGCACCAAGCTCGTGTACCCCGACCTCGACGTTAGCAGGGGACTCACCATAGCCGACCTGGAGCGCGCACTCCTCGTGCTGTCGGCCTCGAAGACGTTCCACATGCTTATCCCCGAGGTGCGCTCGAACTTTGCAGCCGCCATCCCGGGGGCTAGGAACATATACGACGTGGCCGCGGTGCCGGGCAGGATATCCAAGACGAAGGAGGGGGAGATAATATATAGGCGCCCAGCCTTCGGGGCGTCGAAGCACCTGGCCAGCATACTTCTGAGCATCAAGGGGAGGTATAGGGTTGTCATAAACATAAGGTTCGACCAGACCCTCAGGCGGGTGCTCGAGGACTTGGGGGTGATATACGGGGAGTTTAGCAGCGCGGGCTCGCACAACGTTGCGGCTGAGGTGTACCGTGTGCTCGAGGAGTGCCCCAACTGTAGGGCCGTGGTGGACGTGGGGGGCAGGGGGGTGGAGCCGGTCACGTATATCTTCGGGGAGAGGGCTGTGAGGGTTGCCGAGCTCGTGGTGGAGATGGCGGAAATTTATGCTGCAATTGTAACATAGGAGGCTTGTCCCCCGGCTTTGTCGAGATAATTTATAATAATAACGTTAACCCATACCCATATAAAGGTGGAGGCGGGGATGAGTGAAAGGGAAGACGCGATAAGGCTTCTCAAGATCCTCGGGCTCACGGGGCTTGAGGCGGAGCTATATCTTCTTCTCCTCGAGAAAGGCCCCCTAAGCGCCCCCGAGATTTCGGACTACCTTGTCCGCCACAGGCCCCAGATACACGTCGCGCTTACGAGGCTCGTCTCGAAGGGCTACGTTGAGGAGCTGGGTGGGAGGCCGAAGAAGTACAGGGCGGTTGACCCGGAGATACTCTACGAGAACTTCATGAAGGACCTGGGGTCGATGGCTAAGAAGGCCCTCGCTTACATGAAGAGCATCTCGAAGCCGAGGATAGAGGAGAGGCACGGCGTATGGATGGTTAGGGACGCCGACATTGCCAAGGCGAGGATGGCCAGCTTCATAGACGACGCGAAGATAGACGTGCTGGTTATGGGGGACATAAAGTTCATACACATGCTCGGCGACAAGCTGGAGAAGGCCGCCGACAGGGGCGTCGCGATATACGTGCTGGCCTACCAGACAGACGAGAGGGGCGCGAAGTTCCTCGTCGACGACCTCCCCTTCCTCAAGAAGCTCCGGACTGCAATCTCGGGGGACATGATAGTGGTCGTTGACTCGAAGATTGGGGGGCTGGTGAAGAGCAGGCCCCTCATCACGATGAAGCACGGCCTCATAATAGAGGAGAGGGCGCTGCTGGACTACCTGAGCCACGACTTCGTCAACAGGTGGGTGACGTCGAAGGTTATTGTTGAGAAGCGCTACGGCTTCCCCCTGAGGTTCACGTTCCACAGGCTCGCCCTCTATGAGACGAGGAAGCTGCTCCTCGAGGACAAGCAGCTCATGCTGCACGCCAAGGGCTACGAGATAGAGAGCGGCACGCCGACGGAGGTGCGGGGGCGCATACTCGACGCGGTGCTGGAGCTGCCGGCGGGGTACGCGCACTTCAAGATAGACACTGGCGAGAAGGTGATAAGGGTCGGCGGCCTCGACGCGGTGATGGAGGAGGTTGCCGGCGAGCTCTTCGAGATAAGCGAGGCGCAGGGCACGTAGACTCTCCCTGGGAGGCGTCATGGCCAGGCTTGAGTTCAGGCTGCCCTCCCACGTCGTTATGGGTGAGGGGGCCCTAGAGGAGCTGCCGGACACTGTCTCCGGCCTAGGCTGCAGCGAAGCCCTCGTGGTCACAGACCCCACCGTCAAGAGGCTCTACGGGGGCAGGGTTGAAGAGGCGCTGAGGAGGGCCGGCATAAGGGCTAGCTTCTACGTCATAACCGCCTCTGACATGGGGAACGTCGACGCTGCGAGGCGCGTCCACGCGGAGCAGGGGGCCTGCGCCGTGGTGGGCCTGGGCGGGGGTAGGAGCATAGACGTTGGGAAGTACACGGCCTACCTCGAGGGGAAGCCTTTCGTGAGCGTCCCCACGGCGATAAGCCATGACGGCTTCGCGTCGCCCATCGTGGCCCTCAAGGACAAGGACCTCAACCCCGTCTCCCTGTTCACGAGGCCCCCGGACGCGGTGATAGTCGACACGGGCGTCATCGCCGGCGCCCCGAGGAGGCTCCTAGCCAGCGGCGTCGGCGACCTGGTCGCGAAGCTCACGAGCGTCGCGGACGCCAGGCTTGCCAGGCTCTTCAAGGCTGAGGAGGTTCCCGAGCTCGCGCTCCGCATGGCAGAGTCGGCGGCCAGGATAGTCATGGACAATATAGGCGAGATAGCCTCGTGGAGCGAGAGGGGGCTCAGGCTCCTCGCGGAGGCGGGGCTGCTGGCCGGCTCGGCGATGAGCGTCGCCGGCAGCTCGAGGCCTTGCAGCGGCGCGGAGCACCTGTTCAGCCACGCGATAGACAAGGTGTACCCGGAGAGGCGCAGCCTGCACGGGGAGCAGGTGGGGGTGGGCGCTATAATGATGGCCTACCTCCACAGGATGGACTGGGAGGCGATAAGGGAGGCGCTGCGCGCCGTGGGGGCGCCTACGACCGCGGAGGAGCTCGGCGTCCCGGCGGAGAAGGTGGTGGAGGCGCTCACGATAGCGCACACGTTGAGGAAGAGGTTTACTGTGCTGGGCGAGGGCGGGCTCACGAGGGAGGCTGCGGAGAGGCTTGCGAGGGCCACGGGCGTCATATAGGCATCCTGGAGGCAAGCGTCCAGAAGAGCGTCTCAGCTATGAGCCTTGGCTTCAACGTGGAGATGGGGATCCTCTTTCTCCCCGGGTATAGCTCGTCCTCGTCGACGGTCTCCTTTTCCTCCGCGATGCCCGTGGCGAGGCCGCGCCTAGCCTTCTCTATGGAGTCGAGCAGCCTCTCAAGCTCCTCGCCGCCCATAACGCCTGCCCTGTGCTTTGCCAGGGCCAGCTCCTCGGCCGCGTTGTAAGTTGCCCGGGCCACCCCCCTCCTGTCGAGCCAGAGCGTCTCGTAGTTGAGCATCTCGTACCACGTCGGCGCCAGTAGTAGCTGGCGGTGCTCGCGCAGCGTCTTCGCGAGGAGCCTGTAGCCGAGCCTCTCCCCGTAGACGTAGGCCAGGCTGCCCGGGTCTACGAAGGGCGCCAGGGGGGCGACGAAGGCGGTCGCCTTGCCCCCCGACACTCTATGCGCCTCCTCGAAGAACGCCCCTAGGGCGCGCACGTTTTCCTCGTCCTGGCGGGGGAGGCCCACCATGAAGTAGAGGTCTATCCTCTCGAAGCCCATCTCGCCCGTCCACCTGAGGAGCCTGAAGAGCTCCTCGTTGCCGTAGGGCCTGCCGAACGCCCTGCGGACCTCCTCCTGGGGCGCCTCGGGGGATATCTGGAGGTACACCCTGCTTGAGACGCGCCTGTAGAGCTCGAGGGCCCAGCGGGGCGGGGGCCTGAAGAACTCGAAGAACACCTCCGTGTCCCCCGCCTCCTCTGATAGTAGATTGGTAAGTTTTTCGACGTACCTCCTCCCGAGTAGGGTTAGGTCGCCGACGAAGAATACGGGCGCCTTGACGCGCTCCACGATCTCCCTGAACTCCTCCACGACGGTCTCGGGGCTCTTGTGGCCGAGCCTGGGGCGGCCTATGAAGCGCCGGTAGGCGAAGCTGCTGCCGCCGCAGGTGACGCAGTTGTACGTGCACCCCTTGAAGGTTATTATGGCTGTGACGGGGTGCTCGAGGAAGCCGCTCCAGGGCAGCGCGTTCGTGACGCCGCTCCTGGCGAAGCTCCTCACCACGTACTTGTACTTGGGCCTGTACTCGTCCAGGTTTGTGGGGGCGAAGCTCACGGGCCTGTAGACGACGCGGCCCCCCAGCCTGAAGGCTATGTTGCTCGCGTCGAGGAGCTTCTCCTCTCTCCCCTCGCTGTAGGCCTCGACTGCCGCCAGCACTATGGGCTCGGTGGTGTCCCCCAGGATGGCCGCGTCCACCCAGGGGTAGTCGTCGAGTATTTCGCGCCAGAATATGGTGGTCGAGAGGCCGCCGAGGAATACGGGGGCCCCGTGAATCTCCTTCACAAGCCTGGCCACCTCGAGCGCGCCGTGGGCGTGGACGAGCCAGTGCAGGTCGAGGCCGTAGACGCGGGCCTTTATGCCCCGTAGGAAGCGCTCGGCGTCGAGCCGGGGCTCGCTTAGCATCTTAGCCGCAAGGTTGTAGATGCCGACCTTGAAGCCCCTCTCCTCTAGGTAGCTTGCAAGTGAGAAGAAGCCGTAGGGGTACATGTCGAATACTGGCTTCGAGGGCACCACGTCGCTTATGGGGCCGTAGTGGCGGTGCCTAAGCTTCCTGAAGTCGTAGACGCTTGGGGCGTGGATGAGGGCCAAGTCCAGCATCGAAGCACCGGTGAAAAGGCGCGTGGACAGTGATATATGTGTCGAGAATTGAAGCGGTTGCTAGAGGCGGACCACCCAGAGGCCGTCCTGTATGAACACCCAGCCGTAGTAGACCAGTAGCGCCGCGAGCACCACCTGCACGGCGTCGAGGAGCCTCTTGCTGACCTCCCGCCCCTTATACGCGAGGAACGCGAGGCCGCCGAGCCACGCGTAGTCCATCCACACGTGGAAAGGGTAGGCGGCGGCCATGGCCGTCACGCCCCCCGCGCTCCAGATGTCGAGCACCAGTTTGAGGCCGGCCGTGGCCCACCACACGATAAAGTAGGGGTTCAGCGCCGTGAACATTAGGCCCACCGCGAAGCCCCCCATAGAGACGCCGGGGTCGCCGCCGCCCGTCCCCCTGGCGAGGCCGTAGACTATGAGGGCCGCGTACGCGAAGAGGGCTACGCCGCCTATAAGCGCGGCCCACCCCCTGAAGAGGGGGCTTGTGAAGAGGGGGGCCGCGCCGAAGCCGAGGAGCATGTAGAGGGGGAACTCGAAGGCCATGTGGCCCGTGGCGGCTAGGAGGCCGAAGCGCCACCCCTTCCTCGCCCCGCCCGCCACCGCCGCGAAGGTTAGGGGGCCGGGCGAGAGGGCGCCGCTGGCCGTGACGCCTATTATCTCGGCTATGAGCTGGGGGGTGAGCACGCCATACACCTTGCGGCGCGCCTATATAGGGGTTACCCGAGGCTCTGGAGGAGGAGGGCCGACGCTATCTCGACAGCCTCCCTCGCCGCGTCGAGCAGCTTGTCGCCGTCGAGCTCGGGCGTCATCCTCTTGAGCTCGCTGAGCCTAAGCATGTCCACCCACATGTACCTGGGCAGTGCTGGGAGGACGACGAGTATGTCGTCGCTCTCAACCTCCGCCGCCACGGCCCCGTATGCCAGCTCGACGGCGCGGCGCGCGTCCCCCTCCCAGCCGGGGCTGCCGAACCTCTCCTCCGCCCTGGCGAGGCTCCCCGCGGCCTCCCTCAGCACGTCGAAGCCGCCCGGCATGGCCATCACGGTATGACCTCAACTGTATTGTTGAATGGCGGGTAGTACAAATTTTCCTTTTTCACGATGCCGCCTGAGAGGAGGCGCCTCACCTCCGGCGCCGCGCGGAGCATCAAGTCTATGAAGCCCTGCGTAGCCCTGCAGACCTCGCGGAAGCCCTCGTCCCCCCAGAACCTCTCCTTGTAGGCGTATAGGCAGCGGCCCCCGCAGACCCTGTAGTAGGGGCAGGAGGTGCAGGGCTCGCCGACCGGCACCCTGTCCCTCAGGTCGTCGGGCGTCGCCTCGCCCAGGCGGCCGAGCAAGGCCCACTCCTCGGAGACCGCTATGGGGCACGCGACTATCCTCCCGTCGGTGAGTATGGAGACCGCGTCTCTGCCGGCGCCGCATGGCATGCCCTCGTACACGCCCCAGAGTATCTGGCTCATCACCGCCTTGAAGGGCGCTATGCCCCACACCTCGCCATGGGCCATGGCGTCCAGCCACTCGGAGGCGAGCCTCTCGAGGCCGGGGAGGTAGATCTCGTCCCTCCAGCGTGGGAAGCTGCGCCACCTGTCGCTCCACACGACGTCCAGCTGCCAGTGCACGTGGCTGAAGGGGCCGAGGGAGAGGAGGTGCTTCACGTCCCTGTAGATGTCGCTGTCCTCGGTCACGGCCATGCGGGCTATGAGGTCGCCGGTGAAGCCTATGCGGCGGAGCCTCCGGGCCTCCGATACTACGCGCCTGTACACCCCGTGGCCCCTGTACTTGTCGGTGAGCCACTCCACCCCGTCTATGGAGAGCAGTACCGTGTCGAAGCGCCTCCAGTACTCGGGCGGCAGGAGGTGGTTGAGCGTGCCGTTCGTCTGTATCACGTAGTGCCTAGCCTCTATGTTGTCGAGGGCCCACATCACGAAGGGGGCGTTGAGGAGGGGCTCGCCCCCGTAGAAGGCGAGTATGGCGTCGGGGTCCGACTCGACAAGCTCCTTGAGGAGGCGGGGGTCGTAGCGGGGGCTCCAGGGCACGAGCTGCGGGGGGAAGCTTCCGCCGCAGTACTTGCACCTGAGGTTGCACTTCCCGGTGGTGTGGACGATGTACAGCATCCCTCCACGTGTGCGGCCGGCCCCCTATTCTGCTTTACGGGGTCACGGTTAGCCGGGGAGGGTAGCTGTCAGGCTGTATCCACGTGTAGCCGCCGCCCGACACCTTGAGGTAGTAGCCTTTAAGGTTGAGGCCCGACACCCTCGTGGGGCAGAAGACGCCGTGCACGGTGCCCAGCCCCTCGAAGCTCTTCACGACATCGTCCTTCCTGCCCGTGAGGTCCTCGTAGACGAGCACCGTGATCCGCGTGAGGGGGCTGCTCCTGGCCTCCACCGTGACGCAGTGGTTAACCCTTGTCACGGTTGTGTTCCAGCCTGCCCAGAGGAAAACCTCCCCGCCCCGCAGGTCTAGGGGGAAGGTCTCGGAGTGGTTCGTCGAGTAGAGCTCGAAGAGGTAGAAGACGTAGACTGGCTCGAGGTATGATACGGTGACGTTTACCGGCCCCTTCACGCGCCCCCTGAAGTGAGCGTTAACCTCGTAGACCAGCTGGCCCTTCCCGTTTATCCACGCGTCCCCGAGGTGGGCAGTGTACGACTGGCCGCCGGCCCGGAGGCTTAGGGTGACGTTTAGGAGGTAGTAGGGCGCGGGCGTGGGGTTGGCTATGTAGACCCTCACGGCAACCTGGGTCTCATCCCTGCTCGCGCTGTAGAAGGAGAGCTCGTGGTAGGCGACGCGTACCTGGCTTGCGGAGTAAACGTTTAACGCGTAGGTTGTGGCGGCAGCCACCACGAGGATTAGGGCTAACACCTTGACCGCTGTACCAGCCATGAGTCTTCTAAGGACTAGATATGGGGGCCCTCGATATTATGCATAACTGGAGAAATAAGAGAAAAATAGTTTCCACGCCGCGAAAAACGTGGGGGGATGAAGAGGCTGCGCCCAGCCGACAAGGGCGGTGGGGCTGCAGCGCTAGGCCCCCTGACCCCTCCAGGCCTCCACGACCTCCCTCGCCCTAGCCGGGTCGACCGGCTCCCTCCACTGCCCCCTCCTGTGGAGGTACGTGCCGACGATTGCGCCGCTCGCATACTCCCTGTAGAGGCGAGCGTTGTCGGGCCTAAGCCCGCTCCCAAGGAGCACTGGGGCGCCGCTTCTCGCCGCATCCCTGAGGGCGTCGGGGCTGGGCGGCTCGCCCGTGACAGGCCCGGTGACTATCACTGCGTCGGCGAGCCCCCTCTCGACAGCGTCGAGGGCTGCGTGGTAGTAGTCGCCCTGCCTGGCCGAGAGGGTGACGCCGTGCTTTACCAGTATGTCGGCGAAGACCGCTACCTGCGAGCCGAGCCGGGCCTTTAGGAGCTGCACCTTCCTGGCCAGGGGCTCGAGGAAGCCTTCCCCCGAGGCCACGAGCTCGGTGTAAGCGTTCACCCTTATGAAGGCGGCCCCCACCGTCTCGGCTATCGAAAGCGCGGCTACGGCGTCGTTGCGGAGCACGTTTACGCCCAGCGGTATCGAGAGCTCCTCGGCGAGCCGGCCGGCTATGCGCGTCATCGCTGCCACCGTCACGGGCTCGGCGTAGACGGGGAAGGGCCTGTCCCCAAAGTTCTCCACGATCACCGCGTCGAAGCCCGCCTCCTCCATGGTCTTCGCGTCCCTGACGGCCTTCGCCTCCACCTTGTCGATGGGCTCAGGCCTCGGCGAGCCCGGCAGCGGCAGGAGGTGGACTACGCCTATAATTCTCTTCTCGGAGAACCAGTCCCTGCCGACCTGCATGGTGAAACAAGGGGGTGGGCGGGGAAAAAGGTTACCCCTTCAGGGCCTCGAGGAGCCGCTCGGCGCAGCGAATGGTTACCCCGGACTCGCACCTGAGCACGGTTACGCCCGGCTTTCCCGGGTAGTGGAGCCTCAGCTCGACGGCGCCGGCCTCTGCTGCGAGCCTCACCTCCGCCTCTTTCCCGTCGACGCGTATCTCGACTACGTAGCCGTGGGGCTCTTCCCTGAGGCTGGCCTGTACGCCCTTGGCCTTGAGGTGCTCCACGAGGGTCTTCGCCGCCTCCACGCCCAACACCATGTATATTAATGTTTACATGTAAAAAAGCTGTACGGCGACCCCCTTTTTATCGCACACAACGCTATACATCACGATGAAGGCGGGATTCATAGGGACGGGGATGATGGGCTTCCCCATGGCCAAGAGGATACTCATGGCCGGCCACGAGCTCATAGTGTGGAACAGGACGAGGAGCAAGGCGGAGCCCCTAGCCGAGATGGGCGCCAGGCTCGCCGACAGCCCCCGCCAGGTCGCCGAGGAGGCGAGCGTCATACACGTGATGGTGGCCGACGACAACGCGTCCAAGGCGGTGCTCTCGGGGCCCAACGGCGTCTCCCAGGCGCCCCTGGAGGGGAAGGTCGTGGTTAACCACAGCACCGTGACGCCTATGCACACGGTGGAGATGGAGAGGCTCTTCGCCGGGCTGGGGGCTAAGTACCTGGCCGTGCCCGTCATGGGCGGGCCGAGGGACGCCGAGAAGGGCGCCCTGCTCGCACTCGCTGGCGGCGAGGAAGAAGTTGTCGAGAAGGTGAGGCCCCTCCTCATGGCCTTCTCCAAGGAGATCATCTACCTGGGCCCGGCGCACGTCGCCTCCGCCGTGAAGCTCGCCATAAACAGCCTCTTCTTCACCTCGGCGGCGGCGCTGAGCGAGGCTATCGCGCTGGTCGAGGCCTGGGGGGCGAGCCACGAGGAGCTCTACAGGGTGGCGAGGAGGCTGTGGCTCCGGTCGATGATAGACAAGTACGGGGAGCGCCTCCTGAAGGAGGACTACCCGGTGAGCTTCAGGCTGGTGCTCGCCGCCAAGGACCTCGAGTACGCTGCCCGGGCCGGCTTTGAGAGGGGGCAGCCGATGCACCTGGCCTCCACGCTGGCCGAGCTCTTCTTGACGGCCGCGGCGAACGGGCTTGGGGAGGAGGACTACTCGAGGATAGCGAGGTTTGTGAGGAGGCGCGCCAAATAACATTGTTTTATTTATACCAGACGTGTTTCTCTCTGGAGCGTCATGTACGAGTTCCCGCTAGACGAGGCCGCAGGCCTCCTAGGCGCAGAGCCTCCACGGCTGGAGCCGCTGGGGGAGACCACGTACTACCCAAGCTACGGCGAGGATTCTATACTAGCGGTTCCCCGGGGCGTAGTCGAGTACCTCCTCGAGGGTGGCGGCTGGCTTGCAGACGCTGCCCGTGGGCGGGGCAAGGTTGTAATGGTTCTCGTCGACGCGCTCGGCCTCTCCACTCTGTGGCTCCACAGGGGCCGGGCCGGGCGTCTCTTGTCGGCCCGGGAGGCGTGGGTGCTGTCCAGCGTGGCCCCCACGAGCACGGCCACCGTCCTCGCAAGCGTCGTGACGGGCCTGGCGCCCGCGGCCCACGGGGTGTCGGGCTACAGGATATATCTGAAGGAGATTGGGAGCCTTGTGAAGACCTTTGAGATGCGCCACCCGGGCGGCGAGGGCGGCGGCCCCATAGCGCTCCCGGAGGGGTTCCAGCTGATAAGGGGGGAGACCGTCTTTGAGCGGCTTGCGGCCGCCGGGGTCGAGGCGGTGAGCCTCGTCAACAAGCACTACTCTGAGAGCACGTATACGAAGGAGCTTGTGAGGGGGAGCAGCGTCGTCGAGCACTCCCAGCTAAGCGACCTTGTCGCAAACACTGTGGCGGCGGTTAGGGGCATGGAGAGGGGCCTCGCCTACGTCTACTGGGGCGGCGTCGACTCCGCATCCCACGACTACGGCTTCGACTCGCCGCAGGTTGGTGAGGCGGTGGGCCTCGCCGACTGGATGGTGGGCCGGCTGGTCGACGAGCTCTCAGGGGAGGCCCTCATACTCGTCTTCGCCGACCACGGGCACATTACCCGCGGCTCCGTGCACGTGGTTGGCAGCTGTAGCGGCTGCTTGGCGCCGCCCTACGGGGAGAGACGCTTCCTCTACCTCCTCTCGAGGGGGGACTGCGTGCTGGAAGTGGAAAACGCCGTGAAAGTCGACAGGGGGAGCTATGCGAGGCTCTTCGGGGGAGAGCCGGGCGGGGACGTGGCTGAGAGGTTTGGGGACTGCGTGTACGTGATGGAGCGGGACGAGGTGGCCCTCTACCCGTATAAGGGGGAGACAGTCGAGGACGTGATGAAGGGCTTCCACGGGGGCTTGACGCTGGGCGAGCTGCTCGTCCCCCTGCTGGCCTTCTAGGTGGTGGATGTGAGGCTTCTCCTCGCATCGGCAAGCCCTGAGAGGAGGAGGCTTCTCGTGGAGGCAGGGTTCGAGGTCGAGGTGGAGCCCCAGGACGTGCGGGAGGCAAAGGCTAGGGGGCCGGGAGAGGTAAGCGTTGTCGTGGCGGCGAACGCCGCTAGGAAGGCTAGGGCTGCGGCGGCGAGGCACAGGGACCGGGTCGTTGTGGCCGCGGACACCCTCGTGTACGACGAGGAGCGTGTCTATGGGAAGCCCCGGGGGCCCGGGGAGGCCCTGGAGTTCCTCATGGGCTTTAGGGGTCGGCGCGTACACGTGGCTACGGGGCTCGCGGTGGCGGCGCGGGGCGTGGTGCACTGCACGGTGGACGCTGCGGACGTGGTGTTTAGGCGTTTCACGAGGAGTGAGGCCGAGGCCTACGTGAGGAGCGGGGAGCCTCTCGGGAAGGCCGGGGCCTTTTCCATCAGGGGTAGGGGGGCCATGCTGGTTGAGAGGGTGGAGGGGCACCCGTCGACCGTGCTCGGCCTCCCGCTACACAGGCTCGCCGAGACGCTTAGGGCCATGGGGCTGCTAGACTAGGGCTACCCCGTACCACCTGAGAACCTTTATCGCCGCGTAGTCAAGCGGGGGGACCGGCGCCTTCGCCGCGAGGCCGGGCAGCACCCTGAGGATTGGCTGGGGAAGCTTTACGCCGCACTCCCTGGGCACCTGGCCGGCGCAGATGTCCACGTCGAGCCTCGGCGCCGCGTCCGGCGGTACGCCGTCGAAGCCTTGCAGCTCGAATTCCTCGTTGAAGTACCAGCGGGCCCTGACCCTCCTGTACCCGTTCCTCTGGACGAGGGCCGCAGCGTAGCCGCTGAGCCCGAGGAGGCCTCCGTTGAAGTATACCGCCGCCCTGGAGGCCTCCCTCCTCCCGTACACCTCGAACTCCATCTCGAGGGCGGCCTCCGCCGCCTTCTCCACGAGGTCTTCGTCGCTCTTCACGTCGCTGAGCGCCTCCGGGGGGAGCCTCTCCACGGGCCTCTCAGAGAAGAACTCTATGAGCCTCCGGAGCGACTTGCCCACCGAGAGTATGGACTCCCAGGGCACCTGCCAGAAGCCGCCGAACCTCTCCACGAGACCCGTATAGGAGGAGACGTGCACGGGCCTCGCGTCCTCACCTAGGAGTGCCCTGGCGAGTAGCCTCGGCTCCCTGCCCTCAACGTCGGCGGCCACGGCGACGGCCACCGCCTTCTCGCCTAGAACCTGGCCTGGCGCCACCGCAACCAGCGTGCCGCCCACGATCTCGTTTATGTACGGCTTAGACCTGGCCTCCACGGCGGCCCGTGCGAGGGCCTCGTAGAACTCGCCATCCCCCATGAGGGCGCGGGCCCTCCTCTCCTCGACGAAGCCTGCGCCCAGGGCCCCCGCCGCCGCTTCTGCCGCCGCCCACCCCACGACGAGAAGCTCGCCCTCGAGGACGTCGGAGGGGCAGGGTACCCTGTCGCCGCCGGAGTAGCAGGCCGCGGGCTCCAGGCCTTCGAGGAGGACGCGTAGCCCGGAGTCCAGGTCTACCAGCACGGGCGCGGGTTCAATGTCGAGCGGCTCTGGCACGTAGAGCACCTTCAAAGATTTCACCCCGAGGTAGGAGGGGCGGCCCTAC
>JALVKT010000056.1 GCA_027027675.1 Thermofilaceae archaeon | reverse complement strand
TCCGCCAGGACTATGGTCCATGGGGGCCAGCCCAGCCTGGCGAGGCGGGCGGCCACGTCCATCGTGGATGCGGCGCGGCTAAGCCTAACTATCCGCGGCCGAGATTCGCGCGGCAGCCCTCCAAGCATTTACGCTCTGCACCTCTCCGCCTCCCCTCGTCTCAGGCGTCTCCCTCCTAGGCCTGCGCGGCTCGTCCTCAACCCTGAGCTCCCTGTAGAGCTCGGGGTGCTCGTCCAGGAACCTCGTGGTGTACGACGCGTCCCTGAAGGCCTCGTGCCTCAGCACCCTGAGGAGGAGGTACTTGTTCGTCCTGACGCCCGCTATGTGGAGCTCGCTGAGCGCCCTCGAAAGCCTCGCCACCGCCGCCCCCCTGGTCGGCCCCCACGCTATAACCTTCATGAGCATCGGGTCATAGTATTCGGGGACGGTGTAGCCCTCGTACACGCCGCTGTCCACGCGTATCCAGGGGCCGGCTGGCTCGTGAAGCTCCTCTATCCTCCCAGGGCTCGGTATGAAGCCCGCCGACGGGTCCTCGGCGTAAATCCTCGCCTCCACCGCGTGGCCGCGCCTCTCGACGCTCCCAGGCTTGAAGCTGAGCCTCTCCCCCGCCGCCACCCGTATCTGCTCCTCCACGATGTCGACGCCCGTTGTGAGCTCCGTTATAGGGTGCTCCACCTGTATCCTAGAGTTCACCTCGAGGAGGTAGAACCTCCGCTCCTCAACGTCGAAGAGGAACTCGAACGTCCCGGCGTTCACGTAGCCGCTGCTCTCAGCCGCCTTCACGGCGTAGCTGAGGAGCCTCTCCCTCTCCTCCCGGGATATGCTTGGGCTCGGCGCCTCCTCTATAACCTTCTGGAACCTCCTCTGGACGCTGCACTCCCTCTCGTAGAGGTGCGCGACGCCCCCGTGGCCGTCGGCTATTATCTGAACCTCTATGTGCTTGGCGCGGGGGAAGTAGCGTTCCACATAGACCTCTACGCTCCCAAAAGCCCTGCCCGCGAGGTCCGCGGCCTTCCTCAGGCTCTCCTCCAGCTCCTCTACGCTGCCGGCCGTGAACATCCCTATCCCCCCGCCCCCCGCCACGGGCTTCACCATGACCGGGAAGCCTATCTCCTCGGCCACGCTGGCCGCGTCAGAGGCGTCGACGGGCTCGAACGTGCCGGGCACCACTGGCACCCCCTTGCTGCTGAAAAACTTCCTGGCGCCCAGCTTGTCACCGACAAGCCTCTGCACACGCGGGGGAGGCCCTATAAACACTATCCCCTCCTCCTCAAGCCTCTCCGCGAAGACAGGGTTCTGCGACAGGAAGCCGTACCCGGGGTGCACGGCCTCCGCTCCCGTCTCCAGGGCCGCCTCAACTATCCTCTCAATGTCGAGGTAGCTGTGCTGAGGCTCAGCCGGCCCCAGGAAGACGGCCTCGTCTGCAAGCCTCACGTGGAGCGCGTCCTCGTCCGCGCTGCTGTAGACGGCCACCGTCGCGATGCCTAGCTCGCGGGCCGTCCTCATAACCCTTACAGCAATCTCCCCCCTATTCGCCACCAGTATCTTCCCGAACCACACGGCCCACAACACCCGCGAGGAGAAGTAGCTCCAACAGCATAATTAGGGTTAACACCGCGGCCACAACCAGCAGCGCGGGCCCGGCCTCGCCCCACCCCACAGCCACTGGCACGGGGCCGACAACGACCACTACGGCGCCCCCTCCGCCGTTCACGGCGGCAGCCGCCAGCATGAGGAGCACCGCGCCGGCCACTATGAGCGCGAAGCCCAGCGCCACGAGCGCCGCCGCCAGCCTCTCAGCCCTCACCCTCCCACCCGGGGAGACCGTAGAAGCGGGCAGCGTTAAGCGTCGTCACCCGGTCAACCTCCTCGAGGGGGACGCCGCGGAGCCTAGCCACCTCCTCCGCCACGTACCTGACGTTGACGGGCTCGTTCACGCCGCCCGTGGGCGAGAGGAAGGGCGAGTCCGTCTCCAACAATATGTTTTCCAGGGGAAACTTCCTCGCAATCTTCCTCATAGTCTTCGTGTTCGTGACGCGGTAGTTGACGGAGAACATGTAGCCCCTATCGAGGATCTTCTTCGCCGTAGTCATGTTCCCCGTGTACGAGTGGAAGAGCACGCGGGGCACGCTGTAGGTCTCCACTATCTCGAGCGCCTCGGCCTCAGCCTTCCGGCTATGAATAACGACGGGCTTCCCAAGCCTCTCCGCGAGCCCCAGCATCGCCTCGAACACCCTCCTCGCAGCGGCCAGCTCTTCCTCCTCCTTCAGCCAGTACCTGTCAAGCCCCACCTCCCCGATACCCACTATCGAGCCGGCGTTCCTCTCCACAAACTCCATGTACCGCTCAACATACCCCCAGTCCACCCGGGGCGCCTGGGTCGGGTGGAAGCCGAGCGTCACGTACACGAAGCCCCTATGCCTCTCGGCGAGCCGAAGCGCCTCCTCGGCCGCGTAGCCCCGCCCAGGCTCCTCGCCCTCGAAGGGCAGGCCACACGTCACCACGGCGTCGAGCACGCGGCGGGCCCTCTCAACGGCCTCCTCCGCCCTCTCCTTGAGGCCCGGATACGTGAGGTGGCAGTGCGCGTCAATCATACTATCCCTCCCCTACACCCCGCCACTTAAAAACCCGCTGCCCCTATGCAAACCCTTATCTTGGAACCACGCGAATGGAAACACCGGGTATGCTTCATGGAGGCCCGGCAGCTGGCGCGCGACGCGGCGGAAAACTTCAACCCCCTCAGGCAGCGCCTCGAAGCCTACATCTCCTCCCAGACGCCCCGCCTCTTCAAGGGCTTCGAGGAGGAGGTCGGCTACGCCCTCGCAGGAGGAAAAAGGGTGCGCGGCGTCCTCACGCTCTACTTCGCCGCCCGCCTCGGCCTGGCCCCTGAGGCCTCGCTGCCATACGCCTACGCCATAGAGCTCATGCACTCCGCCAGCCTCGTACACGACGACATAGTCGACAAGGCCGGCGAGAGGAGGGGGCGGCCAAGCCTCTGGGCCAGCTACGGCCTCGGAGACGCGGTCACACTGCCACACCTCATGATCTCCCGAGCCGTCACCCTGATCTCGGCCGCCGGCACCCCCGCCGTGAGGGACAGCATGGACGCCTGGTACAGGGCGGCCCAGGGCCAGATATGGGACACGCGTCTCCTAGAGGGGCGTAGCGTCGACGCCCCCTATATCGAGCTGGTAAAGGCGAAGACCGGGGCGGTCTTCGAGGCCGCGGCCTTCCTCCCACTCTACGCCGCCGGCCACACAAGCCTCGTGCCAGAGGCGAAGCGCTACGGCTCACTCCTCGGCGCCGTGTACCAGGTGATAGACGACCTCGCAAGCCTAAACGGCCCCCCGGACAGCGGCAGCCTCGTCGCGCTCACAAGGGAGGCGGGCGGCGACCCCGAGGGCTACGCCAAAAAGCTCCTCAGCAGCCTCCTACCAAGGCTCTTCGACGCTGCTTCCAGGCTAGACCCCTCGCTCATAGGCTTCGCCGCCTACACTATAAGGGTCTTCCTCCGAGAAGCCGGCGGCCGGGTCGCGGAGATAGTTGAGGAGGCGGCAAGAGGTCTCCTGCCTTGAACACGCTACGCGGCCTCCCCGAGAGCCTCTGGAGGGAGGCAGAGGAGAGTATGGCCCGACTCTTCAGGGACGGCGTCTACGCCGCCGCCAACCATCTCATGAGCCTCGGCCTTGACGCTCCGCTCAGGAGGCGCGTGCTCGGAAGACTCAGGGGAGTCGTGCTCGACGTCGGCTGCGGGGACGCGCACTACCACGGAGAGATGAGGCGCCGCGGCGTGGACGAGGTTATATGCGTCGACCCCCTCCCAGCCCCCGCCAGGGAGGCGTGGAGGCACCGCGTAGTCGCAGTGGCCGAGCAGCTCCCCCTCAGGGACGGGTGCGTCGACTACGCCATAGCCCTCTTCTCCTACAGGGACTTCCTCGACAAGGACCGGGGGCTCGGCGAGATGCTCCGCGCCGCCCGGGAAGCAGTCGTGGTGGCCGACATCTTCAGGCCGGAGGGCGCCATTGCCCCGCTGGCGAGGCTCTACATCGACCGCGTAGCCCCCCTGCTTGCGAGGCTCGCCTCCCGGGGGGCAGACTACGGCTGGAGGGTTATAGGGGAGACTGTGCGCCACATGGACTCGCTGCGCTCCTTCCTGGAGAGGAGGGGCGGCCGCGTGGTCGCGTCGTTCCTCGGGGTGCTGGCGGCGGTGGAGCTGCCCTCCCGTGCGTCAACAACACCTTAATATGTTGGGCCTAGAATATATCCATTAGAGTTTTAACGGTAAATACGAGGTGCAACGGGTTTGGGAGACAAGCTGCGTGAACGGCTAAGGGTAAACACGGTGATAAAGCTCTACACACTCATACTGCTCGCCGAAGGGCCCAAGCACGGCTACGAGATAATGAAGAGGCTCGAAGAGATAACGGGGAGCAGCGTCGGCCCAAGCCAGATATACCCCTACCTCAAACAGCTCGAAAAAGCCGGCATAATAAGGGCTACGAGCCTCGGCCCCCGCGACAAGAAGCTCTACGCGCTAACCGACAAGGGCAGGGAGTTCGTGCGCGAGACGCTTGAAGGAGCACTAGCACTCATACAGGCGGCCATAAACATAATAGGGAGAGAGAAGGTCTGCTAGCCCCCGCCCCGGGGAAACCGTTTTTACCGCCCCTCCCTCCCGATACCTGTGCACTACACAGCCGTAGTCATCGGCCTCGGCCCAGCGGGGGCCGCGGCCCTCCACCGCCTCCACGAGCTCGGCGTAGACGCCATAGGCTTCGACAGGCGCCACGAGCTAGAGGAGCCCACCATATGCGGCGAGTACCTGCCAGACCCCGAAGAAGTAAGGTTCATCTCCTCCAAGCCCTCCGTGGCGACGGCCTACCGCTACATCTCAAAGGCCCGCAGGAGGAAAGAGCTCAAAGCCATAACCCTAGAGGTCGAAGGCTCCAAGACCTTCCGGCTCCGCGTCAAGGGCTTCACGGTAAGCAGGAAGGAGCTCGCCGAGAAGCTCGTCCAAGGCCTCGAGTACAGCCTCTCATCCCCCCTCCTCTCGCTTAAAAGGGTTGGCAGCGAGTACATAGTCAAGGCCGGGCGACACGAGGTAACGGCCCGCTACGTGATAGCCGCTGACGGCTACCCCTCGGCCACGAGGAGGCTCCTAGGCCTCCCCTACATGCTTCCCCCCTCCGAGGCCGCCCTAGGCGTAAACCTCAGAGCCGAGACCCCCAACGCAGGGGACGAGGTCTACATGCTCGCCACGCCCAA
>JALVKT010000055.1 GCA_027027675.1 Thermofilaceae archaeon | reverse complement strand
AGGAGGTGGAGTTCGGCCACGACCTCTTCTTCGAGCGCGTCGCGCAGGCGCATAGGGAGGCGTTTAACCTGGCCGTGAACGCAGCCCTGCCCGTGCCTGAGGCCATGGAGGCAGCTGTGAAGAAGGCCCACATGGACGCCCTGTCGCTCGCTGTGAACGCTGGCATAATAACCGATGAGACGCTGGGCATGGTGCTGGCCAAGGCCGAGGCAGAGGCTCAGGCCCTCTACAACATCATAAAGCAGAAGTCGCCTGAAATAGAGAAGAGCGAGTAGGTGTAGGGGCTAGCCCCTACTCTTCTCAATTGATTTTTATTGCAATTTATGCTGAAGTATCCTGTGAGCCCGGCTTGTCTGCGCGGCGCAAGCGTCTACGGCAAAACATAATTTTATTCGAGGCTCTTAGCACAGGAGCTATATGAGCGTGAAAGAGGAGTTTATCGACCTGCCGTTCTTCAAAGAGGGAGGATGGATTAAAAAGAAGTGCCCTGTATGCGGCAGAATCTTCTGGACCCTAAACCCCGACAGGAAGGTCTGCGGGGACCAGCCCTGTGAGGAGTACGGCTTCATAGGCCGCAAAATGGGCGTCCAGGTCTCCAGCCTAAGTGAGGTACGCAGCCGCTTCATAGACTTCTTCAAGCGCAACGGCCACACCCCTATACGCCGGTACCCCGTGGTCGCGCGGTGGAGAGACGACGTCTACCTTGTAGGCGCCTCGATATACGACTTTCAGCCGTGGGTGACTGAGGGCCTCGTGGAGCCGCCTGCAAACCCGCTCGTCATCTCGCAGCCCAGCATACGCCTAACAGACGTGGACAACGTTGGCAGGACGGGGAGGCACCTAACGGGCTTCGAGATGATGGCGCACCACGCTTTCAACGTTAGGGGGGCGAGGATTTACTGGGCAAATGAGACCGTGGAGTACGCTTATAGGCTCTTCACCGAGGTCTACAGGATTCCACCGGAGGAGATAACCTTCGTGTTCGACATGTGGAGCGGAGGCGGCAACGCCGGCGAGGACTACGAAGTCCTGGTGCGCGGGCTGGAGCTGGCCACGCTCGTATTCATGCACTACAAGACTGAGGGGGGCAAGCTCGTCCCCATCGAGAACAAGATCGTGGACACGGGTTACGGCCTCGAAAGGATATACTGGTTCCTAACCGGAGAGACGAGCGTCTACGAGGCGGTTTTCCCCTCAATCATAGAGTGGCTGCGCCGCGAGGCCGGGCTAGAGCCGCTCCCCAAGGACTTGCGCGTATCCATGGCTAAGAGGAGCGGGCGCCTAGACTTCAAGAAGCCCCTTGAAGCCATGCGCGTGATGGAGGAGATCGCGGGCGAGGTTGGTATAAGCGTCGAGGAGGCCCAGAGGCTCCTCAGGCCCTACGAGTCAATATATGCGCTCGCAGACCACACGCGCACTCTCATGTGGATGATAGGGGACGGCGTTGTCCCATCGAACACCGGGGCCGGCTACCTCGCCAGGCTTCTGATAAGGAGGAGCCTCCGCTACCTCTGGAGCCTCAATGTCCACTTAAGCCTTGCAGACATAGTTGCCCGTCAACTTGAGATTTGGCGTGGAGACTTCCCCGAGTACTGGGAGATAAGGGACGAGATACTCGACATCATAGGCTACGAGGAGGAGAAGTATAGGGAGACGCTGCGCCGCGGCTCCCGCATCCTAGAGGAAACCTTGAAGAAGTACAGGCGCAGGGGAGAGGTTCCGGGCGAGGAGCTCGTCCGCCTCTACGAGAGCCACGGTATACCGCCCGACATGGTCGAGGAGAAGGCCGCCGAGCAGGGGTTAAAGGTGGACACTTCGGGCTTCTACTCGAAGCTGGCGGAGCTCAGGGAGAAGAGTGGACGGGCTGCCGTGAAGCCTGAAGAGTGGAAGCTGCCCCTGGAAGTCGCCGCCCGCTTCCCCGAGACGAGGAAGCTCTACTATGAGAACGAGAAGCTCTTCAACTTTAAGGCGCGCGTGCTAGGCGTGGTGGAAGGAAAATATGTGGTGCTTGACCAGACCGCCTTCTACCCGGAAGGCGGGGGGCAGCTCTCTGACAAGGGCGTTATCAGGCACGGCAAGGGTGAATGCAGGGTTGAGAACGTGTTCCGGGTCGGCGGAGTTGTTTTCCACGAGTGCGTGGGCACGCTTCCCCCGGAGGGGGAGGTGGTCGAGGGGGAGGTGGACTCTGAACGCCGCCTAACCCTTATGAGGCACCACACGTCCACCCACGTCATACTGGGGGCGCTCCGGCGCGTGCTCGGCCGCCACGTGTGGCAGGCTGGCGCGCAGAAAACCCTGGACTACGTGCGCTTCGACTTTACGCATCACAGGCCTATATCGGAGGAGCAGGCCAGGAGGATAGAGGAGCTGGCTAACAGGGTGGTCATGGAGAACAGGCGCGTGCACAAGCGCTTCATGGGGCGCACCGAGGCTGAGCAGAAGTATGGCTTCTCCCTTTACCAGGGGGGCGTTGTGCCGGAAAAGGTTCTACGCGTTGTTGAAATCGAGGGCTGGGACGCGGAGGCTTGCGGTGGGACGCACTGCGACTACACCGGGGAGATAGGTGTCATAAAGATCCTCGGTTTCGACAAGATACAGGACGGGGTCTTCAGGGTACTGTTTAAGGCTGGCGTGCCGGCGGTCCGCTACATACAGGAGATCGACGGGAAGGTTAAGCGCATAGCACGCCTCGTAGACGCGCCCGTGGAGGAGGTTGACGAGAGGGTGGCAAGGGAGCTTGAGGAGAAGAGGAGGCTTGAAAAGGAGCTTAAGAAGCTGGAAGACCTCCGCCTCAGGGTTGAAGCGGAGACGCTGGCCTCCCAGCCGGTGACCGTGGATGGCGTGAGGCTCGTGGCGAAGCGCGTAGAAACCCCCCGTCTACGCGACTTAGTGTTGGAGACCGCAAAGCGCCTCGGCGAGGGAGTAGTTGTGCTGGCATCGCCCGACGGAAGGCTAGTGGTGAAGGTGGCTGGCCAGCTTCAGGAGAAGCTTGACGCCCGGGACATCGGCCGCATAATAGCGGAGAAGCTTGGCGGGCGTGGCGGCGGCGTACGAGACCTCTTCCAGGGTAAGCTCTCGGGCACAGACGGCCTCGAAAGGGCTGCGGAGGAGGCAGTGAGGAGGCTTGTATCTGGAAAGAATAGTGGTGAAGCCTAGACCCGGCCTTTTTGAGGCTGCCCGTGACTTCTTCTTTCTACTCGAGAGGGGGTACGGCAGGAAGCCCGCGTTAGACCTCGTCTCCTCCAGGAGGCTGCTGTCCAAGACAGAGAGGCTCCTCCTCTACCGCTCGGTTCATCCCAGCTGGGTGGCGGCCTCCCGCTCCTCGAAGAGGCTGGAGCCGGGAACGATTAGGGGCGCCCGCGTAGCAGTGGACGGGTTTAACGTGATAAGCACCGTTGCCTCGGCGATTATAGGTGATACCCTCATCAGGGGCAACGACGGCTTCATAAGAGACCTCGCAGCCACGAGGAGGAAGGTCAAGTCTTCCCCCATCTACTTCCTCTCGATGAACGTGGCAGCCGAGGCCCTAGCCCGGCTTGAACCTGAAAGTCAGGTCTGGGTGTTCGACTCACAGATAAGCAGGAGTGCGAGCTTCGCCGCCGCCGTAGAGGCGTGGGCTACACCGGTTCTCTCGAGAAACGCTGACGCCACCGTGGTGGAGCTTGCAAATAAAGGCTACGTGGCGGTGACGAGCGACTCGGTAATCCTCGACAGGGTCGACGCGGCGTTCGACCTGGGAGGTTTTCTTGCGCAGAAGATCTCCCCCGACGCAATAGTGGATCTTTCGGCGCCCCTCAGGGAGATGGAGGAATGCTTATCCCACTGTCCAGGTTTCTAAACTGGTGTTGACGTTGAGGAGAATGGGCAGCAGGGATCTGAGACGCCTCACCCGTAGGATGGGTCTCAACATAAACGAGCTCCAGGGCGTCGAGGAGGTCATAATAAGGCTCCCCGACAAGGAGATAGTTATCAAGAACCCCTCCGTCTCCGTGATAGAGGCTAAGGGGGGAGCGCGGATATACAACGTGGCCGGCGAGGAAGAGGAGAGGCCCAGAGGCGTCTCTGAGGAGAAAGAGGAGGAGGGCGGCGTCGAGATAAGCGAGGAGGACATACAGCTGGTCGCGATGCAGGCCGGCGTAAGCCCTGAAGAGGCAGAGAGGGCGCTGCGCGAGGCAGGCGGCGACCTCGCAAGGGCCATAATGCTTCTATCGAGCAGGGGCTAGGCTTGCTGGGCCGCTACAAGAAGATAATCGAGGCAAAGCTTAGAGGCCTCGCCAAGGCGGCGGCCGTGTCGGGGGTGAGCCCTAACGCCCTCACCCTCTCGGGGCTACTCATCGGGCTGGCAGGCCTCTACCCCCTCTACGCCTACGGCTGCGTGCCCTGCTTCCTCCTAGCCGCGGCCCTCATGGCCTTTATGGACATGCTTGACGGCCTCGTCGCAAGGTACACGGGCAAGGCTTCAAAGTTCGGCGCCTTCCTCGACTCAACAGTGGATCGCGCGGAGGACGCGGTCCTAGTGGCCGCGCTCATGCTTTCCAACGTATTAACGCCGGCAGAAGCACTAACGCTCCTCACAGGAATGTTCCTCATAAGCTACGCTAGGGCAAGGGCTGAGGGGCTGGGCCTCCACATGAGCGGCGTGGGCCTCGCAGAGAGACCCGAGAGACTGCTCCTCATCCTGGTGGCTCTCGCGGCGTACCCAGTAAGCTTCGAGGCAGCTAGGATAATAGCCCTCGGACTACTAGGTATAGTGTACCTCACCGTAGCGCAGAGGATAGCCTACGCGTGGAGAATGCTCCGGTGAAAGCAATGGTTGTCGAGATAGACGGGTCAATGGGCGAGGGGGGCGGCCAGCTGCTACGGTACAGCGCGGCCATCGCCGCTGTGAGCGGAACCCCGATAAGGGTCTACAATATACGCGCCAAGAGGAGCAACCCCGGCCTGAGGCCCCAGCACCTAGCCGCGCTCAAGTTCCTGGCGAGGCTTGTGGACGCGGAGACGAGGGGCCTAGAGGTCGGGTCCACCGAGATATACTTCGCGCCCCGCCGCAAGCCGAGGCCCGGCGGCTACAGGGTGGACATCGGAACTGCTGGAAGCATTACGCTTCTGCTCCAGGCCGTGCTTCCAGTCTTGCTAGCGGCCCCCGGCCACGTGACGCTAGAGGTCACAGGGGGTACCACGGTCAAGTGGAGCCCGCCCTACCCGTACTTCGAGCACGTACTCGTACCCCTTTTCCGGCTCACAGGAGCCCGGGTCGAAGCCCGTCTCTTGAGGAGAGGCTTCTACCCTGTGGGAGGAGGCCTGGTCAGGGTCTCCACGGACCACAGCTACCCACTGAAACCCCTGGAACTCGGCGAGAAGGTGGAGCACGGCCCAGTCGCAGGAGTGTCCTACGTCGGGAATCTCCCCTGCCACATAGCGGAGAGGCAGAAGAGATCCGCTGAGAGACTTCTACGGGAGCAGGGAGTGCCCGTCGCCGACATAAAGGTGGACTGTAGGACGCCAGCCCGCGGCAGGGGGACAGGCATAGTGTTGTGGGCACCGGCCGGGAAGGGAGTCGTTGGCGGCGACTCGATAGGCGAGCGGGGCAAGCCTGCAGAGGTCGTGGGCAGGGAAGCGGCTGAGAGGCTCCTCGACCCACTATCGGCTAAGGTTCCAGTGGACCCCCACGCCTCGGACAACCTCGTAATCTACATGTCCCTCGCCGAGGGCCGGTCGAGAATACTCACTTCAGAGCTCACGTCTCACGCGGAAACAGCGCTTAAACTGTGCTCGATGATAACAGGCTCAAAGCACCAGGTTCGTAGGCGCGGGGAACTCGTGGAGATACTAGTGGAGGGCGTAGGCCTACGCCCTTGAAACCCTTATTTTGTCTCCTATCTTGAGGCCGAGTCTCTCGGAGGCATTCCCCCTGTTAACGGCTATCTCTAGCCGGCCACAACTGTTTATCTCGGCCAACGCCGCGCCAGGCTCCACGTACCCGAAGCTCGGCGCCAGGGGGAGCACAGCCGTCCCCCCGCCCCACTCAACCCTTATCTTGTCGCCGAAGCCGACGCCCAGCTCCTCAAGCTCCCTCTCCCCGATACTGGTCGCCACGTTGCCGAACCAGTCCACATGCACAACCGTGCCTTCGACCACTCCCCCGGAGACCACCGCCCGGGCCTCCTCGAGCTCTAACAGGTCTACGCGGGGGCCCACAGCCTTGAACGAGGCGCCGCACGCGAGCCTGGCAGCGGCCGGGGCGAACAGGTCCCTACCGTGAAACGTTGAACTCTCCTTCCACCACTTAAAGGCCGGGTTAACTATCTCCCGAGCCTCAAACGGGGCGTCGGAGACCGCAGCCAGGTATAAAACCCCGTTGTCGGGGCCAACCATGTAGTACCGCCTCGTCTTGACGGCGACCGCCCGCCTACTCGTGCCCACGCCCGGGTCCACAACTACTAGGAACACCGTCCCAGGGGGAAAGTCGTCGTAGCAGCACGACAATACGTAGGACGCGTCCAGCACCGACCACTTCTCCACCTCATGGCTTATGTCGACGAGCTCTGCTCCTGGGCAGAGAGTCTTTATGACCCCCTTCATGGCGCCCACGTAGTAGTCCCTCACCCCAAAGTCCGTTAGAATAGCCACAAGCCTGGAGCCCATACACCATACTATCAGCGGCAAACACCTTTAACCTAGCGCGGAGACCTAACACTGGGTGCCAGGTGCTCCACATTTCCTATACGTTATATGGGAAAAAGGTGGACGTGGCGGCGGCCTCACTGGTAGGGGCGGGCTACCGGGAATCCGTAAGGGCGGCCGCTAGGCTAGCGTCTCCCCAGAGATGGATAACGCTTACAGCCTCAAGCTCCCTAATAGCCGAGCCCAGGCACCTGCTATCAGCAAGCCTCTACGCAGCGGCGGCGCACATCTCGGGGCGCCGCATAGCACGCTACCCCGAGGTCGAACTCCTCCTCTACCTCCTAGGCACAAGAAACATCCGGGAGGCTCTCAACGAGGCCGGCAAGCCGGGCGAGAGGCTGGGCGTGGTAGCCGTGAACATGGAGGGTAGCGCTGGAAGCCTGATAAGGAGCCTCGCGGAGCGCGTAGGGGCGACAATTACGCCCCTAGAGGACAGGGGGGAGGGGTGGGTGAGGCGCTACAGCACCTACCTGGAGTCCAAAGGCTACGCTCCACCGAGAGACAGGGAAGCTATACTTGCCCTTCTTCGCGCCCGCGCCGCTCTTGTGAGGCTCTCCGTCTAGCCTCCCTCCTCAGCTTCTCCACCGACACTATCATCTCGGGCGGTATCACAGAGACGCCTGCCCGGCCGCCGATCACCTCGACGAGCACAACCTTGTCTGGAGAGTCAAGGTTAACCTTGTTGCTGAGCTTCGACGCTATCGCGTCTATAATCTCGTCCCTGGAGATTGTGTTCAGCCTTATGCGTGCCTCAACCTTGTAGCTCTCGCCGGGCCCCAGTTTTTCGCGGGCCAGCTCCAGGGCTGCACGGGCTATCTCCTCTAGCTCGGCGTCCACGACGACGTGGATTGGCACGAGCTTTAAGAGGTAGCGGAAGGTCCAGGGGTTCTCCAGTATAGCCTTCCTGGCGGCCGCTACGAACTCCTCGGGGTTGAGGCTTGTGCGCGCTACGATGAGGGATGGTAGCCCTGTCCTGCTGGCCTCCAGCCTTTTGTCGCCGAGTTCGCGGGCGAAGAACCATAGCTCTGATATGCAGTCGTTCTCCCTCATCCTGTATGTTGAGGCTACGAGGTTGAACGTTTTCAGCAAGATTATCCCTCGGAGAGAATGCGGTGGGCGGCTTTTAAAGGCCTTGGCGCGCGAAATATATATTAAGGCTTTATGGGCGATATTCGAGACTCATAGAGAGGTGGTGCCCACATGAAATTCTGTCCTAAGTGTGGCGGCATAATGGTTCCTAAGCGTGAAAAAGGCGTTCTCTACCTCGTATGCACCAACTGCGGCTACAAGGTTAAGGTGAAGAAGGAGGAGGGCTACAAGGAGAAAGAGAACATCTCCGAGGACGTCAGGTCCCGCGTGGCCGTGGTCGACATAGGCGGCGCCCGCGCGCTCACGGAGGAGGAGAGGCAGCAGCTCAAGGAGGAGTACTACGAGGTTTTTCTCGAAACCATGGCGGGGGAGGAGGAGAGCGGCGGAGAGGAGTAGCATCACAACCTCTATATTCTCCTCTCACCTCTCCCCCTAGAGGAGGGTTATGAGGGTAGCCGTAGTAGACGCGACGCTTTGCCGCCCCACGAAGTGCGGCCACGAGTGCGTAAGGTTCTGCCCCATAAACAGGGGAGGGGCCAAGTGCGTCTGGATAGACGAGGAGACCGGTAAGGCCAGGATTTCGGAGCAGCTCTGCGTGGGGTGCGGAATATGCGTTAAGAAGTGCCCCTTCCACGCGATAAGCATAGTCAACCTCCCCGAGAAGCTTAAGAGAGACCTCGTCCACAGGTACGGCCCCAACGCCTTCGAGCTATTCAGGCTCCCCATACCAAAGGAGGGAAAGGTTCTCGGCATAATAGGGGGCAACGGCATAGGCAAGTCCACCTCGCTGAGGATACTCTCGGGGAAGCTGAAGCCGAACCTGGGCCGATACGATGACCCGCCGGACTGGCCGGAGATAATAAGGTTCTTCAGGGGCTCCGAGCTGCAGCCCTACTTCGAAAAGATAAGCCGGGGCGAGCTGCGCGCCTACCTTAAGCCGCAGGCCGTCGACAAGCTTGCGAGGGCCGTAAAGGGGAGGGTGAGCGAGCTCCTCTCCCGCGTCGACGAGAGGGGTGTCCTCGACGAGGTTAAGGAGGAGCTGGCCCTAGCCAACGTGTGGGACAGGAAGATCTCCCAGCTCAGCGGCGGCGAGCTGCAGAAGGTCGCCGTGGCCGCAGTGATGCTCCGGGACGCACAGGTGTACCTCTTCGACGAGCCTGCAAGCTACCTCGACGTTAGGGAGAGGCTCAGGGTGGCCAAGGCCATCCGGAGGCTTGCAGGCCCTGGCCGCTACGTCGTCGTGGTGGAGCACGACTTGGCGGTGCTCGACTACACCTCCGACCTCGTCTCCATACTCTACGGCGAGCCCGGGGTCTACGGTATAGCGAGCCTGCCACGCGGCGTGAGGAGCGGCATAAACGCGTACATAGAGGGCTTCCTACGGGAGGAGAACGTCCGCATAAGGGAGTACAGGATAGAGTTCTACGCGCGCCCCCCACCCCAGGAGTGGAGGCCCGAGTCCACGCTCTTCCGGTGGAGCGCTCTCAGCAAGTCCCTTGACGGCTTCTCCCTCACGGTCGAGGCCGGCGAGATACACAGGGGGGAGGTCATAGGCATCCTCGGCCCCAACGGCATAGGAAAGACGACCTTCGTGAAAATGCTTGCCGGAAAGCTTGAGCCGGACGAGGGGTGGGTGGAAGGCCTGGGAGAGGTGAGGCTGAGCTACAAGCCCCAGTTCCTCGGCGACGTGGAGTTCTACGGCACAGTGGCCGACCTATTCGACACCTTAGAGGTGGACACGTCGTCCAGCTTTGTCCAGGCAGAGCTCTTCAGGCCGCTGAGGATAGAGCCGCTCATGAACAGGCTTGTGAGCGAGCTTAGCGGCGGCGAGCTGCAGAGGGTCGTAGTGGCCGCGGCGCTGGGGAGGGAGGCGGACCTCTACCTCCTCGACGAGCCCATGGCCTACCTAGACGTGGAGCAGAGGTACGCGGTTGCAAGGGCGATAAAGAGGCTCACCGCGGAGCGCGGCGTGGCGACGTTCGTGGTGGAGCACGACATCGTGGCCATGGACTTCCTCGCAACAACCCTGATGGTGTTCAAGGGCGAGCCGGGCGTGAGGGGCCATGGCAGCGAGCCCATGGACATGCGGAGGGGCATGAACGAGTTCCTGAGGGAGCTGGGCGTGACCTTCAGGAGGGACATGCACACCAAGAGGCCGAGGATAAACAAGGAGGGCAGCTGGCTCGACAGGTACCAGAAGGAGGTGTTGAAGGAGTACTACTACGTTGTCGAGGAGAAGGAGGAGGAATGAACCATCATGTACATTATAACTATGTTATACCCAGCCTTTCTTATTGCACGCGCAGATAACTACCAAAAATAACTTAAGCAACCGTTTTTCTTCAATAGTGCACCCCAGAGCTACATGGAGGTGTAACTGTATGTCAGAGGAGGTAGGTGTCATCTACGTTGGAAACAAGCCAGTGAGCAGCTACGTGCTAGCGGCAGTGACCCAGTTCACCGCCGGCGCCAACAGGGTAGTACTCAAGGCTAGGGGAAGGGCTATAAGCCGCGCCGTAGACGCCGCCGAGCTCGTAAGGCGGTTCCTCGGCGACAAGGTGAAGTACGAGAAGATAGAGATAGGCAGCGAGAAGGTCGGCGAGCCCGGCAAGGAGAGGACCGTCTCCACCATCGAGATAGTGCTCGCCAAGGCCGAGTAAAAGCCTGTGTGAAACAGAGCTGCAGAGTTTTTTGATTTTTCTCAGCTTTTCTGTCCGTCACGGTTATCTCGTGCCTCCGCGTATAGGAATGTTGTAGTGGTGTCTCTATGAGGATAAAGCCTCTGATAGACGACGTGGTGCTCGTCGAGGGTAAAAAGTACACTTTCTCCTTCAAAATTCTCAACGACGCCAAGGAAACGCTTAGAGGTGTCCCCTCGCTCAGCCTGATAGTCGAGGAGAAGCCGACCGTGTACGTGGTGTTCGAGGAGGTTGAGCTGGGGCCCGGCGAGGAGAAGCTCCTCACGGCAACGGTGAAGATACCGCAGGGCACGGGGGAGGGCGTCTTAGAGATACTCTTTGAGGAGGAGGGACGCGTACATGCCAAGGAGCAGCTGCCCGTGGTCGTCGTAGAGGACGGCGGCGTGGTGTACGTGTCCTTTGTCTGGCACCACCACCAGGCGCCCCAGTTCTACCCCGACGGTACATACAAGGATCCCTGGCCGTTCCTCCACGTCTACAGGGGGGACTTCCACTTCTTCGAGGGCGGCCCGTACAAGGTTCACCTCGACATTCACGTGAAAAGGCCGGGCTACAGGGACACGGACCACCTATCCCCCTCGTTGCTGGAGCAGTGGGAGAGGGCTCTCAGGGAGGGCTACGTCTACAAGGGGGAGCATGTCAAGCCGGGAGACCCCCGCGTGGAGAGCGTCAGGGAGGTTCTGGAGGGCTATAGGAGGATGGTTGCTGAGGACAGGGTTGAGCCGCTTGGGAGCGTCTATGCGCACACGATACAGGGCTTTCTCCTGAGGAAGTCCAGGGAGAGGGGCATGGAGCACTTTATGAAGAGGCTCCTCGAGTGGGAGCTGGGCCTTGGCATTAGGACTGTTGAGCGTGTGCTCGGCAAAAAGCCGCATGGGGTGTGGACGCCGGAGATGTTCTGGGATATGGAGCTGATAAACATATACAGTAAGGTGGGCGTGCGGTACACTGTTCTCTGCCAGCAGCACTTCGACAGGGCTGGGGGCGAGAAGGAGACGATATATGAGCCCTACAACGTGGAGGACGTCTTGACTGGGAGAAGCGTCGTCGTGTTCTTCCGCGACATACGGCTCAGCGACTGGCTAAGCTTCGAGGTCAACTTCCCGGACGAGCATGCCGCGGACCTTTCTGCTAGGCGCTTCGTTATAGAGCTTGTGAAGAGGAGGGGCGTGAAGCCGGGTGGCATAGTGGTTATAGCGCTGGACGGGGAGAACTGGATGATTATTCCGCAGTATAAGAAGTATGCGCCCTACTTCCTCTACAGGATAGTGACCTTCATTGAGAGGAGCGGTATCATAAAGTTTACAACGCTTAGCAGCTACCTCTCCTCCAACCCTCCCGAGAGGACTCTCTACTTCGTGCCCTATGGCTCATGGATAGGCCTCTCAGACAAGCAGTGGACGGGCGGCCCGAAGGACGAGACGTGGAGCTACGTGTTTGAAAAGCTGAAGTGGGTTGAGGGGCTCTACGACCTACTAGAGGAGGAGGCTGAAAAGCTCCTAGCCGACGAGGAGAGCCCCCTCTACAAGGCCTTCAAGGCGGCGGCCATCTCGCTTGACAGCGACTTCTACTGGTACGGGGAGGAGGAGCGGGAGCGTGACTTCGTGAAGAAATGGGCGGACGAGGCTCAACGCATAGCGCGAACCGTAATCTCGCAGGTAAAGGTGGAGGTGGTGGAGGAGCGGGAGGACCACATAATACTCAGGCTCTCAAACGGCACTGGGTACCGGGTAAAGCTTAGGCTCACGGTGAGCGACGAGAACTACTCCAGCAGCCACGTGGTACGGCTAGAGCCCGGCTCGGAGAGGGAGGTTAGCCTCTACGTGCCCGAGAAGGGGTCTGAGGCGAAGGTGCTAGCGGGGAAGGTCGAGCTCTTCTCTAAGAAGAGGGGCGGCTAGTTTTTACCCCGCCGCCTCCCACTATAAGATGTATGGACGAGATAACAGAGAATGCCCGTATGGCCGCGCTCACCCTGGTGCTCGAGGGGATAAGGGCGGCCGACCCGTACCGCGCCGTGAAGAGTTTTCTCTCCCTCAGGGACGGCGAGCTGCTGCTGGGCGGCGAGAAAAGCCTGCCCGTTAAGGGCAGGGTCTACGTTGTGGGCGGCGGCAAGGCGACGGGTGGAATGGCCAAGGCCGCGGAGGAGGTTCTCGGAGAACTCGTAGCCGGAGGCGTAATCTCCGTGCCCGAGGAGCTGGCCCCAAAGGTCTCCGGCGAGCTCAGCAGGGTGGAGGTGGTGGGGGCTACCCACCCCAGGGCGTCGGAGAAGAGCGTGGAGGCGGGGCGCAGAATAGTGGAGGTGGCCCGGAAGGCCGGCGAGGGGGACATCGTGCTGGCCCTTATCTCGGGTGGGGGCAGCGCGCTTATGGAGTACCCGGCTGAGGGCGTGTCTATAGAGGATATAGGGGAGGTTAGCATACAGCTCATGAAGGCTGGCGCCGATATTTTCGAGTTAAACACGGTTAGGAAGCACCTCTCCCGGTTTAAGGGGGGCTGGCTCGCGAAGCACGCTTACCCGGCAACCGTCGTCACGCTGATGATATCTGACGTTGTCGGTGACAGGATGGACACCATTGCCTCGGGCCCAACGGTTCCCGATCCCACCACGTTCAGAGACGCCTACAGGGTTCTCGAGAGGCACGGGCTCCTAGACAAGGCTCCTAGGAGCGTCGTCGAGTACATCGAGAAGGGGCTCAAGGGCCTCGTACCTGAAACGCCTAAGCCGGGCGACCCCGTCTTCGAGAGGGTTCACAACCACATAGTGGCCAGTAACATACTCTCGCTCAAAGCCATGGAGAAAAAAGCGAAGAGCCTCGGATACTCCACCCTCGTCTTAACCTCCATGCTTGAGGGGGAGGCCCGCGAAGTCGGGAAGGTGGCCGCAGCCCTTGCGAGAGAGGTTCCCAGGACGGGGCACCCCCTAGAGGCGCCAGCCGTAATACTTGCCGGCGGGGAGACCACGGTGACCGTGCGGGGGCAGGGGAAGGGGGGTAGGAACCAGGAGTTGGCGCTTTCAGCCGCCATAAAGATTAGGGGCCTGCGCGGAGTGGCCATAGCGGCTGTGGGCAGCGATGGGCGCGACGGCCCCACCGACGCTGCAGGAGCCGTGGTAGACGGGTATACCGTGGAGAAAGCCCTGGAGATGGGCGTTAACCCCGACGACTATCTCGACAATAATGACAGCTACGGGTTCTTCAGCCTGGTAGGCGGCCACGTGAAGACTGGCTACACAGGCACGAACGTGAACGACTTCCTGGTTATAGTTGTAGAGAAGGGGGCAGGCGAGGCCCCCAGGAAAAACTAGTTTTTAGTAGAACCGGCGCCTGCGGGGGCGCCAGCTGCTCTCAACTTCTTTCTCGGAAATGTTGTTGTCCTTGTTTACCTCGCCTATCTCCTCGTTGGCAGGTTCGAGGGAGCCGTAGCGGCCGGTGCTCAGCCGCATGGAGCCGCGGTAAACGGACACGTAGCCGTTCTTTAGCGTCACGGTGTCCCCGACCATGTCCTTCATCTTCTCGATGTTGTCGTCCCACGCGGAGAAGATGGCCGTGCCCGTCTCATCGCCTACGAGCACGTCGGCCACCCTGTGCTCCGTGTTGTCGCGTCGGGAGAACACGTTTCTCTCCTCGCCCACCTCGAGAACCTTAAACGTAACCTCGAAACGCCGCGTAGAAGGAGTTATATCCGCTATCTTTACCTTCTTCAGTTCCCTATCGCTCATATAGTTCGCTTCACACCATCCATCAGGTGCTTGTGTTAGACCGAGGGGTACGTTTAAAAGGTTACCGGTTCGGCGCGGAAAAGCAACGTTATTAACCTGCTGGGACGTGGATAGCCGGAGATGCGTGGCGGCCCCATTACCTACGCGGACAAGGAGTACTCTCTCGAGGAGGTTCTCTCGGTACTCGACCCGCTAGTCGCCGAGTGGTTCTCCCAAAAGTTCTCAGACCTTACGCCTCCCCAGAAGCTCGCGTTAATACCGATACACAGGGGAGAGAACGTACTCGTGTCAAGCCCCACCGGCACGGGGAAGACGCTCACCGCCTTCCTGATAATTCTAAGCGAGCTCTTCTCCATGGCTAGGCGGGGCGAGCTGGAGGACACGGTCTACGCGGTCTACGTGTCCCCTCTTAGGGCGCTGAACAACGACATCTACCGGAACCTCGAGGAGCCCCTCAACGAGATATACCGGCTCGCAGAGGAGAAGGGGTTGGAGGCCCCCAGGGTGAGGCACGCCGTCAGGACCGGGGACACGCCGTCGAGCCAGAGGCAGAAGATGCTTAGAAAGCCGCCCCACATACTCATAACCACGCCGGAGACCCTAGCGATAATCCTCGTGGCTCCCAAGTTCCGGGAAAAGCTGCGCAGCGTCCGCTGGGT
>JALVKT010000054.1 GCA_027027675.1 Thermofilaceae archaeon | reverse complement strand
ACCGCTGTCGCGCCGCACTCGTAGGCTTTGAGGAAGCTGCGCGCGGTGTTCTCGACCTCGTAGGCCGGTGCGCCCCTATGCCCTACAAGGCGGAAACTGTACATCAAGGATATACGTGGCCGGCAGTACTATATCCTTACACCCCCAGGCTTGGCGAAGCACCGAGGGGGCGCGTAATTAAAGTATCTGTGACGGCAGGGAGGGTCTATGTCCGGAGAACTCGAGGAGGCCCTGGCCTGGCTCAAGGAGAGAGTGGAAAAGCGTGGGCGACGAGCCAGGCTGGGCGACCTTGCCGATGTAGATCTGGAGGAGGAGTTCGATGAAGCCTGGGGGGAGGAGTAGCCCCGGGTAAAGTATATGGGGGCGCGGCCCAGCGTCTCCCATAATGGACTTGTTGCACGCGGCGCTGCTGGGCGCCGTCCAGGGCGTTACGGAGTGGCTCCCGGTGAGCAGCTCGGGCCACCTGGTTCTCCTGCAGAGGATACTCTACTCGGAGAACTCCGTCCTCTTCGACGCTATGGTTCACGGCGGAACCCTGCTGGCAGTCCTAGCCTACTACTGGAGGGACGCGGCGGCTGTGCTCAGGGGCCTCTACGAGTCCCTGGTAGACCTTCCCCGGGCAGGCGTTGAAGCCTTAACCTCGACCCCTGAGAGAGCGCTCGCCTGGTACCTCGTCGTGGCAACGCTCCCCATAGTGGCGGCGGGGCTCCTGCTCCAGGACTGGGTGGACGCGCTGTTCAACGACGCGAGGCTCGTGGGCCTATGCTACCTCGTCACGGGCACGTGGCTCCTCCTGACAAGGCTCTCCAGGGGCTCGGGCCCCATAACCCTGAAGTCCTCGGTGCTCATAGGCCTAGCCCAGGCGGCAGCGATACTTCCCGGCATCTCCAGGTCGGGCTCCACCATCGCGACAGGTATGCTGTCAGGGGTCGACAGGGAGGAGGCTGCGAGGTTCTCATTCCTCCTCTCCATACCCGCCATCGGCGGCGCCCTCCTCCTCGAAGCGGCGAGGAGCGGCGCGGCCGCGGCCCTCACGGCCCCCAACCTCGTCGGGTTCGCAACGGCCTTCGCCGTCGGGATCCTCTCCATAAAGTTCCTCCTAGGAGTGATAAGGAGGGGCAAGTTCCACCTCTTCTCCATATACTGCTTCGCGCTGGCGGCCCTGGCCCTCGCCATCGGCTAGCAGACACGCTCAGAAACTTATAGAAACGACGGCGCGCGGGGCCACCACAAGTAGGGGCTTGCTACTCGCCGCGGGGGAAGACCCTGTAGGCCAGCTTGACCAGGAGGGTACGCAGCAGGACGCCCAGAGAAATGCCGCCTATGCCCAGCGCGTAGTCGGCGACGCCTTCCTCGCTGCGCTGATACTTGAGGCCCCGGATGACAGCCGCGGGCACCCCCTCCGCAGTCTGGCCCATCAGTAGGGCCGCCGCTGCCGCAGCCTCGTCCACGACTATGTCTATGCCGCCGAACTTCGGCCTCCCATACCTGTCCCTGGCAGCGAAGTACGGGGTCACAGGCTTTATGCCGGAGGAGCCGACCGCGACGTCGACCGTGCCAAGCTTGCCGCTCGTATTGCTTTCCGTGTCCGAGATGACAACCGCTACCTGCTTGCCTGTGAGCCTCTCTATCTCCTCCCTGAGGAGCCTCGCCTCCTCGTCGAAGTCCGCCACGTTCGCGATCGCGTAGCCCGGGGGAAGGTTCGAGT
>JALVKT010000053.1 GCA_027027675.1 Thermofilaceae archaeon | reverse complement strand
ACCTCCGCGGCGACGTGCTCGAGGAACGGGGTGTTGAGGCACATGAGGGGCCAGGTCGCCTTGCCGCGCGGCGCGCGCTCAGGGTCAGTGTCCATGGCTATGACGCGCCCCTCCCTGTCCCTCTGGGCCCACTCGGGGTGCCTCGAGTAGAGCTCGGGGTTCGTCGTGTGCCCAACCATGGGTATAACCGCTATGCCCCTCCTGCCGGCCTCCTCCAAAACCTCGCGGAGCAGATCCCTAGAGCCAAGCTTCTCGGACTTCCTGGCTAGGCGGCTGTCGTAGTAGGCCCGGCCCCAAGCGTCGCGGGCGAAAAACGTTATAGTGTTTGCGCCGAGCCTCTCGGCTAGCTCTACGATGTCCCTCCCCGTAACCCTGTCTGCGCCGTAGCTCAGGGCGTCCTCAACGTTGAACTGGAGCACCCGCGTATACCTGAACACCCTACTCACCCCTCATGTACACCTCCGACGCGGCGAAGTCCTCGAGTATGGCGTCGGGCCCGCCCACCGTGACCCTCGAGCCGTCCGAGACGAGCACCATCTGAGCTATACCGGTGGTCTCGTCGATCCTCGCCTCGGCGAGGCGCCCCTCAACCCTGCCCTCCCTGCCCCTGTGAACCCACCTCCCCTTGGCCGAGACCCACAGCCTGACGCCCATTGAGAGCAGCCGTGAAGCCTCTACGATCGCCATCTTAAACATTGTGAGCCTGGCCGGAAGCTTGAGGGGCCTGTCAAACACCACTGTGCTCCTCCTCCACCTGTAGAGGAAGTCCTGGAGCAGATAGTCTATGAGGACGGGCTCCTCGACAACCACGCCGTAGCTCGGGAACCCGTCGCCGCCCAGCCGCCGCTGCGCGAGCACGCCGACCCGCGAGTCCGCCACAACCATGAGGTCCCCGGAGACCGCCTTCTTAACCTTCTCGAGCCCCCTAAACTCTTCCTCGCGGAACTCGACGCCAGGTATCTCATACACCAGGGTGTACACGGTCACCCCGCGCGCCTGGGCGTCCCGGAGCAGTGGGAGCAGCTTTGAGAGGAAGAGCGCGTCGCCGCAGGCTACGAGGTCGACGGCAGCCTCGTCAATAGTCTTTGCGAAGCGGGCCAGGAGCCCCTTCCTGCTCTTATACATCCAGACCCCATGCTCACCCTCCTCCTCGGGGCCGCCGAGGGACTCGAGGTAGCGGCGCGCCTCCTCGACGAGCTCCTCGTACTCGTCCCCCACGAGGCTCAGTGCGACGTCGGGGGGCACGGCCCTATAGATCGCGGGCCTCCCACTGTACACCTCCACCAGCCCCCTGGCGGCCAGCCTCTTGAGGCTCTCGTGGACCTGGGGCCTATGGGTGGAGAGCTCGCTCACAAGCCTCGAGGGCGAGGTGGGCCCTGTGGAGAGCAGGGTGACGTAGACCCTCGTGTCGAAGCCTGTGAGGTCTAATAGCTTGAAGAGCTGTTGGAGGCTCTCCAAACGTTACACCGAGAGAATAGCGTAGGAAACTTTATTAATACTTTTTTCCGAAGGTATAAGTGGATGGGAGCAATGAGCACGAAGCTCCTAATAGGCGTTATAGTAGCGGTTCTGGTGATCGCCGGCATAGCCTACTACTATTACACGACCCAGGGCGCCGGCGGAGCCAAGAGCATAATATTCGCCAGCACCCAGCTCGCACCGACCAAGGAGCGCGCCTTCGTCGAGGGACAGCTCCTCCCCGGGTTCACCAAGGAGACAGGCATAAAGGTCGAGTACGTCCCAATGAGCTACGCAGACCTGTACTCCAGGCTAAGCGCTGAGGAAGAGTCAGGGAAGGTCACCATAAGCGTCGTGGGAGACCTGCACGGCGGCCTAGACCTCTACGCCAGCAAGGGCTACCTCACAGACCTCTCCAAGTTCGGCCAGCTCCCCGGCCGCACCTTCCCCGCTGTTCTGGAGAAGTACAGCCACCTCCACGGGATAAAGGCCTACGTGCCCTGGATGACCGCTACATACGTCTTCGTGGTCAACAAGGAGGCCTTCAAGTACCTGCCTCCAGGCCTCACCGAGCAGGACGTGATACAGGGCAGCGACAAGTGGACCTATGACGCGCTCCTCGCCTGGGCAAAGAACATCTACGAGAAGACCGGCGAGAAGAAGCTCGGCTTCCCGGTTGGCCCGAAGGGCCTCTGGCACCGCTTCCTCCACGGCTACCTATACCCGAGCTTCACGGGCTACCAGGTCAAGAAGTTCAACAGCCCCGAGGCAGTCCAGATGTGGAAGTACCTGAGGGAGCTCTGGAAGTACACTAACCCAGCCAGCACCACCTGGGACGCTATGGCGGAGCCCCTCCTCAAGGGAGAGGTCTGGCTGGCCTGGGACCACACCGCCAGGATTAAGGACGCCATCGAGCAGGAGCCCAACCAGTTCGTCGTAGTCCCCGTACCACGCGGCCCCAAGGGACGCGGCTTCATACTCGTCGTCGCAGGCCTAGCCATACCTAAGAACGCGCCGAACCAGGACGCGGCCTGGAAGCTCATAGACTACCTCACCAGGCCTGAGGTCCAGGTCGAGGTGCTCAAGAACACGGGCTTCTTCCCCAGCGTCAAGGAGGCGGCCGGCAAGATACCGAGCGGCCCGCTCAAGGTGCTCGCGGTAGGCGTTACGACGCAGATAAACGAGCCTGACGCCATACTTGCAATGATACCCAGCCTCGGCAGCAAGGGAGGCGAGTTCACCGGCACCTACAGGAAGGCCTTCGAGCGCATAGTGCTCAACGGCGAGGACATCCAGACGGTGCTCAACGACCTCGGCCCCAAGCTCCAGAAGCTCTTCCAGGAGACCGGCGCGCCGCTTCCGCCGCCCGACGCCTAAGGGAAAAGGGTGCCCAGCCCTTGGATCCCCGCAAAAAAGCCCTTCTTTTTCGCAGGTTAACGCCTTATCTCCTCCTACTCCCCACGGCCGTCTACATGCTCGTCTTCGTCGGCTACCCCATAGCCGAGACTGTGAGGCTGGCCTTCACCGACCCCGACACGGGCGCCATAGGGCTCTTCAACTACGAGGTGCTGGCGCAGGACTTCCACTTCTGGGAGGCGCTGCGCTACACGTTCCTCCTGGCCGGCGTCATAATTCCGATACAGGTCGCGCTGGCCCTGGGCGTGAGCATACTCTTGATGAGGAAGTTTAAGGGGAGCGGCGCCGTCCTCTACACGTTCCTCATACCGCTCACGATAAGCGACGTCGCGGCGGCGCTCATCTGGTACAACATCCTCACAGACAGCGGCTTCCTCAACCGCCTCCTCCTAAACCTGGGGCTCATCACGAGGCCCCTCCACTTCTTCGGCTACCAGTACAGGGACATGGAGTTCCTCGCGATAGTGACCACGGAGGTGTGGAGGGCGACGGCGATAGTCTTCGTAATAGTGTTCGCGGGCTTCCAGATGATAGGCAAGGACTACCTCGAGGCCGCAGACGTGTTCGGCGCCTCACAGTGGGAGAAGTTCCGCTACGTGATATTCCCCATGGTGAAGCCTAGCCTCCAGACAGCCCTCATAATAAGGACGCTCTTCGCAATGCAGGTGTTCGCGGTGGTCTGGATACTCGCGGGCAGGGACATACCCGTGCTAGCCGGCGAGACGTACTACTGGCAGGTGGAGCTCAAGAACCCCAACGTCGCCGCCGCCTACGCCCTGATAATAGCGGTCATCTCCCTCGCGCTGGGCTTCCTCTACCTGAAGCTGTTCAAGCCCAAGTACCTGGAGGGGTGAGTTGAATGGGCGGGTCATATAAGGAGTACAAGGGGGAGGCCCTCAAGCACATACTCGTCTACGCCCTGGCGACGCTCATCGTGACCTGGATAGCAGTGCCCCTAATCCTCATATTCGTATCCGCCTTCGCGTCGCCCTCGGACTACTACAACATACACAAGGTATTCCCTACGAGGTTCACGCTGGAGAACGTCTACACCTTCCTCGTAGTCCTGGGCGCCTGGAGGTCGACGATGAACAGCATAATCGTCGCCACGCTCACCATACTGATAAGCTTCGCCGTCGGACTGCCGGCGGGCTACAGCCTCTCCAGGTACGTCTTCAAGGGCAAGGACGCGTTCAAGCTCTCCATAATCGGGCTGAGGATGTTCCCCGTCATAGTGCTCGCCATACCCCTCGTCGTGATATACCTGAGGGTCGGCCTCGCGGACACGCTCATAGGGGTTGCGCTGGCCCACACCGCGATGTCGCTCCCCTTCGTTGTCCTGATAACTAGCAGCCTCTTCGCAGGCATACCCGTCGACTACGAGGAGGCCGGGATGGTGTTCGGCCTCAGCGGCTGGGAGTCCTTCCTCAGAATAACAATGCCGCTCGCCCTGCCAGGCCTAAGCGCAGCCGCAATCTTCGTGTTCATCATGAGCTGGAACGAGGTCTTCATCGCAAGCGTCCTCACACTCGTGAACCGCACGCTCCCAGCCGACATTCTCGTCTCGGCGCTCAACGCGCCCGACCCCTACAAGTTCGCCGCCGGCTTCATAATGGTGCTCCCAGCCATGATATTCGTGTTCTTCGCGAGGAAATACCTCGTCCAGGTGTGGGGTATATCCATAAAGTAGGTGACCCGGGAATGGTTGGTGTAAAGCTGGAAAACCTGGTTAAACGCTTCGGAAACGTCACGGCAGTCGACCACCTGAGCCTCGAGATAAGGGACGGCGAGTTCGTAGTCCTGCTCGGGCCCAGCGGCTGCGGCAAGACGACGACGCTCCGCCTAATAGCCGGGCTCGAGCTGCCCGACGAGGGCCGCGTGCTCTTCGGCGACAGGGACGTGACGTACCTGCCCCCCAGGGAGAGGAACATAAGCATGGTGTTCCAGAGCTACGCCGTCTGGCCCCACATGACGGTCTACGAGAACATAGCGTTCCCCCTCAAGATAAAGAAGAGGCCGGAGCAGGAGATAAGGGAGAAGGTTACCTGGGCGGCCAGGCTCCTACAGATAGAGGACCTGCTGGACCGCTACCCCCACCAGCTGAGCGGCGGCCAGAGGCAGCGCGTAGCGGTGGCCAGGGCGATAGTCGTGGAGCCCGACGTCCTCCTCATGGACGAGCCCCTAAGCAACCTCGACGCGCTCCTAAGGGTTCTCATGAGGAGCGAGCTCAAGAAGCTCCAGCGCCGCATAAAGGTGACAACGATCTACGTGACCCACGACCAGGTCGAAGCCATGGTTATGGCCGACAGGGTCGCAGTTATGAACAAGGGGAGGCTCCAGCAGGTGGGGACGCCCCAGGAGGTATACGACAAGCCCGCAAACCTGTTCGTCGCAGGCTTCATCGGAAGCCCGAGGATGAACCTCTTCGACGCGAGCGTCGTGCGTCGCGGGGA
>JALVKT010000052.1 GCA_027027675.1 Thermofilaceae archaeon | reverse complement strand
TGCTGGCTCGGTGGAACACGGTGAGCGTGAAACTATCCATTGAAGCCTTGAAAAAACTCGACGAGAAGGACTACAGAGTGCTCGTCGCCGTAGAGAGAGGAATGATAAGTAGAGAGTACGTGGAAACGCGCTTCATAGCGAGGTTCACAGGGTTCAGCGAGGAATTCGTCCTTGAGAGACTTAAAAAACTGAACAAGCTGGGCCTCGTTCAAAGGACGAAGAGGCCCTATATAGGCTACCTCCTGACAAGCAGGGGCTACGACTGCCTCGCACTACACGCCCTCATAGAGAAGGGAGTCCTAGACTCGCTCTCGCCGACGCCTCTCGGCGAGGGCAAAGAATCCGAGGTATACGCCGGCATGACCCCTGGCAGGCGCAAAGTCGCAGTAAAATTCCACAGGGTGGGGCGCGTCAGCTTCAGAAAGACAAAGCGCGTCCGAGGCTACGTCGCAGAAAAGAGACACATATCATGGATATACGAGGCGCGGCTCTCCGCCAGACAGGAATACACAGCCTTGGATCGGCTCTGGCGCGAGAGAGTGGCCGTCCCCGAACCCGTAGGGTGGAACCGCCACGTGGTAGTCACGGAGTTCATAGAGGGCGTTGAGCTTTACAGGCTACCCCCGCTTGACTCGCCGCGTCGTGTACTCGAAAAAATAGTCTCTGAAGTCGAGAAGGCCTACAAAGCCGGAATAGTACACGGCGACCTAAGCGAGTACAACGTGATGGTCACAGAGGGGGGTGACGTGTACATCTTTGACTGGCCGCAGTGGATATCCTCGACGCACCCCCAGGTAGACTATTACTTGTCGAGGGACGTGGGCAGGATAGCCTCCTTCTTCGCTAGAAAATACGGTGTAAAAGTCGAGCCTGGAAGGTTTACCGAAGAGTTTTTACGCAGACTTGGGCTCAGGTGATACGAGAACGTGATACCTAGGCGGGTAGTAGGCTTAGACATATTGCCGGGCTCCTCACCCGCCGGGGGTGAGCCTCTCTTCGCGGCAGTGGTTGTCTCTGGCGACCGCGTCCTAGCAGAGTATGAGAGTGTAAAGCTAAGCGAGATACCTGTGATTGTTGAAAGGCACAGCGCCGAGGCGCTGGCCCTAGACAACATATACGAGCTGGCGCCCGACGAGGATGCGTTAGCCGCCTTTCTCAAGAGAAACTTCGAGAAGATACCGCGCCTCATAGAGACTACGCTGATTAACGGTGAGAGGTACAGTATTGAAACGCTCTGCATGGCAGCAGGCCTCTGCCGGGGCAAGCCGTCCCCGCTGGAAACCGCTAAGATCAACGCTTTCCTGGCGCGCCGCGGCGTTGGCAGCGAGGTGCTGATTTTCGAGGAGGAGACTAGAATCACCGTTGCGCGGGGACGGGTACCTGGACAGGGAGGTATGAGCAGGGAGAGGTATAAGAGAAACATAGAGCTCCTCGTGCTGCGGAAAACGCGGGAGATAGAGGAGCGGCTTAGGCGGGCAGGGATAGACTATGACCTTTTCGTGCGGAAAAGCGGCGCCGGCCTTGAGGGGGCCACGTTTATAGTGTACGCGGCCCGTGGACGGCTTAACGGCATCGTGAAGAGGGCGAGGGGCTACGACCTAACAGTGCAGGTAGAGCCCGTGAAGAGAGAAAAGATCTCCTATATTCCTCTTAAGGGTAGGCGGCGCGAGTTTAAGCACAAGGGAAGACCCCTAATTGTAGGAGTAGACCCGGGCATGTCCACGGGCATAGCTATACTCGACTTTAAGGGCAGAGTACTGCTGCTAACCACCAAGCGCTGGGCTGGCCGAAACCAGCTTGCCGAGCTATTCCACGAATATGGGAAGCCAGCGGTGATAGCGGCCGACGTAAACCCTCCCCCCGGGTTTGTGAAGAAACTTGCCGCAAGCCTCAAGGCTAAGCTGTACTACCCCCCGAGAAGCCTGACCTTAGAGGAGAAAAGGACCATCGCCGCACGGGTCTATGAGAGACAGGGCGCCAAGTCTAAGGACAGCCACCAGCGAGACGCCCTTGCAGCCGCGATAAAGGCTTACCAGAACTATAGGGTCAAGTTTGAACAGGTTGAGAGGGAAGCCGTAAAACTCGATGTGCCGGTCGACGTGGAAGAGGCAAAGCTCCTAGTGCTTAGAGGATTCTCTGTGGCCGAGGCTCTACAGAGGCTTGTGAGGAGAAAGCTCGACTTGACGCCGCCGCCTCCAACTCCTCAGCAGAAGCATGAGGTGGAAAACAGGGCTGAGACTCTTCTAGCGGAGTATAGGAGGAGACTTAACCTCGTGATGGGTGAGAACCTGGAGCTTAGGGAGCGGCTACGGGAGCTTAGGGAGGAGCTTGTTAGGGAGAGAGAACTCAGGGAGAGCTTGCTCAGCATGAAAAGAGAGAACCTGGAGAGAGAAAAGGAGTACTCTAAGCTTAGAATACAGGTCGACACGCTTAGAGAAAAGATCAGCGAGCTAGAGGAAACATTATCGAAGCTGCATGAGAAGCTCTCCCTTTACGAGGAGGCGATGTCTGATATATACACGGGTAAAAAGAAAGTTGTTGCGAGGCTAGGCTCATCCACGCTAGCCCGGCTTGAAGCAAACGGTAATAGAGTGGTAGTAGTGGATGACGACTCTATAGAAGAGCTAGGCGTAGGCAAGGTAACGAGGACTCTTAAAGCTCTCGCCGGAAAAAGAGATTCTCTAACTATTCTCCTAAGAGGCGAAAAAGCTAGAAGGCTGGAAGCCATGCTCTACGACTCCTCACTTATACTCGCTTTAATGCCCGAGGACTCTGTGAAAATAGGCGACTACTACTTAGTCGACACGTCTAAGATTAGGCGTGTGAAGAGGGAAAATGTTGACTTAAAGGGGCTGCTCCTAGCCTACAGGGAAGAAAGAAAAAGGGAGCTGCTCGGCAAAGCTAATAAAGCGTGACTTTACCCTCCAACACGTCCTTCCATGTCTCGTTGAGCGAGTCCAGGTGCTTCTCAAGTATTTCTTGTGCCCGGTGCCTAACCCTCGAGAAGACTTCCTCGGGCGCGTTTATGGATACATGGCCGAGTAACGGCTCATTTATGGGCTTCCCTATCTGGCTGATGAGCTTCACGTAGACCTCTTCGATGTGGTCCAGGGATGCTATCTCCTCTGCCGCCCTGAAGGCTACGATGTTGTACAGTTTGCCTATATGGTTTACAGGGTTCTTCCCCGCGGTTGCCTCAAGCGACATAGGCCTAAACGGTGTTATGAGACCGTTAGCCCTGTTACCCCTACCAGTGGCGCCGTCGTCGCCCTGCTCCGCCGAGGTGCCAGTGACTACTAGGTAGAGGCCTCCCCGATCCCCTCTTGAGGGGTCGTCGCCCGTGTTAACGTATATCTTTACTTCCTTGCCTGTGATCTCTCCGGCTTTCTCGGAGACAAGCCTTTTAATGTTCTCCTTTAATTCCAAGTACTCATCCGTGTTGTGTATAAAACGTGAAACTATGGCTGCTGCAACAGTGAGGTGTATAGTGTCCCCCTTCCTCACCCCCATAACCTTGATGTCCTCGCCTATCGCGGGGTACTCCCTTTTCACAGTGGGAGAGTTGAGGAGACGCTCCGTCTCAAGCACTAACCGCTCCGTCTCACTTAGAGGAGCAAAACCTACTCCCACGGAGGTGTCGTTAGAGCCGGGATAGCCGCCTCTCCTACTATATATGTCTACGAGGTCTGCTGACCCTTTCCCCACCCGGTAGTCAATTATAACGTGCTCCTCCGGGTTGAGGAAACGCATGTTTTCCCGGATCCAGCTCTTGGCCGACTGTAGGAGCAGCGGGCCTATAGGTACCGTCACTTTGGACCCGTCGCTTTCTACCACCTCCGTTGTCGCCCTGCCTGCGATCAAGATGTAGATTGGGTGGAGAACCTCGCCTCCTCCGAAGCGGGGCTCGGCCTGCCCGCCCACAAGCAATACTTTGTCTAGGTTGTGGTGTAGGATTGCGCCGAATCTCTCAAGGTAGTATCGAGATAGAGCCCTGCTGGCGGCTTCGGCTATAGAGTCCGCGATGTAGTCGGGATGGCCCACACCTTTTCTTTCAACTATCTCCACGGGCCCCTTGGACACGGGCGTGGACTCTACTCTTTCGACGGATATGTTCCGTGTAGCCATTGTTGATCAAAGAAGCACAGCACCCCTGGGTATATTAAATATGGTAATCTATGACTCCTGCTCATAGAATGAGACTTTGTCGGGCTCCACGGAGATGTACAGTATATTGCTTCCCCTAATCAGTATCACGCCATAGTTCTTCAGCACCTCCTTGCTCTCAGACACCTGCTTAGCGTCGCTAAGAATAAGGTTCATTGAGAGATCGCTTGACTCGAGCTTTCCTATGTACTCGGTGCCGTCCTTAAGTTTCACGAAGATAGTGTTGCCGACGCTTTTTTCCAGCACCTTTAGTGGAAGCTCCACTCTGGGCCTCATATCAAGCTGCACCTTAAAGCTCCTTCTCAGGTGAAACACAAGTGAGAGGCCAAGATAAAAACATATTGGCCCACCCCCCTCACATCTTTGGTATGTCCCCCAAATACAGGTGCAGCGTCTGCGGCAGCCCCCACGTGATGGCGAAAATCGGGGGCAATTATTACTGCTTCAAATGTGGGTCAAAAATAGTCATTGAACACGCGAGAAGGGTCATAGAAATATATAAGGCGACCGTTGTGCCCCAGGGAAAAACTTAGTCCCCGCCTTTATGCCTCTTACCTTCGTGCCTCTTCTTGAGGAGCCGCTCCCTCTGCTTACGCTTCCACTTATAGTGGTGCGTATACCTGTTTTTCAGCTTAAGCAGGCCTCTACCCTTCCTGCCACTCATGGTTTTACCCTTGAAGGGCCTCCTCAGATCCCTCTTCACAACCTCCACGGTGGGAAGCTTAGGCTCCGGAACCACCTCGCCGCTTTTAACCTTCTCCACCCACTCCTTAATCGCCTCGACGTTTTCCTCGTGAACACTCTTCCTCCTCTCATCCACGTAGAGCCCTAGCAGCCTAGCCTCCTTCACGGTTAAGCCCGCGGCCTTCACCTCGCCAACGCTGAAACCCCTACCCACACGCGTCTCCTTGGGGGGAACCCCGCCGAAGCGTCTTAGCAGGGGAACCTTTACTATGGGCTTTGGCTCCATGTTTTCAGGCATTATCGCACCCCCACACTTCCTGCAGTTTCAGAATATAAACCCTTACCCCTACGCTTTACCGGCTTCTCCTCGAGGCCATGAAGTCCTGTAGCAGGCTTCTCACCTTAAGCACTATTAGCCCCACCACTACGAGTCCCCCGATGAACCCTATAGCTGCCGCTATAAGCGACATTTTGTAGGCGGAGGACAGCGAGTAATCCTCGATACTCCTCCTAAGCACGTAGAGCATGAGTATGGACACCACCGAGAACACGAATAGCACTAGCACCCATGGGTCGATCCGCTCCGTAACGAAGATGAATATGGGCGGGAAGAGAGCAATGAGAGCGTTCAGTATAAGCGCCTTTGAGATGAGGCTTGAGGTGCGGCGGATAATGTCCTCCCTTCTGATGAACAACGTTACCCCCTCAACCCTGCTTCGGAGGCCATATATTATTGTTTCACTATAAACCGTGCACCATCACGGCGTACGCCACCGCCCCCAGGCCTATCCCGTAGATGAAGCCCCGCATTATACCTGAGACCCTACGCCCGCTCTTAATGTCCACAACCTTAAGTATGATTGCAGATAGGAGCACGGCCAGGAAGATCTGGGAGGGAAAAATCGCTCCGAGAAGCACCCCTAGAGGCTCCACAGGGTTTACCGCTAAGACATAGGCCCCCTCGCTTATGAGGGGAGTAGCCAGCACCATGTGTACAAGGCTCCCGAGGAGCGCCACAAGGGGGAGCAACACAGAGACGATGGGGGGAGGGGGCGCGGCTGCACCTCTTAGGGGTCTAGGGGGGTTAACAGCAAAGTACCACGTCGCCATGATCATCGCGAGCACTGCGGCGGTGCCCTCATAAACCCCGCTGTGGCACTCCTCAAGCTCTTCCCTAGCGGTAAAAAACGTTGAATACGGTGAAAACTGGGCTCCAAGGATCGCTGCGGAAACCATGAAGTCGAGGAGCTCGACGTCATTAGGGTTCAATCTTACCCCGATGAGGGATGAAAAAGATGTTAGAGACGATGACCCCAGCAGTAAAACGTAAAGGAGGGGTATGGAGAGAGCACCCATCTCCACGAGAGGAGTCGCGTAGAGCAAGGGTACAACCACTATAAGGTAGAGGGAGGCATAGAGGGGCGCCCTCTCCTGGAAGAGCACGAAGAAAACCGTTAGCACTATTAGGAGAGCTATTGCCGACAAAAACATCTTCATAGGCCTCTTTACTCCGCGAACAGCCTCCCCCGCATACCTCGAGTAAAGCCTCCCCTCCACTATATAATACGTAGCCGCTGCAGCCGCGGCGGCGAAAACGTTTACCGGCAACCCGGCATAGAGGTTCAACATCACGGTTAGTGACGCGGCAACGAGTACCTGCACCTTAGCGTAGAAAAGAAACGGCAGGAAGAGGAGGCTTTTGTAGCCTGCCCAGAGCGAAAACAGGGCTGTTACCGCTCCCACGGCCACGCCTATAAGCTCGAGGGGCCCGAAACGCTTCACGCTTAGGATACTCGTTATTTTAAAACGCTCTATACGCAGGATACGCTCGAAAAAATCTTCAGACGCTTTATAGAGAATGCTCGAGGCCACAAACACTGAGAAGAAAAAAGCTACAAGGACATAGTTGAAGACGTCGGGAAAAGCCTGGTAAATGCTGCTGAGAAAAGGTGAGACCTCTTTCCCGCTCCTCAGAGAATCCGTAACGATTATGGATGCAGCGTAAAAGACCGGTGTCGCCGCGGCAAAGGATGCGAATAGCATGCTTGCCGAAAGCCACTTCTCCGCCCCCATTTTTCTAGTTAGAAGGCCTAGCAGGAGCAGCGGCGTTGAAAGCAGCGCTAAAAAGGGTACGTTGTAGATTCCGTAGATGTTGGGCGAGAAATAGAGAAGAGCGAAGCCAGCGCCCCAAAGAAAAGACGCCAATACCAGCCGTCTAGCCCTCTTCTCCCCACAGGACATTTTTCCTCACATCAGCCAGGAACTTCTTGTTTTTACCAGCGATTTTTCTCTGAAAAGCCAGTGCTAGGCTGCACCCCTTTCCCCCGTTCCTACAATGGGAGATATACTTTTTTCCAAGCCTCCTCCACTCCTGGATGTCCATTAATACGCAGCGTGGACCCCTGGCCGTGTAGCGGTAGTACGGGCATGGCTGTGACATATCCTTCTCTCAATTGTGCAGGCGGTATATATGGCTAGACGCTGCTGAAGCGTGAAAACAAAAAATTAGAGTTATTAGACAGACTACAGATGAGACTTAACAGGATTAAATAAATCTTCGGTGTAATATATGGCCTCAGAGAATATTTGCCCCGGGCTATATCGAGACGAGAAGGGCAAGTTCTACTGTGCCTACGCAGGAGGCATAGAGGTTGACCCAGCCTTCATGCCGTGCCTCGCAGAGTATTGGGAGTGCCCCTACTATATAGGGCACAAGGAGAAGGAAAAGGCGGAAGAAGAGGCTGAGGAAGCTGCTCCACAAGTTGTTGAGGAGGCACCCGCCGAGAGCGCGGCGGTAGAGGTTCAGGAGACCGTTGAGGCGGCAACGCCGGAAGCGGCAGAGACAGGTATAACCGTGGAGGCTGCCCCCGTGGCTGAGGAGAAAGCGGATGTGCTGGGCGAAATCGATAGTATCGCGGAGAGGGCTATCAGCCTTAACGACCTGTGGGAAAAATATGACCGTGAAGCTAGGAGCCTCATCGAAGCCTGGGAGGAGGTTAGGGAGAATGCTGAGAAGATAGTTCTGAGCCTGCAGCAGTCAATAGATACTTACTTGGGAGAGCTCAGCAAGCTCGAGGTAAAGCATAGGATAGGTGTCATCACGGATGACGTGTATGAGGAGCTCCGCAGCGAGCTCGAAAGAAAGATTGCTGAGAAGAGAGAGCTGCAAGAAAGCATTGTAAGCAAGATTAACGAGGTTGAGCGGCTCATTCTACCCCACTTTAAGCGGGTAAAGGTCTCGGAGGCTAAGCCCGAGATTGCTAAGCTTAGACTTGCACTTTCAAAGCTCGAGGAGATGTACAAGACTGGACAGATAAGTGAGGATACGTATCGGAAGCTGAAAAACGAGATAGAGGAGAAGATACGTAAGCTTGAGAGGGTGAAGGAAGAGGTGGAGTAGGGTGGAGGCTGGGAGGCTAGAGGAGATATTTGAGAAAGTGAACCAGCTCTGGGAGGAGTATAGGAAGGCAGCGCTGGAGGCGATCTCCGAGTGGGAAAAGGCGAGGATACCCATCACCGAGAGAGTCAATGTGTTGAAGACGCTGATTACAACTTATACCAAGGAGTTAGAGGAGCTGAGAGTTAAGGCGGAGCTGGGACTAGTAGATGCAGAGAAGGCTAACGAGAAGATCGCCCGCATGAGCTCCGAGCTTGAAGAGTACAAGGCTGAGCTCGACAGCCTGCTAGGCATACTCGAGAAGTTTGAGAGGCTGGCCTTTATACATCTCAAGCGCGCCGGCTTGCCGGTGCCCACTTCCGCCGCGGAGCTGAAGCAGAGGATCATGCAGCTGGAAGAGCTGTACAAAGAGGGGCTTATCGACGAGGAGACTTATAAGAGGATAAAGGAGGGGCTGGAGGCCCAGCTCGCGCTTGCAGACTAGGCAGTGCTTTATCGCCCGGGCAGGCCGGCTACTTTTTAACGCTTTTAACTCTCTTTATGAGGATCCTGATTTTCCCGTTTCCCGTCTCAACGACTCTGAGGTCCTTTAGGGACACTGTGCCCCGTCTTTCAGCCGCTCTAAGCATCCTGTAGGCCAGCTGGTTAAAGTGCTCCCTACACAGCCATATCTGCGACTTTCCCAGCTCGAGTATTACCTCGCTGGGCCTGTTGCATCCCTCGTACATGCATGTGGCGTGGTCGGACATTATACAGCACCAGAAGCAAGTGGAAAGCTGACATTATAAGGTTAAGGGGGTCGGCCGAGAATTCTCAGCCCATCGGATAGGCATTTGGTACCCCTCTTCATCCCCCCACTATAGTAGTGGTGGAGAGATATTACTTCTCCCGGCCTTCCTACGGGGCAATCTACTTGAACTTGACTTGTAGTCAATGAGTAGACATGAAGATTGTAGGGCTAAGTAGTGATACTCCGTTTCCACCTTCGAGGCTCCGCTGGGGCGGGTGGAGCGAGGCCTTCTTGCCGACGATAAGCCCCTCCTCTAAGTGGGAGCCCGGCAGAACCAGGGTGTACGCTGTGAGGTATGCGGGGACTGGCGACTACATACTGGTTACGCGCCCCCTCTACCTTGGGCTGGATGACGCGCTGAGGGAGGCTGAAGCGCTAAAAAAGAGGGGGGTCAGAGTTGCCGCATCTGTAGTTGCTGAGAGGCTTTCCGGCTATGTTTCCCTCCTGTCAAGGCTGGGTAAAAGAGTTGACATGGTTGAGGTAGACCTTGGCCTGTTTTACGCGCTGCACGGGTTTAAAAGAGGATTTGAGAGCTACGCTCTAGACCTGCTTGAAGAGATTATCCCCGCATCAAAGGTTCCTCTGGCGGTAAAGCTTTCCCCTAACATGCCTATAAGCAGGGAGTTCCTGAAGGAGATGGAGGAGATAGGGGTAAACCTGCTAGTCTTTACCACTCACCCCGTGTACACGGTCGGCGAAGAAATCTTCAGGGTTCATTCCACACACCTCTCTCTCATCTATAATTCTATATGGGCCACTGTGGCCTCAGAGGGGCTCCGAGTGAGGAAACTCTTGGCAACCGAGGTTTTAAGCGGCGATGCTGAAAAAGCGTTCTCAGGGTTTCTCGTGGACACCGCAGTGACGGCTAAAAGCCTCCCTGACGTACATGTTGAGAACCCGTTTCCCAAAAAATGGGACACTGTGGCCCGGGGCCTCCTGCCAGCACTTCCCAGCGATTCCCTATACTGTAGCTCTGCGTGCCCCTATGGGGCCTTTAGGGGTGGCGGAGAGCTTGTGATAGCTAAGAAGGAGCTATGCGACTTGTGCGGGCTTTGCCTGAGCATGTGTAAAGACAAAGTCATGCTTGTAAAGGAGCTTGTGCCCTCATAGCTCTCCGGCCACGTCGTCGATTTTTAAGTGGAAGAACTTTCTGGCCTCTTCGGGGGACTTTATCCCGAGGAGTTCCTCTGAGAAGGACTTTGCAATCTCCCTTATCCCCTGCATGAGTGTTGGAGGCTCTATTCCCAGCTCTGTGCATGCGAGACGCCATGTTTTTGCCTGGAGGATCTTCGCTATGAGCATCTTTTCCTGAAGGTCGTCTAGGAAAAACCTTTCTGATGAGAGGAAGTAGTGAGACGCGATCTTGTAGACCACGTCTACGCAGTTTTCGAGCGTCATCTCGCTCCAGGCATATGTGAGGAAGCGCGCTTTTTCCAGGGTAGTGAGTCTTAGCTGTAAGGGCTTGGAGGGGAGTGAGCGGAGGAGGAGCTGGGCCACGTCGACCTCGAGGTCGAAGTATGGCTGCACTAGGCTCCTGACGAGTTTTTTCTTGAACTCCCACGCTATAACGTCGATGAAGCGGCGTGCAGCGTCGCTTAGGGGTTTCACAACTATAATCGTGTACTCTCCGCTCACGGGGTTTCTCTCCGGGCTCATGTGTACTGGGACGTAGCCGTTGCGTAGCCAGAACTTGAGTAGGTCATAGGTTACGCCGAAGCCTGCGCCCAGCCAGTCGTAGCCTTTACGCCTGGCCTCTTCTTCTAGGTATGAGAGGGCCTTGCTGCCTAGCCCTCGCCGCATAAGCTGGGGGTGCGTCGCTATACGCACTATCCTTAACCCTTTAAGTGAGCCAAACTCTACCAGTTTGTAGTGCTTTATTAGGCGGTCGGGTATGATGTTTCCTAGGAGCCATGCGCCTTCCGCCGACTCGCGGGACAGCTCCTCGTCCAGCCCTCCTTCTTCGGCTAGTTCGAGCGATACGACTATCTTTCCCGTGGGCAGCTTGAGCGCCCTCGGGAAGTGGTGTGGAGCATCCATCATTATGCCGAGGTCGTTTGGGTTGTTCCTGTAGTGGGCCATTATGTATATTCCGAAGAACTGGCGCAGCTCCTCTTCGTCTTCGAGGAAAAACTTCTTCAGGTCAGGCACATAGTATTCGGCTTCTCCCCTCTCAACGTACTCGAGGTCTTCGGGCTGAAGCTCGGCCGGCTCAGCGTCGAGGAGAAGGGTGTCAAACGCCCACCGCTCTATGGGGTCTTCCGGCGCATACCTTATCGGCTCTTTCATCTCGTACTCGTATACCTCTACTCCCTCCATGGACCTTAGGCGCCCCAAGAAGCGTATGGAGAAGCCCCGGCCGGCCCCCTCGTACCCGTGAATGGTCGACGAATACACTACTTTCTCGTGCTTCTCCAGTATGGAGAAGAGGAGGGGCACGGGTATGCTTGCAGCCTCGTCCACGGCCACTATGTCTGCCTTGCTGCGGGCCGCTTGGACTGGCTGAACGTATTCGATGTCCACGCCCCTCGCCCTGACCGCTACGATATAGCCTTCCTCCTCCTCAACTTCGACCTTGTGTTTTAGGCGGCGGAGGGCTTTAGCGGCGAACCTTAGAACTTCCTGCGCGTTGGAGGGGTTAGGCGCTGTTACGAGGATGCGGCACCGTCCCTTAGCCTTTCTAAGTCTATGTGCAAGGCCTCCCAGGCCCAGGCCGACAGCAGAGGATTTTCCGCGTCCCCTGTCCGCAGTTACCACTATGACCGGTTTTTTACCTTCAACCTTTTTATAGAATATTGACATTAACTGTAAAACCTCGACTTGGTCCTGGGTAAGCGCCATCTCATAGACCTTCCTCGGAATCTTTGTTTTCTCGGGCAGCAGGAGGGGCGGCGGCAGGTAACGGCGAACCTTGACCTTCGGGAAGTGTTTTATAAAGCGTTTCTCGTCGACGTCGTATATCGCTATGCCTGTGTGAGCGTAAAGTTTTTTGATGAAGCGTCTCTCGAAGAAGTCCCTTAACTCCTCCACTGTGTGGGGCGGCGTAACAAGGTTTGCCCGGAAACGTGTCACAGTCTTCGTGAAGGAGTTAAGGGAGGGTAAAATGAATACGTAGAGTCCTCCCCCCTTCACAACCCCCATAAGCTTCCCCAGGTCGTTCGGCTCTAGATTGTCTATGAGATCCATTACCGCCGCGTCGTAGGTCTGGCCGAGTACCTTGTCGAGCACGTGGTAGGACACGTAGTCAACGTCTAGTTCGACGCCCCTCTCGTCCAGGGATTTCTGGAAAGCGTTTTTCCTGGCGGCTCCATCCCCGTAGAACGCGTGGTAAGTGTAGATTATGTGGGGCTCTTTTCCGAGCAGACCGGCGATTTCCGAGATAATTTTTGACGCGGCCTCTACCAATGCTTCGTCGTTGTCGCCGCTTAGCACGAGCAGCCTCCTATGGTATGCTTGGGCGGCCTTTTCGACTTCGCCTATCACCTCTTTTAGTGCGTCGGACGGAAGCACCATTAGAAACCCTGCTCTATTAGGTCTGTGGGTTTTATAAACTCCCTCAACAGTACCGTGGCGTACATCCCCTTTCTAAGCTTAAACTCAAGGCTGTAATCCGGAGGCCTTACATCTACGCTGAAGTCCTCCGGGACCAGGGCTGCACGCCTATATGTCCCGGTGGATGAGGCCTCGGGCATGCCCTTGACGCGGAAATCGCCTAGGTCGACGCCTTCCTCGGCTAGAACCTCCCTGGCTACCCTGCCGGGTTCGCCGTGTCCCAGGTTTATCCTGTAACCCACTATTGGAAGCATGAGTGCCGCTCGTCCCTCCTCTACTAGCTTCCGGGACTTTTCTAGGAGGCTCTCAGTGACCATTATGAGGCCCTTGGGCTCATGGGAGCCTTCAGGGTATATTCCTATAAAGTCGCCCACGTGAGGGTAAAAGTAGGATAGGCCGTGCTTTATCCGGCGGCTAAGTATCTTGTTGAAGAGGTATGCCTGGTATGCGCCGACGAACAGCCTCCTGATGTACAGCGGCAGGCTTCTCAAGGCTCCATAGTAGTCTCCCGGGCGATTCGCCAGGTAGCGGACAACGTGTTTTTCGTGGCGAAGGGATGAGGGAAGCATTTCGGCGGCGCCTGCATAGTCGCCTGTCTCTGCAACGTACCTTCTAGCTTCCGCGACCCTTCCGTACTCGCGGGGATATACTCTCTGTACAAGCTCTTCCACTGCCTCCCGGTAGCGGCCCTGTATGATGTATTTCCCTATAAGGTGGGTGTTGGGCCTTATTGTGCCGAACCTCTGGTAGCCATAGTAGTTGGGCACGCCCCGCACGAGCCTCAGCTCTTCTATGAGGGGACCCAGGTTTCCCGGCTTTGAAGCGTCTCTCACCCTTATTTTGAAGCGGTTCCCGTAGAGAAGGCCGGGCTTAAGGTAAAACGGCCTTTTAAAGAAGCAGTACGCCGAGACGCGGCCTAGGTCGACACGCTCTTTTGGGGGTGTGAAGTCCCCGAGGACGGAGACGAACTGGTAGGTTATAGCCTTGGAGTCTTTTAGCCCTGCGGCGCTGAGAGTGTTCCTCCTGAGCCCCCAGTGTTTGGAGAGTATTATGAGCGCCGTGACAGTGTCTATTCCCCGCTTCTCCATCACGAACCACCAGTAGCCCTCCTCCGAGCTTGGATAGTCGCAGCTGGGCCCCGCCGTGAGTCCGTCGATGGATACCTCGTTTACGATGAAGTCCTCGACTTGCCGGCGTATGTAGCCGCCTGTCCCATCTCCTTCTAGGCCGTAGTACTCGAGGCCGAGAAGCCTGTCCAGCTCTAAATCCGACTTTTTAGGCAAGATTTTTCCCTCATAGCAGCTTTAGCTTCCCAGTTATCCTGTCTATCCTCTCAGCCTCTGCCGGCCCAATGCCTACAGCAGTCTTTGTCCCAGGGGGGAGCTGTGTGAGGCCTGCGTCCTCGATTAACGCCACGGGGAGGTTCTCTGCAACCGCTTTCCTGTATACCTCTATGAGTTCTTCCTCGCTATCAACCCTTACGGCTATCTTCTTTTGGCCCTGGAGAAGCCACTCCCTAGCGAGGGCCGGCACGACACGCTGCGCCTCTACGTAGGCGCTCACAGCAGCGTGGGCTGCCTGTACAGCAAGCTTTCCCTTGCCCATTTTAAGGTCTCTCCTAATAACTATGACTTGTTTCAGGTTTTTCATCGGCATAGGCTTGGGTGAATAAGGAGGGGCTGCGCTAAAAAAATCTCAGGCTCTCTTATACCCTATTTTCCTGAGGAACTCGGCACGCTTCTTCTTGTCCTCCTCCTTCTCCACCCCGACCGGCGTGTAACCGTCTATTACAGCCACTACTCCGCGGCCCTGATCTGTCTCTGCAACCACAACCTGCACGGGGTTTGCCGTGGCACAGAATATGTTCACCACCTCATGTACGTGTTTAAGCTCCGTGAGAACATTGATGGGCCAGGCGTCCCTCATGAACACGACGAAGACGTGGCCTGCCCCGATAGCCTTGGCCGTCTCGACGGCTGCATTCACGAGTTCCTCGTCGTTTCCGTCGAAGCGTATAAGCCTGTCCCCTGAGGCCTCGTTAAAAGCGACACCGAACTTTATCGTGGGCGCTGAGGTGGCCAGGGCCTCGGCTATGTCTTCAACGCTTTTGATGAAGTGGGACTGGCCGATTATGACGTTGCTTCCCTCAGGCAGCTTAACGTTTATAACGTGAAACTTGACCTCCGGCATCACGTAAAAATGGGAAAACCGGGTAAAAAAGTGATAACCTGAGAGCGTTTTAGGCGAGCATTCTGTGGAACTCTTCTGCGAGACGCTTATAGCGCTCAATGTCCTCCTTGGTTATGCTGGGCTTTACCGCCTCCATTGCCTTGAGGAAGTGCTTCATCTGCACCTTTGTCGGCTTGCCGGCCTCTCTCAGCGCCATTATGGCGGCCTCCCTGCAGAGCGCAGCAAGATCCGCTCCCGTGTATCCTTCTGTTTT
>JALVKT010000051.1 GCA_027027675.1 Thermofilaceae archaeon | reverse complement strand
AGGTGTTCGACCACGAGGCGGAGGGCGTCGCGGGCTTCGCCACCGTGGCTGGGGGCAAGTTTACGACGGCGAGGCTCATGGCTGAGAAGGCGGGCGACCTTGTCGCCGAGAAGCTGGGGGTTGAGGCAAGGTCGAGGACGGCCGTCGAGCCCCTCACCCCCTACTGGCTCTACTTCTAGCGGGTGCCCCGGCTATGAAGTGGAGGCTTCTCGTTAAGAGGTGGAAGGAGGGCTGGGAGAAGCCGAGGTACCAGGAATACGTCGTGGAGGCGGACGCCGACACGAGCGTCCTCGACGCCCTGGAGAAGGCGTGGCTCGGGGACAACACGCTAGTCTTCGAGCACGCGTGCCACCACGGTGTGTGCGGGGCCTGCGGCATGGTGATAAACGGTGTCGAGCGGCTGGCCTGCATAACGAGGCTGGGCGACGTGGCCGTGGGCAACACCGTCGTCGTTGAGCCGCTCAGGGGGTTCCCCGTGATAAGCGACCTCGCCGTCGACAAGTCGAGGATGTTCAGGGCCTCGGCCCGCGTCTCGCCGGAGACCCTTGAGCCCGTGGAGGGGGAAGGCGGCGAGCTCCCGGGGAGGGCCTCGCTTAGGCCTGAGAAGCTCCTCAGCTGCCTCGAGTGCGGGATATGCTACTCGGCCTGCCCCATAGCCAGGACCATGGAGGACTACATGGGGCCGGCGGCGCTAGCGCTAGCCTCCAAGACTCTGAGCCTGACGGGCGACTGGAGCCGCGTCTCCGACGCCCTGGGGAGGGGCGGCGTGTGGAGCTGCCACGCGGCCCTCGAGTGCAGCGTGCGCTGCCCCGCGGGCTTCGACCCGGGAGGGCTTATAATGGTTTTGAGGGGGAAGGCTTTGAAGAGGATGCTGGGTGGTGGGCGTTGAAGGTTCTGAGGGCGCTTGCGGAGTGGATGCGCGTTAAGGGGAGGAGCGCCGAGTACCTGAGCTTCGCCGTTAGGAGGGCTAGCGGCCTCCTGCTGGCCGCCTACCTCGTCGTGCACATGGTCGACATTTCTACGCTGCTCCTGGGGGAGGAGGCCTACAACGCGCTCCTAGAGGTGTTTCACGGCCCCCTCGGGCTGGTCTTCGACGCGACCCTGATAGCGCTGCTCTCGCTGCACGGCGCGCTCGGCCTGTACTCTATGATAGTTGAGGCTGGCCTCGCGTTGCGGTGGCGGCGGGCCCTGCTGGCGTTGGCGTGGGCCGGCGCGCTGGCCGTCACAGCCGCTGCTGTGTGGGTGATGCTTAGTGTCTGGTGAGGCGCGTAGCTGGCTGGGGCAGGCGCTGAGCGGGCTCGCGCTGCTGGCCTTCGGGCTGTGGCACATGCTCCGCGTCCACTACGGGGGCAGTGTGGGCGGGCTGCCGAGCTACGAGGAGGCTGTCGCCGTGTTCAAAGACCCCTTCTCGGCCGCCTTGGCCGTCGCCTTCACAGTGACGGTCGCGTTTCACGCGTTCAACGGGGTGAAAATGGTGCTCGTGGAGGCAGGTGTCGACGAGGCGAGGGCTTCCCGCGCCGCCCGGCTGCTATGGGCGGCCACCAGCATCTACGTCGCAGCCCTGGCCGTGTACCTGTGGCTACGCGTCTAGGCCCCTCTCCACCTCCCTTTTGAACGCGTCCACCCCCTCCCTCCTAGGCCTCCGCTCCTTGGACGTGTAGTCCACGTGGTACAGCCCAAACCTCATCCTGAAGCCCTCCGACCACTCATAGTTGTCCGTGAGAGCCCAGTAGAGGTAGCCCCTCACGTCCACCCCGCCAGCCGCCGCCCTCCGCAGCGCCGCCACATGCTCCCTTATGAAGCGGGGCCTCAACGCGTCCCGGGCGTCGGCAACGCCGTTCTCCGTGACTATCAAGGGCAGGCCGTACTCCGCGGCCGACCTTAGAACTGCTTCGAGGCCCTCCGGGTAGTGCTCCCAGCCGTAGTCGCTGACCGGCCGCCCATCCCTGCTCGTGGAGCCAGGCCTACACTTGAGGCCGTACCCGTCGACGAGGCAGGGGTAGACGGGCAGCGGGGCGAAGGGGGGCACCCAGCAGCCCTTAACCACAGCCCTGGTGTAGTAGTTCACGCCTATCCAGTCTAGGAGCCCGCGGAGGCGGGGCGCCGCAACCCAGCCCTCACCTCTCATCTCGGCGTCCAGGCGGCCGTAGACGAGGGCGTCGAGGAACCAGCGGTTGTGCATCCTGTCGACGAAGCCGGCTGCCTTCTCGTCGAGCCTGCGCCCCACCCTATAGGGCTGGACGGGCACCATGTGCTGGACGATGCCCACCCAGGCCGCCTCCGGGGCCCAGTTTGAGGCCCTCCTCGACCCGTGACGCTTAACGGCCCTGTACATCGCGGCGTGGGCGTGGAGGAGGTTCATCACAGCCCTCTTATAGGCCCCGATGCTGAACACCGCCGGCGGAAAGCGGGGCCAGAGATAGGCCAGCTCCGCCGCCACCACAGGCTCGTTAATCGTCACCCACACGTCCACGAGATCCGACAGCCTCCACGCCACGTACGCGGCGTACTTCGCGGCCTCCACCGGGAAGCGGCTGTCTAGGAGGCCCAGCCTCCCCCGGTGGAGCCTCCACCTCCTAGCCTCGAGGGGGTCGTGGAGCCACCTGGGCAGGGAGAAGTGTATCAAGGTGACGATGGGCTCAATCCCCCTGTCTCTCAGGTCTCCGAGGACTGCGCGGTAGTGCTCAACGGCGTCCTGGTCGGCCAGCGAGTCGAGCTCCCAGAGAACGCTTTTCGACACGTGCACGGCTACGGGGCGGCCGCTCCGCTCCTCCACGTCGACCTCGACGCTCCCAGTGTCAACGGGGAATATGCGGCTCCACTCCACGCCCAACCTGTAGCCGGTGGCGCCGAGCCCCTCCAGGAGCCCGTGGTCGCCCGGGTAGAGCTCCCAGTAGTCGGGGCCGTGCTCCGGCAGGTCTCCGCTGACGAGGCCCCTAACCCTTGCAACCCTGCTGTGCGTCCACGCGTACCAGTCGGTGCCCTCGTCGACGTAGAGGCCTTGGGGGTCGCCCATCTCGAACTGGAAGCCGGACTCGGAGGTTCCCCAAAGGAGGCGGGCCGCACTCACACCTATAGGCACCCTTTATCCCAGGCCCCGGGGGTAATAAGTTTCCCCCGGCCTGGAGACTGGGCAACAACAAATTAAAACGTCTCCAGCGGCTTTCATGCTGAAAAGCCTTGGCTAGGGTACCTCGCGGCGAAGCCAGACGCATCGCGGAACTCTTCGGAGTCGACACGGGCTCCCTCGACGTGGGGCGGAGCGGGCCCGCAGCCTTCTACGCCCTCGACCTCGGGCTCCCCGCTGCAACCTATGTTGTAGACTCGCCTGAGGGGGCCGAGATAGCGTCCAAGCCCGAGCTTGTCGGGGACAGGCTCAAGGAGAAGGCAGCCGCGGCCGCCGCGTACGCGGTGAAGTTGATGGAAAGTCTCGGCCTTGGGGAAAGGGCTGTGCTGCTCCACATCCTTAGGGGCTCCCCCGGCTACGAGATAACAGGCCCACTGGAGAAGGCGGCGGAGGTCGACAACATATACATCAGGGTCATGTACAGCGGCGACTCCTACAGGAACCACGTCGAGAGAGAAGCCAGGGCCGTGTACACGAAGGCCGGCCAGATAGCCAGCGGCAGGTACACGCTCGTCGTCGCAGACACCGTAGCCACGGGGCGGAGCATGCTCGAGGCCCTAGGCAGGGCGCTGGACGTGCTGAGGTTCAAGTCAGTCGAGATAGACAGGGTGTACGTGTACGGGTTCCTCTCCCTCCCCGGGGCCGCCAGGGTTGCCGGCGCGCTGGCCTCGAGGGGGCTGGACGCTGTGCTCATAGCGGTCGAGGACTACTCGGCCCTCTCAAGGAACGAGTATGACATGCCGCTCTACGGTCCCGACCCCGCCGAGCCCTCAAAGCTCCTGGGTGGCGCGGCGCCTCTCTCCGCGCTTGAAAGGATGCTTCCCATGTACTATCCCGGCATGGACCAGCCGGGGGACTGGAGCGAGAGGCAGTGCAGGCTTTTCAACGGGGTCGGCTATGAGAGGGGTGACACGGAGGGCCACCTGAGGAGGAGCCTTGAGATGCTTGAGGAGCTGCACAGCGTGGCCAGCGGCGAGGAGTGGTATAGGGGGTGGATGGAGGAGGTTTACGGGGAGAGGCGTAGGGGCCTGCTGTCGGCTCTGGAGTCGAGGGTTTGCGAGTAGCTTAGTACTACAGGAATGTTATAATTAGTTTTTGGGTAATATTCATTTTTAGGATACCCGGAAAATACACTATAGAAACGGTGACAAGGAATGGCAGCTGGTCTAAAGGGCAAGATAAATGAGCTTTTAGCCGAAATACCCCAAAACGTACCCACAGCGAAAATGGTGCTACTAGTAAGGAACGACGGGCTCCTGGTCTCCGCTTACCCCCAGGTGGAGAGGCTGGAGGGCGTGGGCGCCCAGCTAACAGCGATCTTTGAAAGCGTGGAGAGGATGACGAAGCAGTTTAACCTTGGAAAGCTCCGCTACACAGTGATAGTCGGCGAAAACGCGACCATAGTTGTCCTGAAGGGAGAAAAGCTAAGCCTCGCCGTGGTGGGGGAGAAGAACCTTAACCTAGGCTTCGTCTTGACCACTGCCGAGGGGCTTCTTGCTCGGGCACATAAGCTTCTCGGCTAACGCCGCTCTCAACGTCTTCCCTGCCTTTCTTCTCCTCCCTGGTAGGAATAATCTCTTCTATGTCTTTCAGCCTTTCAATCTCCTCGGCGAACTTGTTCTCCACAAGCGTTACGAGGAAGCCTATGTTCGACTCGTCCTTGCTGACAAGCGCTACGAGGTAGCCGCCGACCCAGAACAAGACCATGTGTGTGTCCGGGAGTGTCAGTATGGTTCGGTTCACGGTGTGCCTATACATGAAGGGTGCAAGCTCGGAGACTATGCCCTCCATAGTCCGTGTTCCGGCCCAAAACTTTACGTCGCCGTTCTCGTCTAGTACGGCGAAGTACTCTACGTCCTCGCCAACGTCTAGCTGGCCGAGTATGCCGGTCATTATGCTTTCGAATTTCTCCCAGTCGAAACGTTCTCCAATCATCTGCGACACCTTCAGAGTGGCCATTTAATGGTTTATTAAAAACGTTGTTGTTCAATAAGTGAAATCCTGGTAAGCTTAAAATACCCGTTAAAGAGATTTGTTTAGAATCAATGTAATTATTTTTTCCACGGCCTCTACGAAGCCGTAGGAAAAACCGTCTTCGACCACAAGCGAGGCCTCCTCCTTTACGTGCGGGGGCGCGTTACCAAGGGCTATAGAGTAGTCCGCCGCCCTAAACATCCCCAGGTCCACCTCGCTGTCCCCCACTGCGACAACGTAGGCGTCGCCTAC
>JALVKT010000050.1 GCA_027027675.1 Thermofilaceae archaeon | reverse complement strand
AAGTGTGTCTGGCAGGGTGGTATATGATGGAATATGTGTATGCGAGTCTGCTCCTACACAAGGCGGGCAAGGAGATCACGGAGGAGAACCTGAAGAAGGTGCTTGAGGCTGCCGGGGTGCAGGTTAACGATGTGCAGCTAAAGGCCGTGGTGGCGTCGCTGAAGGAGGTGGACATTGACGAGGCTATAAAGACCGCTGCTGTGCCCGTGGCGGCCGCGCCCGCCGCTGCGCCCGCTGCCGGCGGGGAGGCGGCTGCCGCCGAGGAGAAGAAGGAGGAGGAAGAGAAGAAGGAGGAGGTTAGCGAGGAGGAGATTGAGGAGGGGCTTTCGTCTCTCTTCGGCTTCTAAGCCCCTCGCCCCAGTTTCTTCTGTGCCGCTTTAATACTGGTTTTTAGGATATAGTGTCGTGTCGGCCGAGTCTGTCTACGTTCTGCACTACGCGTTGGAGGCGCTTGTGCTCGCCGTCGCCGGCTGGAGCGACTATAGGAGCCGTGAGGTTGACGATAGGGTCTGGGCTGCCGGGGCCGCGGTCCTGGCTCCCTTGATGGTGTACGAGGCGTATGTGGGCGCTGTGCATGTTGCCTTGTACGTTGTGGGGGCTGTGGTCGGGCTTGTGGTGGCCGGGCTTTTCTGGTTTCTCGGGGCTATGGGGGAGGCTGACGTTATAGAGCTGGCGTTTATCTCGCTGCTTACGCCGCCCAGGGGTTTTTCCGTGTGCTTGTCGCCGGCTCTCTCGGTGGTGGTGGATAGCCTGCCGCTGGTGGTGCTGTACGCGCTGTACAACTTGGCGTGGAACCTTAGGGCTGGCAGGGACTTGTTCGAGGGGTACGATGCCGGCGTTGGGGAGAAGCTGTACGCGCTGCTGGGGATGAGGTATGTCTCGAGGGAGGAGTATGAGAGGCACAGGTACATGTACGCGCCTGGCTACGTGGTGGAGGATGGGAAGAGGAGGATACGTGTGCAGCTCTCCGTGGAGGAGGGGGGCGGCGGCTTCGAGGGCGGCTGGGCTCTCGTGTACATGCCGGAGGTGGCGGTGCTCGCGGCGGGCTTCGCCGTCTACGCGGTGCTCGCGTTGACCCGGGGTGGGGGCTGCCTGCTCGACTTGGCGGTGGGAAGGCTTTTACGGGTGCCCTGGGTGTAGCGTGTGGGCTGTGACGAGGAACACGGGTTCCGAGTGGTGACGAGCAGGGCTAGGCCCCGAGCCCTCCTCTCTGCGAAAAACCTATTGAGCGATGCGTGGATGTAGGCTGGTGATAGTATGAGTAGGGCGTTGGTTGCCCAGTACGTGCTGGGCGTGTTGGCGATGGTTCTGTTCGCGTACGTTAGCAGCTACTACCCGCAGTACAACATGGAGATGATGGTGGCATACTTCGTGTTTTTGATGCTGATAATGTTCGCGTTCACGGGGAAGCAGGCCGGCCAGATGATGAGGGACCTGCAGGAGATACAGGCGGGGGAGGTTGTCTACAAGGCTAGGAAGGAGACGGTGGCGAAGCTTAAGGAGAAGGACTTCGCGAAGCTCAGGGAGGAGATGTCGGGCCAGTGGAAGATGATGCTTGTGGGCTTCCTACCCCTCCTCATAATAATCCTCGTGTTCTACGTGCCCCCGATGAGGGCGGCGGTGTTCAGCCTGGGCTGGTACTTCACCGACGACAAGCAGCTGGCGAACTTCATTTCCTTCCTGATACTCTACGCCAGCTTCTACGTGTTCTCGGTTCCCTTCTCAATCTACAGTATGAGGAGGCAGGCCCGGGAGGGCGCCCTGAGCGTGGCTGGCGAGTACGTGGTGACGGATAAGGGGATTCTCGTTGACAACAGGCTTCCAATAAGGTTCCCGCTCAAGGGCAAGGTGGAGGTGAACGCTAGGAGGCGCTTCGTAGAGGTGCACACCACGCAGAGCACGATGGGCATGGAGGTTAAAACCAGGGTTCGTCTCTACTCGCCGGAGCCGACGAAGCTGGCGAGGACTCTCAAGGAACTGTCTGAGAAGGCGTCTCAGGGCTCCCAGGGCGAGCCTGGAAACGCTTAAAAAACACTGCCTCATATATGTCTGGTTGGGGCGGCCGTGGTCTAGTCTGGCTAGGATAGCTAGCCCTGTGACGGCCCTAATGGCGGCCTGCCACGCCGCAGGTCCCGGGTTCAAATCCCGGCGGCCGCACCACTCTTACCGTTTTCTCAGGGTTTCCACGTATTCCTTAGAGTCGCGTTCCACGGCCGGGGGCGTTGTTTTTAGTTTCGGATAACTAATTCTCTGCGGGTAACACAGCTATAGTTATGGCCGGCTCTTTTTCCCCGGGATGGGGGTCTTCGCCAGCAGGGAGAAGCTTTCCTCGAAGTATGTGCCTGAGAGGCTGCCCCACAGGGACGGGCAGCTTGCCCAGCTTAGGGTCTTCTTCGGGGACTTGTACGAGGGGGCCCCGTACTTCAAGGTTGTCCAGCTTGTGGGCAGTGTTGGCGCCGGCAAGACGTCTGCAGCGCTCCTTTTTTTGAGGGAGCTTAGGGGGAGCGTGGGGGGCGTCGACACGGTCTACGTTAATGTGAGGATGCTCAGTGAGCCTTCCCCCTTCCTCGTCTACGCAGCCCTGCTTGAGGCGGTGGGCTCCAGGGCTTCTCGGAGCCTTAGTGCGGGCGAGGTTTTCCTCAGGCTTGTGAAGGCCGTGGAGAGGAGGGGCCGCGTCTACGTCTTCGTAGTTGACGAGGCGGACGTGCTCGTGGGGTCGAAGTCCCTGAGGGGCGGGCGGGTCATATACAACCTTACGCGCCTGCCGGAGCTGGGGGTGAAGAGCGTGGGCGGAGTCGTCTTCATCAGTAGGAGGGAGGACTGGGCGGAGTCCCTCGCCCCTGAGGAGAGGTCGAGCCTCGGCTCGCTTGTGGTGAGGTTCCCCCGCTACTCCAGGGAGCAGATAGGGGATATACTGAGGTATAGGGTTTCAGAGGCGTTCAGGGAGGGCGCGGTGGGCGACGAAGTGGTCGACTACGTCGCTGACGTTACCGTGAACTACCTGGAGTCCGACGTCCGCAAGGCCCTGGACCTGCTCCTCTACGCGGGCACGATAGCCGAGCTGGAAAAGTCTAGGCGTGTAACGGTCGAGCATGTTACGAGGGCCTTGAAGAGCGTGCTGGGCAGCGCCTTTGTGTCGCCGGAGGTGCTGTCGTCCCTGAGCCTCCACGAGAAAATAGTCTTGTACGCGGTGCTCCTGGCGCTAAGCAACGGCGGCACGGGCTACGCGGAGCTCCCCATGGTCAGGGAGTACACGGAGATGATATACGAGTCCTTCTCCCTGAGGAGGCCCCAGGGCCCACTCGTTGACACGGCGCTGCAGAGGCTCTACGACCTCGGAATTGTCACCATGAACGGCCCCCTTAAGCTCTACATCCCCGTGGAGCTGGACGTTGACAGGCTTAAGCGTGAGATACTGGCGGGCGTCAAGCTCTACCGTAGGAGCGGCGCCGCGGGGAGGTACCGCGGGAGGTAACCCTTGTATCCCCCCGTCCCAGGAATAGCTTGTGAAGCATAAGGTGTTCCTCTCCTGGAAGCCGGAGAAGTGGGAGGTGGAGCTGTGGCGCGAAGTGCTAGGCGAAACCCCGTTCTCCTGGCCCCAGGTGGAGCCCCAGGGCTACAGGGACGCGACGGTGCTTGTTATGGCCCCGCCGCCGCCCTGGCTGGAGGAGGCGGTGAACGCGGCCTTCATACAGACAATAAGTGCGGGCGTACACCCGCGCATACTAGAGTTTGCGTCTAAGCGGGGCATCCCCGTCGCCTCCGCGAAGGGCTGCAACGCGGCGGCCGTGGCGGAGATGGTCTTCGCCCACATACTCGCTTTGGAGAAGAGGGTCTGCAGCCTTGACGCGTCCCTGAAGAGGGGGGAGTGGACCCCGTATACAAGGGAGACTATGCTGGGGGACCTTGAGGGCAAGACCATGCTAATAGTCGGCTTCGGGAACATAGGAGTCGAGGTCGCTAGGAGGGCTGAGGCCTTCGGCATAAAAGTCGTGCCCGTGGCCACCAGGCGCAGGGTTGTGGGCAGGTGGCTCGTATACCCCGTCGAGGAGCTGACAAGGCTTGCCGGGATAGCCGACTACGTCGTGGTCACGCTCCCCCTCACGCCAGAGACGAAGGGGCTCATAGGCCGCGAGTTCATCTCACACATGAAGAGGGGCGCGCTCCTCGTAAACGTTGGGAGAGGCCCCGTGGTGGACGAGGAAGCGCTCCGGGAAGCCCTCGACGAGGGCAGGATCAGGGCCGGCATAGACGTGTGGTGGCGCTACCCGCCCGAGGAGGGCGCCCCCTCGCCACTCGGCGTCCACAAGAGCCAGGCGGTCCTTGCGACGCCCCACAAGGCCGGGTGGACCCCGGGGGCAAAGAGGAAGTGCGTCTCCTTCGCGGCGAGAAACGTTGCCCGCTTCCTCAGGGGGGAGGAGCCGCTAAACCTTGTTTCGCGGAGAGGCTACTAGCACACATTTTTTAGAGCAGCCGGCCATACACGGTAGACATGCCCCTAGTATTCGTGGACGACAGGGAGACAAAGTCGCCGGTAGTCGACGAGCTGAGGAGGCTGGGCTTAGACTTCGAGGTGAAGAGGCTTGAGGTCGCGGACTACGACGTCGGCGGCGTCTACGGGGTGGAGAGGAAGACGCCCGGAGACTTCATAAGCTCCATAATAGACAGGAGGCTCTTCGACCAGGCCACCTACCTGAGGGAGGCCTTCGAGGTGCCAATCATAGTCGTCGAGGGGGGCTTCTCCAGGGCGCTCAGGTACAGGAGGATAAACCCCCACGCCGTGCTTGGCGCCCTCGCAGCCCTCGCGGAGACGAAGATATCCGTTATACAGACATCCGGCCCCAGGGAGACCGCGGAGCTCATCTACGTCCTAGCCCGCCGCCTAGAGCGGAAAAAGAGGCCCTACGTGCCCCCCACCAAGAAGCGCGTGGTGAAGATGAACACGAGCATACCCGTAGTGCAGCTCAACCTCATATCCACGCTGCCCGGGATAAGCTTCGAAATGGCAGACAAGATACTGCGGCACTTCAAGACGCCTAGAAAGTTTTTCACAGCCTCCCCCGAGGAGATAAGGGCCGTCCCAGGCATCGGTGAAAAGAGGGTGAAGAAGATAACCGCCGTCCTAGACACAATCTACGCGCCCATATTCGGCGGAAAAAATGAAGGAGAGAAATAACGTTTACCCGCCCTCAGAGGACACCCTCCTCCTAGCCTCAGCCGCCAGGCGCACAGGCACGGCGGCCGAGGTCGGGTGCGGCTCAGGCGCAGCCACCACCCTGCTCGCCGAGAAAGCCTCCTACCTAGTCGCCATCGACGTCTCGCCGCAGGCAGCGCTGGAGACGAGGCTCCGCGC
>JALVKT010000049.1 GCA_027027675.1 Thermofilaceae archaeon | reverse complement strand
ACCTGCAGGCTCACTATCTCCTCCCTGGCGAGGCACTCCTGCGCCTCCCACGCGAGTATTGGCGGGAAGTTGCTGAGGCCAATATACCTTATCTTGCCCAGCGTCACGAGCCTCTCAAGGGCCCTCATGTACTCGCAGGTCGGGATGTTGTGCCACACAGGCGGCCAGTGAACCTGCATAAGGTCTATCGCGTCAACCTGGAGGCGGCGGAGGCTTCCCTCCACGGCCTTTATCACGTCGCCCCACGCGAGGAACTGGCCGGGAATCTTAGACGCAACAATGAACTCGTCCCGCAGCCCCAGCTCCTTGAGTGCGCGCCCTATAAACTCCTCGCTCAGCCCGTCCCCATAGACTATCGCCGTGTCGATTAGGTTTATCCCCCGGGCGTGGGCCTCCTCTATTATTCCGCGGGCAGTCTCATAGTCCTCCACGCCCCATGTCTGGCTGAACTGCCATGTCCCCAGCCCCACCCTCGAAATTTTCTCTTTTGTGGGGCCTAGAAACGTGTATTCCATCACTAAAAAATGGGGCTCGGAGATAAAAAACTGTGCCTTTAGACGAGCACCTCGTGGCTGAGCTCTGTGGGCGGCATCCACTCGCCCTTGTCGTGGTAGTAGCGTAGCGCCTCGGGCGGCAGCCACTCCAGTTCTTGCTCGGCGGTTATGAAGAGCTCGCCGTATGGGAGGTCGACGTCGACTGTGCTGAGTATGTCGTAGAGTATGCGGTGGGTGTAGCATGGGGGCTGCGCGTAGGTGGCTGCTCCCTCCTCGCCGATGTATGACTCGAAGAAGTAGGGCATCTCTACGAGCGTGCGCGCGGCGACGCGGCTCTCCTTGCCCCTGAATATGTAGAGCCTCCTGGGCGCCACCGTCTCGTTCAGCCTGAAGCCCACGGCGTTGTAGTTCCAGAGGCCCATCACGTGCGTCCTGTAGTGGTAGCTCATGAGCTGCCTGCTCGGCGCCGACATGCCAAGCCTCTCCTCTATGAGCCTGGCCACCTCGCTGAGCTTGGTGTACGCGTAGCGCATCTTGAATATTATCACGAGCAGGTCTATCCAGTCCACCCACCTCTTCTCCCTCCTCTCAATCGGCGCCCTGCCGGCCGCGAGAACCTCCTCAAGCCTCTCAGTGCTCGGAAGCACGAGGCCCAGGCCCGAGACGTAGCGCGTAAGCCTGCCCGTGGGCAGCCAGTGCCTCACCTCCTCGCCCTCCACCCTCTCCACAGGCCTCTCCGGCAGCGCGGCCACGTAGTCGTCCACGTGCCTCTCGGGGACGAGTGCGAGCACGCCCAGGTAGCTGCTCCTACCCTTCAGCCTCGACACCCTCACAGTGTAGAGGGGCAGCCGCTCCACGCTCTCAGCCTTGAAGAGCAGGAAGAGCGGCTTAACGTTCATCACGTCGTAGCGCGGGACAAAGTGCATCTCAATACCCATCCTGCTAAGCCTCTTCACAACGTCTATCACGGTGCTGTAGGGGAGGCCTGTGAGCTCTGAGATGCGGGCTATGGTGCTGCTCCTCGGTATTGCGGAGAGCACTCGCCACTCGTTGGGGTTTAGTTTTAGGACTTCCTCGGTCTTGGCGATTATTCCATATTCGTTTTCACGTATCGACATGGCTATTTCAACTATAAATTTAGTGCATCATATAATATATTTATTACCCTGCTTCAGCTAAAATTACATAGGATTTTTAACAAAACAGTTTTTTATATGCATATTTCTGGCGAGACATTATCGGTTATAATTTTTAACCTATATCAACCCGTCTTTATCCTCCGTTATTATTTGGATGTTTAACCAAAAAGTTAAAACAAAAATCTCCTCCCAACACTTTTATCCACACACCCCTTGAAAAATATTGGGTGCAACGGTTTGGCCCGCGCCTCACGACGCAGAAAATCTCTGATCCGCCGCGAAAGCCTTGAGCGCAGGGCCCTCGAGATAATAATCATGGAGGAGTACGCCAAGACGGTCGGGGGCCCCCAGGCCGAGAAGCTCATGAAGGAGCTTGAAAGGGCCAAGCGCGAGATATACCGGGAGTACTTTGAGAGGCGCCGGGCCAAACACTCGAAGAGGGGTGTCGCGCGTGCCGAGCGTTGAGAGCGGTCTCGCAGGAGTATTGAGGGAGCTGGCGGCAAGGCTTGGGCGGGGAGAGCTGGACGTGGACGCGATAGACGACGCGGGGGGCGTGACGCTCGCGGCCCGCTACCTGGCCGGGAAGGAGTACTTCTACGTGCTCGGGAACTCGCTCTACAGCCTCGCCGAGGCGGTCGGCGAGATAATGAAGGTCGCCTCCCTGCCCTACTCCGTCGAGTACCGGAGGAGGCTCGAGGACGCCCTGGAGAGGCTTAGGAGCATTGGCTCCGGGGCGCTCGAGGACATGGCCTCCTGCGTGGAGGGGGGCGACGAGTGCTGCGCCATGGGGGCGGCCGCTAAGATATACGCGCTCGCGGACGAGCTGGCCGGTGTCGCGAGGAACCTGAGGGCAGTGATGCCCCTCATGGGGGAGGAGGAGTAGCGTGGAGGAGGTAGAGGTAAAGTATAGGTGCCGAGGCCTGGACCGGGTCAGGGAGAGGCTACGTGCCTTGAAGGCCGAGCCCCTCGGCGTGGTCGAGATGAGGGACACGTACTACCAGCACCCCTGCAGGGACTTCGCCGCCACCGACGAGGCCCTAAGGCTGAGGGAGGCCGGCGACAGGTGCATTGTCACCTATAAGGGGCCTAAGAGGGGCGGCTGGGCGAAGGCGAGGGAGGAGGTCGAGTTCGAGGCTTCCAGCTGCGGCGCGGCCGCGGCGCTCCTGGAGAGGCTCGGCTTCAGGCCCGTCGCCACGCTCCACAAGAGGAGGGAGTTCTACGGCCTTTGGGGCACGGAGGTCTCTCTCGACGAGGTGGAGGGGCTGGGCAGCTTCGTCGAGGTGGAGGACAAGGGGGGAGGCTTGGATGCTGTCCGCCGCGTCGTCGAGGCCCTCGGCCTCAGGGAGGGGCCGATACCGGAGTCCTACCTGGAGCTGTACCTAGCTAGGCTCCGAGGAGGATGAGCGCTAGCTCGGCCACTATTAGCGCCACTATTATGAGTTCGAGGAATGTCTCCCTGGTGGCCTGGAGTATCTCCGCCGCGATGCTGGCCAGCTCCTGCACTCTTTCAAGCTCCGCGTCTACCGCATTGTACCTCTCCCGTATCTCGTAGACCTCTCTGAGGTCGTCGTAGAGCGCCTCGAGGTCCTCGTCCTCCCAGGTCATGGGGGGCTTGAAGAGTATCATGAGGTCGCTGAGCAGCTCTATCCTCGTCGTGAGCACCCTAGCCAGCTCCATCACGACGGGCTTCATCCTGAGCCTGAAGCGCCCCAGCTCCTCGAGGAGGCCGCGTGCCTTCTCCATTATGTCGTCGACCAGGGCCTCTATCCTGCTTAGCGCGACGCTCTGCGCCAGCACGTAGCCGGCTATCCTCGTCACGTCCGCCACGCCCATGAAGTAGGGTATGCGGGCCTCCTCGTCGCTGACCTCGGGGTACTGTCTCTTCTCGAAGACAAGCTTGTACTCCTCAACGTACTTCGGCCCGATGTAGCGGTCGGTGTAGGGCCTCAGGGTCTCCGCTATGGCGTCGATGTCCCCCTTCTCCGGGTCTATGGCGACGAAGCTTCCAAACGCCCATATCATCACGTGCACGTTGAAGAGCCTGAGGTAGAGGGGCCTTTCCCAGGGGATCTTCAGCTTCCTCCCCAGGAAGTCCCTCGCCACGTCGGCGACCCTAATCTCTCCCCCGATGCAGGCGGCGACGAGCCTCCTCTCCACGGCCTGCTACCCCGTAACCACGCGCACAGCCGAGTACACGAGGTAGGCGGCCGCCACGAGGAAGAGCGCGTCGTATATCACTGCCGCGTCCCCCACGCTCAGGTAGAAGGCGTTGTTGAGGGCCAGTATGAAGGCCCACTTGAGCGCGAAGTACAGGACTCCGAGGGCCACCAGGTAGACGCCGTAGGCGGCGAGCATGCCCACCCTTTCAACGCTCCCCTGGACGCCGGAGGACAGTATGCTGGCGAGGGGGGAGGCCGTCGCGAGAACCCTGTGGGCCAGGAGGAGCAGCGCCGCCGTAACGACCAGGTGGCCGACCTTAACCCCGTCGTAGACTGGTATGTCTATCCACAGCCAAGTCGAGAGGGCCAGGGCTACCGCGCCTATGATCGCTATCTGCGCCGTCAGCCTGAGCAGCAGGCGGCCGGCGTCAGGGGCACCCTTAACCTGCGACATCCGAGGCACCACGCCTTATACTTCTCACCGCGCCCCTGGGTATTCTGCTTATCGCCACCCAAACCTCTCAACGTAGCCGAGCAGCCCGTTGGCGCACCGCTCAAGGTAGCCCTCCCAGTGCCCCCTCCTACGCCTCAGCTCGCCGAGAGCCCGCGCCGTCTCCTCGTCCCCTAGGAGCTTCGAGGCCAGCTCCGCAGCCCCGCCCGTCTCGGCGGCGAGCCCCAAGGCCCAGAGGAGCTTGGCCTTATACCTCCTCGCCAGGCCGCCCGGGTCCTCGTGTATGCCGAAGTGTGGGAGCGCCGCGACCCTGGCTTTAAGCCTCTGAAACCTGTCGAGGGTCGCTATCGACTCGCCGGCCATGAAGGGCGGCGGCGTCAATATGAGCAGGTCTCCACCGTAAACCTCCCCTAGGGCGTCGCCGGGGAAGAGGACGTCGCCGGCCAGGTAGGCGTACTGGTGGCTCGCATGCCCCTCAGCGGCTACAACCTTGAACCCCACGTCCCCGACCACTATCTCCTCCCCGGGCTGAGGCGTGTAGATAAGCTCCCCCGGCACGGGGAGCGGCTCCCCGTACTCCAGGGCTGTGGAGCCGAGCACCTCCACGCTAGCCACCCACAGCCTCGACGGGTCGACGAGGTGCCTGGCGCCGCGGGGGTGCACGTAAACTCTCTCCACGCGCGCCTCCCTGACGAGGTGGCCGAGGCCGCCGGCATGGTCGAGGTGGACGTGCGTTATGAACACGTGTACCGGCCGGCCGCCGATCCTCTCCGCGAGCCTCTCCACGGTGCTCGCCGGGCCCACGTCGACGACCGCTAGGGGGCCTCCTGTGTCCACTATGTAGCTAGCGTACACCCCGGGCCTCTCGGGGTCGAGGTCTACGAGTTCAACCTTTAAGCCGCTCATCAGAGCCTCTACCTGCCCCTGCCAGGTAAAGCTTTCCCCCTCGTGGAGGCGGCTTCCCGGGCCCGGAGGGGCTGGCGAGGGGTAAGCGTTAAGCAAGACGGCCGGGAGATATAGCATAGGTGTCCGCCTGTGGAGCTGGTCGATAGGCCGCATGTGAGGGAGGCCAGGTTCTGGGAGCCCGTGCCCGGGAAGCCCGGCTACGTGCG
>JALVKT010000048.1 GCA_027027675.1 Thermofilaceae archaeon | reverse complement strand
ATTTTGAGCCCTGAGCTCGCGTTGAGGGCTGTGCGGAACATCGTTGTCGCACATGCGAGGGCGTATGACCAGATAAAGAGGTGGGACGGGGTGCGCGCCGACGGCGACTCGGGGTCTGCGGCCGAGGTCGGCGTTATACATAACCTGGCTCCCGTGTACCCGCTGGGGCCGGGGGACGGGGAGGCGGCTGAGGCGCTGGGGTACCTTCATAACAGGTATATCTTGGAGGCTTGGACGCGGGGCCTGTACGATGAGGGCTTGGAGGGGAGCGGCTCGCGCGTGGCGCATCTCGGCGGCAGGCTTGACTGGCTGGGCGTGAACTACTATACGAGGGTTGTTGTTGAGAGGAGCGAGCCCAGGTGGAGGGGTATTCCGGCCTCGAGGTTTAGGGGTGTCGATGGGTACGGGTACTCGTGCGTGCCGGGGGGCTTCTCGAGGGATGGGAGGCCGTGCAGCGAGATGGGGTGGGAGCTTTACCCTGAGGGCATGCTCGACGTGTTGGACTTGGCGTCGAGATATGGGAGGCCCGTGTATGTCACGGAGAACGGCGTGGGGGATTCGAGGGACGTGTTGCGGCCGCTCTACATTGTGAGTCACGTGGCGGCTGTTGAGAGGAAGGTTGGGGAGGGGCTTGACGTTAGGGCTTACATGTACTGGGCTTTGACGGACAACTATGAGTGGGCCAGGGGGTTTGGCCAGAGGTTTGGGCTTTACGAGGTCGACCTTGCCACGAAGGAGAGGAGGGCTCGGGGGAGCGTGGATGTGTATAGGCGGATAGTAAGGGAGGGAGGCGTGCCCCGGGACATGAGGGAGGAGTACCTTGGGAGGTACGGGCTCGGGGAGAAGTTGGGCCTATAAGCCTTTTGCCACTACCCGGAGTTGTAGTGTGGTTGGGGATTGGGTTGCCGGAGGTTAGGGAGGAGGCTTTTTGGTGGATCAGGACTGCGAAGAGGGATCTGGAGAGGGCGTATAGAAGCATGGGTGAGGGCGACAGGGGAGCAGCTGTGTTCTGGGCCCAGCAGGCGGCGGAGAAGGCCCTTAAAGCCGTGCTCATAGCTGTGAAGGGGTACGCGCCTCATACCCGCAGTATACATAGGCTCTTCGAAGAGCTTGGCTCGACGCTCGGCCTCTCCGATGAGGAGGTGGAAAGTGCTAGGGAGCTTACACAGTACTACTATATAGCTCGTTACCCGGATATAACTGAGGGACTGCCCGACGAGGCTATAAGCAATGCAACGGCGAGAAGAGCAGTGGAAACGGCTTCCAGAGTTGTTAGAGCAGCGGAGGAGGCGTTGGAGGAGGCTTCTCAGGGAGATTGAGGGCTGGGCCCGCTGGCTCGCCGAGAAGCTAGCAGCCCAGGGCATACGCGTGGAGGAGATACTGTTGTTCGGGAGCGTCGCGCGTGGCGACTACAAGGTTGACAGTGACGTAGACCTCATAGTGGTCTCCGAGGACTGGAGCCGCATACCGTACCTTGACAGGCTGAGCCTCCTCTACAGGCTCTGGGACAAGCCCCGCGACGCCACGCTCATACCCCTCACGCGCGGCGAGCTGGAGCGCCGGGTGAGACGTAGCGTTGCGCTTAGAGATGCGGCGAGGTACTGGGTTAGGGTGTACCCCGCCGGGCTAGGGGAAGGCGGGGACGGGGGCGAGCCTGCCTCGGAGAAGCGCCGCGGCCCTGGCCGGGCTGTCGGCTATAAGGATGTCGTATAGGCCGTCAACCAGGGGCAGCGCCTCCTCCTCGTTCGCCTTCCAGCTCCACACGGCCACTTTTACGCCGCGGCTCCTCACGGCACGTAGGAGCAGCCTGTACGTCCTAAGCCCTAGCACTCGTATCCCGTCGAGGGGCGCGTGCACAGAGTACAGCCCTGTGAGCGCAGCGAGGGGGAGCGCTGCCAGGCCGCGAAGGCTGGTTACCGAGTAGCCGAGCCTCAGGTTGCGCGACGCCTTCCTCGCGGCCACGAGTATTTCTCTCGTGTCGGCTGAGAGAAGCGTCCTCCACGTGTAGCCCTCCTCCTCGACGAGTGCCGCGGCCAGCCTCGCCGCCCTGGGGGTCTTCGCGTCCACGTCTACGAGGGCGCGGGGTAGCTGGGCTAGCGCCTCGTCGAGCGTGGCCAGCTCCTCGCCCCTAGGGTGTATGCGGCGGAGCTGGGGGAGGGTGAGGTCTGAGACCCTGTAGGTTCTGCCCTGGGCCTCGAAGTGGGGGTCGTGGAGGGCTACGAGCCTCGCGTCCGCGGTGTCCCTCACGTCCACCTCGAAGCCGTGGGCGCCCTGGGCGAGGGCCTGCTTGAAGGCGCTTATCGTGTTCATGTGGGGGCCCTTCACGCCTCCGTGGCCCAGGAGTATCACGTGCTGCACGGTATCTATGGCCCGGGGTCTAGGCTATTACTCTGCGCCCGCCGAGGCCCCTGTATAGGCCGGCCAGCTCCTCGTCGAACGTTGCTAGGGGGTACCCTAGCCTGAGGGCGGCCGAGAGGATGAGGAGGTCGTTGAAGTCGTCCGGCCCTCTCACCCTGTCTCCGTGCTGGATGGCGAAGAGCACATCGTCTCCCGTAACGTCTACGAACTCAACCTTGGGGTCCGCGGCCAGCACGTGGAGCGGCTCAAGCCCCACCCCGTGTTTTAGGAGGAAGTAGGCTAGCTCGCTGACCACCACGGCTGGCACGTATGCCTCGCCTATTTTCCGCCAGGCTTGGAGGGCGCGGCCGTGGTTTGTGTCGTCCACCACCATAACGGCTACGAGAACGTTTTGTCTACGACGGCCTTCAATGCTGGGCACCGCCCTCCTCGGCCACCCGGTAGGCCGACTCGCGGACGGCCTCTTCCACGGCGCGCCAGTCGACTTTTCCGCCGAGCCTTATCTCGAGCTTTGAGATGTCGGCCTCCGCCTTCTCGAGTATTATGCGTCGGCCGTCGGTGTAGACGAGGAGTACGTCTCCCTCGCGTATCTTTACGCGCTCCCTTATGGGGGCTGGGACGGTGACCTGGTAGTTCCTAGTAACCTTTACCTTCAGTCTAGTAGGCATGCCTACTAGGGATACGCGTCCCCCGCGCAAAAAGGGTTAGGGCTGCGTTACCCACTCGACGATACTGTCGAGCTGGTCGGGCGTTATGTAGCCCCTCACTATGAGCCCCTTCTTGAGCTTGGGGTTCCAAAAGTAGAGCGTGGGCGTCGCGGAGAAGCCTAGCTTCCCGAGGGCCTGGCTTTTCTGGAGCACCGTGTTCACCTCTCCGTCGAGGCAGGCCATTGCCTCCTGGAGGGTCGCGTTGCCGTATATCTCCCTCGCGATGGTCTCGGCGTCTGAGAGCTGGGGCTCCTTGCCCTGGCTCAGCAGGGCGTATATCTTCTCGGTGAACTGGAGGTACTTCCAGCCGTCGCCTGTCTTGTTGTATAGGCAGTTGGCGAGGGCGTGCAGCTTTACCACCTGCGGGTGGATGAGCAGGTCTACGAAGTGGAGCCTCAGCGTGCCCTCCTTGACGAGGCTCTCCAGCTGCGCCCCGTCGTCCTTGTAGAGCCTGGCGCAGAATGGGCACCAGTAGTCCTCGAGTATGTAGAGCTCGGCCTCCGCCTCCCCGCCCACCGTGGGGCCTCCCTGGAGCTCCTTGGGGGGCGGCTCGACGGTCTCCACGGCCCGCGCGCCGAGGTAACGCGGGATCACCTTTTGGGCGAAGTCTCCCGGCACGTAGTACCCGTTGCCCAGCGCCTTCAGGTAGTCTAGGCCCTTGTCGAGGGGGTCGTTGGAGACGAGTATGATGCTGGGGTAGTAGCTCAGCTTCACGGGGGCCTCTGAGGCCTTTATCTTCTCCACCTTTGTGATGTTTGCGGCGGCGAACTGTACGAGGAAGGCGCGGAGCCTGGCCTCGTCCACGTCTACCTGGGTGAGCGGCGCATCTCCCTCCACTATGAGGGCGGCAGCCTTGTACGTGAGGACGGGCTTCACGCCTATCCTCTCCGCGAGGCCTATGGAGAAGTGGGGGCCTAGCGTGTAGAATCCGTCCACCTCGCCCGTCTTGTACTTGTCGAGCTCGTGTATGCCCTTGTAGAGCACCGCCGGGTATGCGCGCAGCCTCTCGCCGACGCCGCTGGCCGGCACGGTGCACCTGCCTATGCCGGTAGTGTTTATCCCGCTGTTCCTGAGTATAAGCTCTAGCAGCTGGAACGCGGTCTTAGCCGCCTTCCTCTGCTCCTCGCCGGCGTAGACGTATACGAGAACCCTTTCCCCCCTGCACTGCGCCAGCGATGCCTGGCTCCCAGGCTGGCCCTGGGGCTTCTGCGCGGCCCCGCCCTGGCCCTGCTGGGGCTGCCCGGCCTGCGGCGTCGCCGGGGGCCTCTGTAACTGCTGGAGCTGCCAGAGGGAGACGGCGAGGGCGGCGGCGAGCACGACGATTATGCCTAGTAGGAGGAGCGTCTTCGGGTCCGGGGCCTTCTTTTTACTTCTTTTACCTGCCATTAGACCACTCGGTAATGTTTCCGCCGGGGATAATATATAGCTGCTACTCGCCCCTCAACGCCGTGAGTATCCTGCTCTTCTCCACGGCCCACTCCGGCGCCTCGACGCCCCCCTCCTTCTCTTTGAGCTTCACGTAGAGCTCGAACACGGGCTCATATATGCAGGGGAGCAGGCCGCGCCGGCAGGCCTCCTTCACCTCGGGCGGCCTCGGGCAGGTGGCGCACTTCTCCTCCGTGTAGAACTTCGACGCGAGGTATACCCTCTTCGCAAGCTCCGGGTCGGGGTCGCCGAGACCGTGCCTCTTCTTCAGCTCCTCCGCGACCCCCTCGTTGTAGAGGACCATGCGCAGCGCCATGCCCATGCTTGGCACCAGGTCCCCCTTCCTCATCTTCCTCGCGAGCCGTAGGAGGATGCCGGCCCTCTCCTTCAGCTGCACCGGGACGCGCCTCCTAGCCTCCTCCAGCACCTTGACCGCCCACTTCGCGTACCTGCGCCTCTCCCCGGGCGGGAGAGTGTACGAGATGAAGACGAGCGTCTCGCCGAGCCACAGGCCCAGCCTCGGGTCCCCGCCGCCGAGGAAGCGGCCCTCAACGTCCCTGAGGACCGCGTCGCAGCTCCCCCTGCACCCCAGCTGGTAGGCTAGGATGAGGTACTCCCTGAGCACGTCGAGGCTCTGGGAGATCACGCTGAACCACTCCTGGAAGTGCGCCAGGGCGGCGGCCGGCCTCCCAGTGAGGAGTAGGAGGTAGAGCTTCACAAGGTGCAAGGAGGGGTCGCCGAGCCTCCCCGCGGCCTCGTCGAGGTCGCGCAGCGCGGCCTCGGGGTCGCGGGCCAGCTCCACCAGGGCTTCCTCGTCGTAAGCTGCGCGCAGCAGCAGTGCAAGCCTCTCCTCGCTGAGCAACTCGGAC
>JALVKT010000047.1 GCA_027027675.1 Thermofilaceae archaeon | reverse complement strand
CAGCCCCCTAGCCGCCTGAGACACGACGTACGCGATTGTCGCCGCGGAGTTGTAGCTCGGGATGACTACGAGCAGGTCCACGCCTACTCCACCTCCACGACTATGAACGCGTACTCGTCCAGGCGTGACAGCTCAACCCGCACCGAGCCGCCGCCGTTGGAGACCCTGAGCTCCCGGCCGGTCAGGGGCTCGTAGGCTCGCTTCACCTCGAAGCCCCGCAGCTCCACCCTCACGTCGCCCAGCGGCGCCACCCTCGTCGGCGGGTGCACGGCCTCGGGCGTCGACGTCCACATCCTGTTCACAGCGGCCGCGCGGCCGGTGACGAGCCTGTCAGCGTAAGTATGGTTCAACAGGTGCACGAGAACCTCGCCCTCCCTAACGTATGCTTCAAGCTCCACCAACCCGCCGCTCCTAACCCTCACGGGCGGCTCCCCCGCGGCGTACAGCACAGCGTTCATCAGCAGCCTGCCCAGCAGCGGGGAGCCCTGCCTCCACCACGCCCTGCCAGGCTGGCCGCTAAAGTACACCCACCTCCCCCCAGCGACGAGGCCGGCCGCGTCCAGCGCCTCCCCCGGCGGGGGCGGGCTCCTACCATTCTCGTACTCGTAGCCGTACTCGCCCCGGGGCGCGACGACTCGGCCGAGAACCCTGGCCTCGCGGGGCACCCTTGAAACCCTCACGTGCCACCCCATGCGCGGCGGGACGCGCCTCTCCACGAACTCGCGGTCATAGTCACCCACGAGCAACGTCCTGCCGGCGAGGCCCGCGGTCACCGGGTGCCTCTCCTCAACCCTCAGGTAGCCCCACGGCATCTCGAGTATGCCGTCGAAGCCGAGGCCCAGGGGGCCTGAGAGAAGCGTGTCCTCCAAGGGGTGGCCGCTCTCATCCCGCATCCCCGTGTTGAAGGTAGCCAGGAGCCCGCCGCCCCCCTCGAGGTACCTGGAGAGCGCGGACGCCGCCGCCCGGGACATGCTCTCGACGCCCGCGAGCACTAAGCCCCTGTACTCCTTGTAGCAGCCTGCGTCAAGGCACGTGTCGGAGACATAGTTTACTGGGAAGCCGTTCATCATCAAGAGGTAGTAGAAGCCCCTGTACGCGTCGGCCACGTGAGGCGCCATGGCGGAGCCGGCCCAGTCACGGGTCCTGTTCGACCACGCGACGGCCACGTAGGGGAGGGGCTCGGCGCCGTCCATGTACTCCTCGAGCCTCTCAACCTCCCTGAAGGCCTGCGACACCGCCTCGGCCTCAAACCCGTTAAGGAAGGTTGATGAGAAGAGCAGGACGAGGGGCCAGCCGCCCCCGGCGAACGCCTCCCTAACCCCCATCCTCACGGCAAGCGGGCTCGTCTCCTGGGTTGTAAGCGACATGTGGAAGCTGTTCCTGCTCGCCCACACGGGCTTGCCCGTGAGCGCCCGGGTAAGCTTCACCATCTCCGCTATGAAGCCCGGGGGCTGGTAGTCCGCCTCGCTGCACTCGGCGAAGAACACGTCTACGTAGTCCCTCGCGTGCTCGGCTATAGTGTTCGCCCGCCCCCGCCAGGAGAGGGGGTGATTATTGTATACGAGGACTCCGCCCCGCCTGTGAACCTCGCCGCTAACCCTCCTCAAAGCCTCAACGTTTACGCCAACCCTCCACCTGTAGGCGTCCCTGTAGAAGTCCTCGTCCTCCTCCCGGAGGGGCAGCTCGCGACCCCTCTCCTCCCTGTACTTCCTCCTACACGTCTCGCAGAAACA
>JALVKT010000046.1 GCA_027027675.1 Thermofilaceae archaeon | reverse complement strand
TTCATGCCAACGATGATCCCGCCCTTCGTCGGCGCCCTCGCCTTCATCTACCTCTTCGGCAGGTTCGGGACGATAAACCTCCTCCTGCTCGACGCGGGCCTGGTGAGGAGGCCGATAAACTTCATCTACGGGCTGCACGGGGTAATACTCGTCCAGACCCTCTCGTTCTTCCCCTGGGTGGCGATAAACGTGTACAACAGCCTCCTAAAGCTCGACAGGAGCCTCGAGGAGGCGGCCGAGACTCTCGGGGCCCGCCCCCTGAGGAGATTCTTCACCGTGACGCTCCCCTCCATAGTCCCCGGGCTCCTAACAGGGGTGTTCCTCGTAACCAGCTTCTCCTTCACAGACTACGCGACGCCAATCGTGCTGGGCAGGTACGACCTGCTGGCCCCCCAGGCGTTCATAAACATCCTGCAGTCGATCGACGAGAGCAGGGTGAGGATGGGCACGTACATAGTCATACTGCTCCTGGCCATAGTGATAGGCTTCTTCTTCTCTATCAAGAAGTACATAAGCCTCAGGGAGTATGCGAGCCTCAGGCTTCCAAGGCCCGTCGAGGAGGTGAAGCCAGGCCCCGGGAAGAGGCTCCTCCTCACACTCTTCATCTACGCCACGCTCCTCCTAGCGCTTCTACCCCACATCTACATATTCCTCATAGCCCTCTCGAAGACGTGGAGCTTCACGCCCTTCCCAACCCAGTGGGCCCTCGATAACCTGGTTAAAGTGCTGGAGACGGAGACGCCCATCATAAACACCTTCCTCTACGGCTTCATAGCCGTAGTCATATGCTTCCTCTTCGGCGCCACCGCTTCCTACATAATAGCCAGGACGAGGCACCCCCTCAACGACCTCATAGACTCGGCCCTCTCCATAATGTTCGTCGTGCCCGGCATAGTCGTCGGCACAAGCTACCTCTTCGCCTTCACAAGGTCGCTACTCGGCCTCGCCCTGGGCAGCTCATGGCTGATAATGCCGCTCATGCTGGCCACGAGGAGGATAACCTACACAGTAAGGTACAGCTACGCCACCTACCTCTCCATCGGGAAGAGCATGGAGGAGATGGCCTACGTCCTCGGCGAGAAGCCGCTGAAGGTCTACCTGAAAATCGCGCTGCCAAACGCCATATACGGGGTCGTCGCCGGCCTACTCTTCTCGATGATAATGGCGTTCAACGAGCTCACAGCCTCCCTCTTCATATACAAGCCCGGCTGGGAGACCATAACTATACAGATGTTCGTGGAGATAACAGTGGGGAGGCTCAACCTCGCCGCCTCCTACGCCGTGCTCCTCTTCATAGCCTCGTTCATCATAAGCATGGTGCTCTTCCCAATGTCCATAAAAAGAGAATAAACTTTTTCCTAGATGGCCCGGAGGGCCGCCCCACAGCTGGGGCACCGGTCCGCGCCGGGGCTAACCGCGGCCCCGCACCTCGGGCACACAAGCTCCTCCACAAGCCTCGCCACTACGGGCCTGGCCCTCCCCAAAACCCTCCTAGCCACCCTCCTGCTGCCAAAGGCAGAGTATATGAGCATCGCCGTGAGCGCCGGGGCAACGGTTACCAGGATGTAGACTATCCCATACGCCACCGCGCCACTCGGCTCCAGGGTCGACGCCAGCCCCCTCAGGTAGAGTAGGAAGCTCACCAGCGCGCCGCCCCCGACAAACTCTTCCAGCCAGCCCGGCACGTCAAGCCTCCCCCTACCCCCATCCAGGAACTGCACATCCAACACGTCCAACGT
>JALVKT010000045.1 GCA_027027675.1 Thermofilaceae archaeon | reverse complement strand
ATGGTGCTCTTCTCCCTCGCGCCGCGTCTGGCCACGCCTCCCCCCAAGAGGCAGGGGAGGCCCCCGCTCCTCGGCTGGGTCGTGGAGTACGACAGGTGGAGCGAGGAGGACTTCATCCGGCACAGGGGCGCGTTCAGGTGGGTGTCCCCTACGTGGCTCGTCGCCCACAGCGACGGCGTCGTCGTGGAGACGGCGTGGAGCCCCAGGCTCGTCGAGGCCGCCAGGGGGGCCGGCGTGAAGGTGGTGGTTCTCGTCGCGAACGCGGGCCTGCGGAGGAGCGTCGTCCACTCCATCCTCTCCAGCGGCGAGGCCAGGGAGCGCTTCCTCGAGACGCTCCTCGAAGTGGTGGAGCGGCGCGGCTACGACGGCGTAAACCTTGACCTGGAGGGCGTGCCGCCCGGCGACCGCGAAGCCTACACGGAGCTCGTGTGCAGGCTCGCCGAGGAGCTCCACAGGAGGGGGCTCGAGCTCTCCGTCGACGTGCCGGCCAAGACGAGCGACGCGGGGAACGACTGGAGCGCGGCCTTCGACTACGGGGCCCTGGCGCGCTGCGCCGACTACGTGGTCGTCATGGCCTACGACTACCACTGGTCCGGCGGCGAGCCGGGGCCCGTGTCCCCGCTGCCATGGTTCAGGGAAGTTTTGAGGTACTCGCTCAGCCGCGTGCCGCGGGAGAAGCTCATCGTCGGCATTCCAGCGTACGGGTACGACTGGCCCGCCGGCGGGAGGGGGCGCGGCGTCACCTACAAGGAGGCGGTGGAGACCGCTGAGAGGCACGGGGCCACGGTCAGGTTCGACGAGGAGGCTGGCGAGGCGACGTACACGTACGTGGAGGGCGGCGTCAGGCACGTGGTGTGGTTCTCCACTGCGAGGAGCATGGTGGAGCGGGCCTCCCTCGCCGTTGAGGCCGGGGTTGCCGGCGTAGCGTTCTGGAGGGTTGGCAGCGAGGATCCGGCTGTGTGGGAGGCCTGGGGGGCTGGGGGAGGCTAGGCCCTGCGCCTCTTTTTCCCGTGTCTCCGGGGCCTCCTCGATGTCTTTCTGCCGGCGATCAGTACTAGTGCTAGGAGGGCGGCGTCGATAATTATCGCTGCGGGGAGCACGCCTAGGGCCACGCTTTCCCAGCCCGGCCTGTAGCCGTAGACGCGCACCGGGTGCCTGACGAGCACTGTGGAGGCCAGGTATATGTCGTAGACGTCCGGCTCCACCGTGAATGGCTTGGGCGCTGGCAGGGGCTTTATGCCGGCCTTGACGGCGCGGAGCGGCCTCCCCGTGGGGGCTAGCCTGCAGGGCCTATACGCCTCGGTGGAGCCGCGGAGCCCGCTTGGAGGTATGAACGCGAGTAGGCCGCCGTACTCCTTGAGGAGCTGGGCCACGCCTGTGAGCGTTACCGTGCCGTTTATGAGCGTCACGTCTGTGGCGAAGTCGTTTCCGCCCCCGCCGATGCAGAGCTGCCAGAGGGGCTTCCCAGCCTTCACCTTTACGAGGAGGGCGTCCTCGGCCTTCGCGGGGGGCGAGGAGGTGTAGCCGGCGGCGTACAGGGTGTCGTTGGCGACGGTGAGCCTGCGGAGCACGTCGGCGCCGGAGCCGTTGAGGGTTAGCGTCCAGAGCTGGCGGCCGCCGCTCAGCGCTGTTATCCAGGCGTACCTGTCCTTGCCAGTGTAGTAGTCTGAGAGGCCCGCTATGTAGACGGTGCCGGAGGCGTAGGCCACGCCCTGGGGGGTGGCCTACGCCTCCGGCACCGTCTACAT
>JALVKT010000044.1 GCA_027027675.1 Thermofilaceae archaeon | reverse complement strand
ATAATGGGGAGGAGGGAGGGCGAGGCCGTCGAGTTCGGCCAGCTAATCTACGTGCCGATGCAGGTGGCAGACATATTCAGCCTAGGCGTAAACATAGCCCACGGCGGCACAGACCAGAGAAAGGCCCACGTCATAGCCATAGAGGTCGGCGAGAAACTCTTCGGCTACAAGCCCGTAGCCCTCCACCACCACCTCCTCACAGGCCTCTCCGTCGGCAAGGAGGAGTGGCGGCGCCTAGCCGAGGCCAAGAAGAAGGGGGACCGGGACGCATTCGCAGACGCGGTGGCAGGGATCAAAATGTCAAAGTCGAAGCCCAAGACCGCCATATTCATCCACGACACGGAGGAGGAGATTAGGAGGAAGCTCCGAAAAGCCTACTGCCCACCCGGAACCGCCGAGTTCAACCCGGTAATGGAGATAGCCCGCTACATAGTCTTCCGCCACCTCCAAGGCCCCCTCGAAGTAGTCAACGCGAAGACAGGAGAGAAAAGGGAGTTCCCGGACTACAGGAGCCTCGAAGAAGCCTACCTGAGAGGCGAGGTACACCCACTAGACCTCAAGGAGGCGGTGGCGAGGGAGCTGGCCCGCATACTCGAGCCGGCGAGGAAGCACTTCCTCGAGGGGCCGGGGCGCAGGTACCTGGAGGAGATGCGCGAGATAAAGGTGACGAGGTAGTTGTCCGCGGCGAAGCCCTACTGGGACGCATTCATAGCCCTCTTCATAGTCTTCGACAGCGTCGGCAACATACCCATATTCTACAGCCTCACAAGGAACATAAGGGAGGAGGAGAGGGACAAGATATTCCTAAAGTCCGTGGCGGTCGCGTCAGCCCTCCTCATATTCTTCATGCTCTTCGGGTACTCCTTCCTACAATACTACGGCGTAACAATAAGCGACTTCAAGATAGCGGGAGGCCTCCTCCTACTCCTCATAGCCGTGGAGGGCCTCCTAGGCCACGTGGAGGCCGAGCAGATACAGGTGGAGGACATAGCCATAGTCCCGATGGCGACGCCCCTCCTCGCCGGCCCCGGAAGCATATACATGGTCATGTACCTCAACACAATATACGGCCCCCTCCCAACCCTGACGTCGATAGCCGCGAACACGCTCCTCGCCTACATACTCCTCAAGTACAGCAAGCACATACTGAGGCACGCGGGCCGAAACTCCATACTCGTGATATCAAAGGTCTTCTCGCTACTCCTAGCAGTGATAGCAGTCTCCATGATGAGGGGAGGAGTGGAGGAGATAGTGGAGGCTCTGCGGCTCCACGGGTGATGGGGAATAATTATTGTTCTTTTAGTAACTAGGTTATTTTAATTAAAAATATTATGAAAGTATGTTTTTATTATCTATACAAGCTTAGTGTAAATAAAGATTTTAACAATGAAGTAACATTTTATTATAACTGACAAAAATTTTTATAATGCCGGCTTTACATTATATTTTGTATTATAAATATATCTTCGAAAGTAACATCATCGAAAATACGTAAACTATTTTTACAATAGGTCTATTGAATACCCCTACGTCAAGGTGAAGGAGAAATGCCGAAAATAATACGTAGGGGAAGCATACATGGAGAACAAGTTTTTCTCGACCAGAAAGAGTGGAAAATTCTCCTCAGCGTAAAGCGAGCCTGGACAATACGCGAACTAGCCAGGCTATCAAACATCCCCTACAGCACAATCATAAAGGTCCTCGAAAGACTACGCAAAATAGTACAGTTCAAGTTCCAGATAAAACTCAGAGAAGTAGGACTCATACCCCTACATGTGTTCCTCAAAAGCTCGCCCGGCGAGCCTCCCCCATTCACCCTGTACAAGACAACGCTTACAGGCACACGCAGCTACGTGCTCCTCGTAGCCCTAGTCCCAGTCCAGCTCCTCGACAAGTACCTTGAGGAGCTCTACGAGGAGCCCCTAATAGTGGTTAAGGGCTACGAACTCCACTACTGGAAACCGGACCCCGCGTTCAACGAGTACACCGGGGAAACCTTGAAGCCCAGGTACGGCTTCTACAAGGACCCCGCCGTCTACGCGGCACCCGTAGAGCCGTTCACGGGCGCCCCCCGTCCCCCCGACAAAATAGACCTTATGATAATATCAATTAAAATGGCAGACCCATTCATGAGGCCCGGAAAAATAGCCCGGCACGCCAGCCTCCTAGACCCCTCCCTCCCCAGCCTGAGCAGCCAGGCGCTCAGCTACCACACGGTGCACCACGTAAAGGAGAGGTACTGGGAGGGAAACGCCACGTGCCTCTGCTTCGGCAGGTCGTGGAAGGTGCCGCGCAGGGTCTTCTACCTTGAGGGGCCGAGGGCGCCGCTCGCAGCCCGCATGCTGGTAAACCTGCCGGGCTTCTCCTACGCCGCCGTAGACGTTGACAGGGCGGTCGTCGCCGGCTACCCGCTGTGCAGCTACTTCGAGCACATTTACAGGTTCCTTGGAAGCCTGGGGGTGGATATGCCCCTGGGCGACCTCGTCGACCCTGTCGGGTCTAGGGAGGTCTATGTGCCCATGCTGTGGAGGGCTACGGAGAAGCGGAGGTGGGTGTGGCCCGAGGACCCGCCGCGCCGCGCGGCTGGCACGGTTTTTGAGGGTAGGGAGTTTTTCTAGCCTGGCTTGATTGTGGTAATAAATAATTGTTATTTTTATGAAAAATATTCATCAGTAAAAACTTAATCTTTAGGATAAATGTAAAATTAAAGATTTCTAACTTTAGGGTTAATTATGGTAATCAATAAAACTTATATGGCTCATCTTATACAATAACTGTAAAGCGGTGCCAATAAAATGGAAAAAACAGGTAAAAGGCTTGTTATAACAGCCGTCCTAGCACTATTCCTCGCATCCCTCCTTGCGCCCCTCGCATACTCGGCGCCGCAGTACGAGGAGACACTCGTCCTCATAACGCCCAGCAGGTCGGATCTCCTCGAAGCGGTCAAGGCGAAGTTCGAGGCATACGCGAGGGAAAAGCTCGGCGTAAACGTCAAGATGGAGTTCATAAAGGCGGGAAGCCCCGAGTGCATGAACCGTATAATAGCCTGGAACGGGAAGCCCGAGGCGGACATATTCTTCGGGGGCGACCTGACCTTCCACCGCACACTCAAGGAGAAGGGCCTCCTAGAGGCCTATGAGCCGCAGAGCGAGGGCTACAGGACGCTCCCCTTCGAGTTCATGGGCGTCCAGATAAAGGATAGGGACCACATGTGGCACCCCAAGCTCTGGTGGGGGCACGGCTTCGTCTACAACAAGCAGGTTATAAGCAAGCTCGGCCTAAACGTGCCGAAGAGCTGGGACGAGCTCCTAGACCCCGAGTGGCGCGACCTCATAGTCATGTGCACGCCATCAAGGTCTTCCTCGACGACGATCAACGTGATGATAGTCCTCCAGAGGGAGGGCTGGGACAAGGGATGGGCCTACTGGCGCAGGCTCGCGGCGAACGTGGGCACCTTCGTGCAGAGGAGCCACGACGTCCACGACCTTGTGGACAAGGGCGAGTACGCGGTGGGCTTCGGCTACCACCTGGCGGCCATAGTTGACTCGACCAAGGGCTACCCGGTCTCCATATACCTCGACCCGAGGGGCTTCATAGTTAGCGGCGTCTCGATGCTCAAGGGGGCGCCGCACCCCAACATAGCCAAGGCCTTCCTGGACTGGTGGTACACGCCGGATGCGCAGGAGGCGGCGCTGAGCGTCGGCGGGATACCTGTCATTCCCAACCTTAAGATTGAGGGGCCGCCCGGCTCCCCGGCCGCGGCGCTGAGGGAGGCCCTGGGGGGCAAGGACAACATCTACGAGTACCTCAAGACGTTCCAGGGGGAGAAGCTCTACGACAGCAAGTTCGCCGAGGAGCACTACAAGGAGGTGGCTAAGATATTCGACGAGTCCATAGTTGCTAAGCACGCGGAGCTCAAGGACGCATGGTTCACAATCCTCGACGTAAAGAAGGTTGTCAAGGGCAACCCGCAGGCCGAGGCGAAGCTCAACGAGGCTATCGCGGCCTTCGACAAGGGAGACTACGCGACGGCTAAGAAGCTCGCCCTCGAAGCCAAGGACATGGCCGGCGGCGGCGGAGGCGGCTCCACGATGCTCTACGTGGCCGGCGCGATAGTGGTCATCGCAGCCGCGGCCGCGGTGTACTTCCTGGCGAGGAGGAGGCCTGGAAAGTAGGTCTTTTTCCCTGTTTCAAGCAATTTTTTCCTCAAGGGGGTTGTCCGGGTTGGTGAGCGTAAAGCTGGATAACATCTGGATGTCCTTCGGCGGCCTCACAGTGCTCAAGGGCATAAGCCTAGACATAGGGGAGGGCGAGTTCCTCACGCTCCTCGGCCCAAGCGGCTGCGGCAAGACCACGCTCCTCAGGATTATAGCGGGGCTCTACAGGCCCGTTAAGGGCAGGGTGCTCTTCGACGGCAGAGACGTGACAGGCCTCCCGCCCTGGGAGAGGAACATAGGCTTCGTCTTCCAGGACTACGCGCTCTGGCCCCACATGACCGTCTTCGACAACGTCGCCTACGGGCTTAGGATCCGCCGCGTGCCGAGGGACGAGGTCAGGGAGAGGGTGGAGGAGGTTCTCGCGCTCGTAGGCCTCGAGGGGCTCGGAGACAGGTACCCCCACCAGCTGAGCGGGGGCCAGCAGCAGCGCGTCGCCCTGGCCAGGGCCATCGTGATAAACCCGTCCCTCCTCCTTCTCGACGAGCCTCTCAGCAACCTCGACGCGAAGATAAGGGTTTCCGTGAGGGGGGAGATAAGGAAGCTCCAGAAGAGGCTCAAGATAACGACGATTTACGTCACCCATGACCAGGAGGAGGCCCTCGTGATCTCCGACAGGATAGCCGTCGTGAACAAGGGCGTCGTGGAGCAGGTCGACGACCCCTGGAGCCTCTACTACCACCCCAAGACGCTTTTCGTCGCCGACTTCATCGGCCAGGTAAACATGGTGGAGGGCCGCGTGGCGGAGGCGGGCGAGGGCAGCGCCATAGTGGAGACGGGCATGGGGGCCGTGGCGGCGAGGCTGGAGGAGGAGGCCCGGGCCGGCGACAAGGTGTACCTCGTGTTCAGGCCGGAGAACGTCGAGGTGTCCAGGGAGAAGCCCGATGGGGCAAACGTGTACGGGGGCGTGGTCGGGGCGGCCCACTTCCTGGGGAACATCTTGAGGGTCGAGGTCGCTGTCGGCGGCGAGACCGTGAAGGCTGAGATACACAACCCCCTGAAGAGGGGGGTGCTGAAGCCCGGAGAAAAGGTGTTCGTCAGCGTAGACCCTGACAGCGTGCTCGCCCTGAAGAGGGCGTCCCGGGTGGACTGAGATGAGGATAGGCTTCATCGGGGCCGCCAGGCTGGCCATACTGGCCTATGTCGCCGTGTTCATCCTCTACCCGCTCCTCTACCTGGTATTCCTCGTCGT
>JALVKT010000043.1 GCA_027027675.1 Thermofilaceae archaeon | reverse complement strand
ACGTCGTAGTTGAGCATTGCCTGGAGGCCCTGGCCCCAGATGAATACCACCTTGACCTTGTAGGGCTTGTCGTGGAGTATGTTGTACCACACCTTCTGGTAGGCGCCCTCATGCGTGCCGGCGGCGTAGAGGGGGAACTTCTCCCTCTCGTCAACGTACTTGCCCTTGTACTGCGCGGGCACGGAGGCGAAGCTCTTCCTAGCCTTCTTGCTCACAGCCTTGGCCACCGCGCCCTTAGCGTTCCTGTCGTACACCCACCCGCCGAGCCTCTCGATGTTCCCGGTCATAGCCATTATGAGTGCGATGGCCTTGTAGGTCTCCACGCCCTGCCTCCTCCCGGGGCCCGTGCCGCCGCTCCTCTTCCAGTGCGGTATGCAGGCCGGCTTCACCGTTGCGAGCTCGCGGGCGATCTCCCTTATCTTGTCGGCTGGGACGCCGCTTATCTTCGAGGCCCACTCCGGGGTCTTGTCGCTCAGAGCGTCGGCGATGAGCTTGAAGGCTGTGGCGACGCGCCTCCCCCCGTAGCTCCCCTCCCAGAGGAGGGCTGGCCTGGAGGCCTCAGCGGCGGGCACGACCTGGCCCTTTGCCTCGTCGAAGACTAGGAGCTGGGGCTTGCCGTTCTCCTCGGGGTAGAGGCCTGTCTCGAGGTCTATGAGTAGGGGCGCGTTCGTGTACTTTGTGAGGAACTCTGCGTCGTAGAGGCCCTCCCTTATTATCACGTTTGCCATGGCCATGGCGACCGCGGCGTCCGTGCCGGGCCTTATGGGTATCCACTCGTCGGCCAGGTTGGCGGTGCCGGAGAGCCTGGGCTCGAAGACTATGACCTTTGCCCCGTTCCTCTTGGCCTCCGCGAAGCTCCAGACGAAGGGGTTCTTCGACTTGCCGCCGGGCTGGTCGAAGCCGAAGCTCACGATGAGCTTTGCGTGGCTCAGCTCCCCCACGGGGAGACCGCCGAACATGGGCTTTATCGTGACGTCCCATGTGGAGTGGCAGGTGGAGTGGTGCTTTATCACGTTGGGCGTGCCTATGAGGCTTGCGAGCGCCGAGCCGTGGCCGTGGCCTATGAAGACTACAGACTGGGGGCCCTCGGTCTTTATCGCCTCGACAACCTTGCTGGCTATTATCTCGGCGGCCTCGTCCCAGGTGGCTTCGCGCCACTTGGGGTCCTTGACGCCTATGACTGCGCCGTTCTCGTCGCGTAGGAAGCCTATCTCCGGGTTCGTCCTTATGAGAGGCTTTTTGAGCCTGTCCGGGTCGTAGAAGGTCATGTAGGAGCTCTTGCCCTTGACGCAGGGCGTGCCGTGTGAGACGTAGTCCCGCGGGTCTCCCTCGATCTTCAGTATGCGGTCTGTCTTCGCGTCGACGGTGGCGACGAGCACGCATCCTGCGCCGCAGACGCTGCATTTGAGGTACTTCTTTGTGAGGCCGGCGGCGGCTTCCTCCCTCTTTGGCTGGAGTACTCGGAGAACCTTTGCCTCGGTGGAGGACAAGGCGAGCGCTGCGCCTGTTAGGGCCGCTAGTTTGAGGAAGCTTCGTCTGTCCATTTCTAGCATGCCTTGTCTCCAAAACCATACATAGATAACTGTAAATATATAGTTTTTTGTACATGTAATTGTTTTACTCTATAATGCATATATGCCCCTGGAATACTCACAATAATATAATGAATATATCAAGTTACTAACATAAAGGGCGTGTCGCATCAAGACCCTCCTAACCCATGGCCGGCCCTCCTACACTCCCCGCAGAGGCGGAGGTATGGCAGCTTGCC
>JALVKT010000042.1 GCA_027027675.1 Thermofilaceae archaeon | reverse complement strand
AGGAGGCGTCGACCTTCCACGGAGAGGAGAGGCCCGCCGCCCTCGCCGAGAAGCTCCTAGACAAGCACCCCCAGCTCCTCGCAGTCGCCGTGAGAATGGGGCCCCGAGGGGCCTACGCGGCCGAGAGGGGCGGCGCAGCCGCTTACCAGCCGGCCCCCGACGTCAAAGTGGTAGACACGACGGGCGCCGGGGACACGTGGAATGCCGCCTTCCTCACGGCCTACGTGCTCGAGGAGAAGCCGCTGGAGGAGGCTCTGCGCTACGCGAACGCGGCGGCAAGCCTGAAGTGCACGAGGATGGGCGCCGCCTCAAGCCCCACGAGGGGGGAGGTTGAGAGGTTCCTCGAGTCGCTGGGCTAGTCGCCCCCGCACCCGCCTCCCCGCCACTTCTCCCTGGGCTCGTACTCCCTGTCCTCCACGCGGCCCCCGGCTAGGGCCTCGAGCACTTCCCTGAGGGTGCCCGTGGCGCCCCTGTAAACCTGGACGCCCATCTCGTTGAAGTACTGGACTGCTCGCCACCCCATGCCCCGGGCCACCAGTGTGTCGACGCCGAGGCTTGCGAGCCAGCGTGGGAGCTGGCCGGGGCCGTGCTCCGAGGCCATAGGGTTTTCGAGTATTTCGAGTAGGCGGTACCCCTGCTGGGAGACCTCGGCTATGGCGAAGTAGGGGGCGTGGCCGAAGTGCTCGGCTATCCTGCTTTCCAGGCCCTTGTTTTCCTCTAGGGGGACGGCGACCTTCGCTTTGACCACCCGTTCAACTATGCGGGGGCCAGATATAACGTTTCTGATTTTATCTCTGACAAGGGTTAGGCGGCCGTACGAGTTAAAATCCAAACCATTTTATACGCTCCACGCGAGAGAATACATGGGGGTTATACACGCTGGCGCGAAGAGGCATATCGCCGCTCATAGGCGAGGTCGTCATAGCTGCTGTCGTCATTGCCGTGGCCATAGCCGCCGCGCTGTACTTCTCAAACATAGCCTTCAACTACACACGGCCATCCGTCACCGTCACGCAGAGCTACATGGTCTACAACAGGGTTGTACGCGGCGACGAGTACCTCATAGACGAGCCCCACCTCCACTGCTGCTACCACGGAGGCAAGTACCTCGTCGAAACACACTTCCCCGCGAGCTACCTCCGCGTATACACTCTTGTAGGCCCCATAGACAACAACCCCTCCACCAACTACTGCCTCTACGTCAACCTCACAGCCCTCAAACAGCTCAAGTACATACGCGTCCACGTCTCCGTCAGGACGCGCACAGGCGCGCCCCCGGCCTGGGCCGGGAACCCCGACGCCACCTGGGAGGACACAAACGTCCCATCGTTCTGGTTCGTAAGCAGGTACTGGTGCCCCATAAGGCCCGACGAGTTCCCCCTCCGCGTCGCCGTGCAGGTCGAGGTGCCGGGCCCCTAGGCGCGCGATCCCTGCGTGGGGCGGCGAGCAGGCTTTGAGCCAGACGCGGGGAAGGGCTGCGGGAAAAGCTATGGCGGCTTCTCCAGGAGGAGCATGTACATGGGTATCCTGGCGGAACGCTTGACTGTGAAGCCGGCGGCGCGTATCATCCTGTCCAGGTCCCTCTTCGCGGGCAGGACGTCGCTCCCCATCAGGTAGGTTACGATGTTCATCGCCCTGCTACTGGCGGTGTCGTAGACCGCCTGCATCATCGCCAACGCGCCGCCCGGCTTCAACACCTCGTATATCTCGCTGAGCACCTTCTCCGGGAACACGCTCCAGTGCAGCACGTTCACCATGAACACGGCGTCGGC
>JALVKT010000041.1 GCA_027027675.1 Thermofilaceae archaeon | reverse complement strand
CTCGGTGGAGGCTGCCGCCCCGTATCAAGGTGCTCGAAGCCCTAGGCTGTATAGGGGACGGGAGAATACAGGTTGAGGGGAACGAGGCACGCGTGGTCGGCTCCGACGGTAAACGCGTCTACAGGGTCTACTGGGACGGCAAAGCAGGCATATACTCGACGGACAACGGCTCCGTCTACAGGGGCTACCTGGGCTACCCGGCGATTGCCTTCCTCATGCTTAAGGGCCTCCTGCCCTATGACGAGCGGCTGGCCCAGGCGCTAAAGGGGATACCGTGGCGCGAGCTCAACGAGCGCTACAAGAGCTACCGGTTAACGATGGAGCATGTCAGGCGCATACTCGAGGAGAGAGGCGTAAAGTGGCCCTACGTCGAGGCGTTCATCGAGGAGGTTATTGATGGGATAAAAAGGCTAAGGCCCTACAAGATAGAGCCGCCAGCAGGTAACGAGTCTAACGCTGGCGGCTGACCCGCTCTAGCCCTTCAAGCCAGAGGTAGAGCTCCTCCACGCTCACCCCTAAAGCCTCGTGCACGCCGGGCAGGCCGGCTATGCCTATCTCAACGAGCTTCACCGCCTCCTCGGGCGTAAGCCCTCTCTGGCGCAGGTAGAAGAGAGTGTCCTCGGGGAGCCTCGTCAGGACGGTGGAGTGCCTGGCATCTCTTACGTCGCCGGTCTCCACCTCGAGTATGGGGACGCTTATCCCGGTCGACTCGTTATCGGCGACCACAAAGCTTGTGTCAACGTTTGTCGCGGACCACTGGGCGGACCGTGTAACCCTGGCCCCTCCCCGGTGGACGGCGAAGGCGCCACGGGCCGCTATTCCGCGGTGGAGTATAGTGCTGCTCGTCTCGGCCCCCACGTGCAGAGCGTTAGTTATGAGGTCGGACCTCGACTTACCCCTGGCCAGCGTAGAGGCGAGCACTCTTGTGGAGGCACCACCTCCCCACATCACATGGTCCACCTTTACATGGGTCATCGCGCCTGGCGCCAAGAGCATCCTACCGGTGAACTTCGCGCCCTCCCCCATCGACACGAGGCCAGAGGTGTAGGCGGGCCCCCTATGCGCCGCTATAAATACAAGCTCTAGGCTACCTCCTGCGCCGACCCTAGCTCTAAACGACCTTGTAGAGACACCGCCGGCCGGTGTGCTCTCATAAATTACAACTCTGGCTTCCTCGCCGTCTGGAACATCGATTTCTATGTGATGGCCAACGTAGCCCTCACCGCCCGCCAACACGACCACGTAGTTTCCGCCGCCCCGGATGGCGGCGCCGCTATGCCATTTCAACGCGTGAATCGCTGAGAGCTTGCCCTCAATGGGTAGACGCCACTCTGCAAGCATCTCCCTGGTCAACGGCTTAGCCCTGGAGAACCGCTCCTCGCCCCTAGCTCCCAGGTAAACATCCACATTCTCCAGGCTTACGCCGGGCGGAGGCGTGAAGGGCCGGCTCTCCTCGGCGTAAGGCATCTTTTCAACGTCTCCGAATCGCCGCCACAGCGTATAGTAGGGTATCGTTGGGGAGTCCTTTACCTCCTGGTAGGGCAGCCTGGAGGCCAGCTCTTCTACCTGTTGCCACGTGTACCTCGGCTCCTCTTTAACCCACGCCTCCAATCCTTGAGAACTCAACCTCTATCACCTTCCTCAGCACGTTTGCGTACTCGAATGGGAGCTCAGCCATTATCTCGTCGAGGAAGCCGAGCACGAGGAGGCTTACAGCCTCGTTCTCGCTGAGCCCCCTCTGCCTCAGGTAGAAGAGCTGCTCCTCCCCAAGCCTCCCGG
>JALVKT010000040.1 GCA_027027675.1 Thermofilaceae archaeon | reverse complement strand
CGCCGACCTCGTCGCGTCCCACGGGCAGACGATATACCACATCCCGAGGCCGCGCCGCGTAGCTGGCATAGAGACGAGGGCGACGCTCCAGATAGGCGAGCCAGCCGTAATAGCTGAGCGCACCGGACTCCCCGTGGTCGCCGACTTCAGGGTGAGGGACGTGGCGGCGGGCGGCCAGGGGGCGCCCATCATAGCGTACGTGGACTTCATAATGTTTAGGAGCGAGGAGCTCAACGTCGCCGTGCAGAACATCGGCGGCATAGCCAACGTTACCTACCTGCCGGCCGGCTGCGGCATAGACGACGTCATAGCCTTCGACACGGGGCCGGGGAACATGGTTATAGACGGCGTCGTCCGCCGCCTCACGGGGGGCAGGCTCCAGTACGACGTGGACGGCGAGATGGCTAGGAGGGGCCGCGTGGACAGGAGGCTCCTCTCCTGGCTCCTCTCCCACCCCTACCTGCAGCTCCCGCCGCCGAAGACCACGGGGAGGGAGGAGTTCGGCGACCGCTTCGTCGAGGAGGTCCTCGCGAGGGCGTCGAGGCTCGGGCTGAGGCCCGAGGACGTCGTCGCCACTGTGACCGAGTTCACGGTTGAGAGCATAGCGCTTAGCTATGAGCGCTTCCTCGGCCCGGTGGACCTCGTAGTGCTCGGCGGCGGGGGCGCCAAGAACAGGTACCTCGTGGAGAGGCTGAGGGAGAGGCTGGGCGTGGAGCTGCGCACCCACGAAGACTACGGGGTGCCGGAGCAGGCGAAGGAGCCGCTCGGGATGGCCATACTCGGCAACGAGGCGGTAATGGGCGTTCCGAGCAACGTGCCGGGCGCGACTGGGGCGAGAAAAAGGGTTGTGCTTGGGAAAATAGTGCCCTAGCCTATCAGCCTCTTCAGCGCCTCAGCGTTGTCCCTCGCAGCCCTGAATCCGTCCTCAGGGTACCTCGGCTGGCCCTCCCCGTAGAACTCGGGCGGGCACTCCACGTTGAGGAATCCGTCGTACCCGGCCCCCCTGAGGAGCTCGAGCACGTGCGGCCAGTCTATGCCGCCCATGCCGACGTGGCGGAAGCCCCTGAGCCCGCCGACGCTCTCGTCGAAGTCCTTCACGTGCACCATCGCGAGGAGGCCCTTGAGGAGGGGTATCCAGTGGTCGTGGAGGCCGAGCGCCACCACGTTGCCGACGTCGAAGTATGCCTTCACGGCGTCGGAGCCGACCCCCTCTATGAAGCCCTTGTACTCGAGGGGGCTGTAGAGCAGCTTGTTCCACACGTTCTCCACGCCTATCGTCACGCCGAGGTCCTCGGCCTTCCCGGCGAGCCGCTTGAGGGCGGCCGAGGCGTTACCAAGTATCTCCTCGTAGGGCACGCCGGGCACGGCGACGGCGGGGACGACGAGAAGCACCTCGGCGCCGAGGTCGTGGGCCAGCTGGAGGCCGGCCTCGCCGTACCTCAGCCCCATCTCCCGCTCCTTCGAGCCCTCGGGCAGCCCCATGTTGTACTTCCAGAAGACGCCGGTGGCGACGCTGGGTATCTCGAGGCCTAGGCTGTCGGCCAGCTCTACTATGCGGCGGCGCCAGGCCCCGTCGAGGCGGGCCGGGTCGAGGAGGCCGTCGTCATACACGATCTCGACGCCGTCGTAGCCGTACTCCCTGGCCCTGCGGAGCACCTCCTCCACTGTAGGCGTCCCCGTGTACGCGAACCCTATAACCGTCCAGAGGTTCAACCCCTTCTTCACGTTAACACCCCGGGGGTACAACGTATCTTCGGAGGAGCCTGTAGCTCTCGGCGAC
>JALVKT010000039.1 GCA_027027675.1 Thermofilaceae archaeon | reverse complement strand
TAGATGAGGTTTCTGATCCTGGATGAGAGGTACTCGGGGAATGCCGTGTGTACCGCTGAAACCTCGTTCATCATGCCCTCAATGAAAATCGGTATTTCCTCGAGGGCCTTCTTCTTTATCAGCGAGATTAGGGATAACAGTATCTCCTGGGCCCTGCCTATGGCTAGAACGGGTATCAGTACCACGCCTCCACGCCTAATGGTGTCCTTCACGATCTCCAGCAGCTGCAGCTGGGCCTCCATCTCGTCGGGAAGCCTGTCCTCGTTTCCGCCATAGGTGGACTCTATTATGAGCACCTCTACGCGGGGAAACCTCGTATGGGCCTTTTCGAGGAGCATCGTGTTCGCATACTTTATGTCTCCAGTGTAGACTATGTTGAGCAGCCCTTCCCCTATGTGGAGGTGGGCCAGCGCCGAGCCTATAATGTGGCCAGACCTGTAGAGAGTCAACTTAGTGTCCGGGGAGATATCGGTGACCTCGCCGTAGCTGAGCGTATACGCGTGAAGAAGCGTTGACGCCACGTCCCGTATCCCGTAGGGGGCCTTCCTCCCCTCCCGCTCGGCGATTTTCAGGTAGTCGTCGTAGAGGAGCTTCGCCAGGTGCAGCGTTGGCTCCGTCATGTACACGGGGCCCTTGTAGCCGTACTTGTACAGGTAGGGGACTATGCCGCAGTGGTCCAGGTGTGCATGCGTAACCACCACTGCGTCCAGCTCTTCAACGTTAAACTCGGGAAGGTCGAAGAAGGGGAGCTCGTCACCGTTAGACGTCGGCTTTATGCCGGCGTCGAGGAGGATGTTGGAGTCCGGCGTCTGGACGAGTATGGCGCTCCGCCCAACCTCCTGGAAGCTTCCAAGGGCTACTATGCGCACATACTTGTCCTCAAACAGGGGTTTCCGGTAAATCCTATACCCCAGCTGGTGGAGAAACTTCAGCCGCTCCTCAGCGTATGACCGGTAGAGAGCGCGTATCTCCTTTACTGTCCTGCTGCTCAAGGGAGGCTTCCGTATAAGCTTTGGGTGCCAGAGGGTCTTGGCGAGTATCTCGTAGAGCACCTGGCCGGGAACCTTCTCCGGGTACAGGACTTCTATCTCCACCTCCCCGGTTATTATGTTAAAGAAGATGTCCTGCAGCTTCGCCTCGGAGGGTATGAGGCTTTTTATCAGCGCCTCAGCCTCTCTCTCGTTCATCCTCGAGTCAGGGTCTCCCCTAACTATGACGCGCTTCTTGAGGGCCTTCGCAACCTTCTTCACAAGCTCCCCGTTGTTCTCCAGGAATAGGTGGGGCTTTCTACTGTAGATTGCTATCTTAGGCCCTTCGAAGTCGACTTTAGTGACCTCCGCCTCAGGGGGTATCAGCTCAAATATTACCTTCCTTATCTCGACCGCGGCTCTAACAAGAGTCTCCAAGCTATGTTCACCACAGACAGGTTTTTACCAAATAGGCGTTGACTTGAAAAACCGGGAACTTCCTTTAGAGGGAGACACTTTCTCCTCTAATAAACCTTATGCCGTCTTCCTTGACAACCGCCACGTCTACGCCCTCGCCGCTAGCCGGGTCACGCTGCATGGCCGCACGGACAGCCTTCACGGCCAGCTTAACCGCCTCTTCCTCCTTTATCCCCTCCCTGTACTCGCTCTCCAGGATTGCCACTGCGAACGGCGTGCCAGACCCGGTGGCTATATAGTTCTCCTTAGTCACCGTGCCTAGCCAGTCCACGCTGTACAGTGTGGCGCCCTCTTCCTTGTCAACGCCGCCCACAAGCATCTGGATGAGGAGTAGCGGCCTGTTCTGGAAGAGTATAAGCGAGGCCAACGTGGCCAGGCTCTTCACGGGTATGGGAGCCTCCATCTCGACGCGGTAGAGCCTAGCCTCCGCGCGTAGCCTCTCAACAAGCTGCTGCGCGTCCCCCACAGTGCCAGCAATTGTCACCGCCACGTGCCTGTCTATCTCGGCGATCTTCCTGGCGTGCTTGCTGGCTATGAAGTAGCCGCTGGTCGCCCGTCTGTCCGTGGCGAGAACGGTGAAGCCCTCGCCTACGATGCCCACGGTGGTTGTGCCCTTATAGAGCTTTTTCAGAATTTCTTCGGGGTGTTTAACGCCCTCTGCATACATGATATTCACTCAACATTGAGGCGTAGAATGAATATAATAGTTGCTCGCCCAATATAGGAGTACCTGTACCGCAGGGATGAAGAGGGATGCCCCGGAGAACGGTGTCTATGCTCACCGAGATAATGGCTAAGGAGGGGACGGAGTTCTCGCCCTACGCCTCGGAGAAGTGCATACATTGCAGCCTCTTCAACGTGTGCATAGGAAACCTTAGGCCCGGCGCCAAGTACCGCGTGGTTAAGGTTAGGAGCCACAGGAATAAGTGCCCGCTCCTGAGCGAGGAGATGTACGTGGTAGAGGTGGAGGAGCTACCGGTAAGACTCGTTGTCCCGTCAACCATGGCGGTCGAAGGCATGACGATCACGTATCGCCGCCCCAGCGCCTGCAGCGACGAGGAGGCTAGGAAGTACGGGGCTCAGTGTAATCCGCCGTACATCCTTGAGGGTGAGAAGGCCGTTGTAAAAAGGGTTGTGGGGAAGTTGCGCGGAGGCTTAGCAGTGGTGGAGGCTGAGATAGTGGATCCTCCAAAAAGGGAGTTATGGGTGCGCGTTTTTCCCGAGGCTACTCCTCGCCTTCAGGCTCGGCCTTCTCGGGGGCAGCCTCCTCGCCGCCCTCAGCGCCAGTCTCGGAGGTCTCAGAGGCCTTCTCGCCGCTCTCGGCCTCGGCGGCAGTCTCCTCGGCGGGGCCGCCGCTCTTCTGGGAGGCCTTCTCGAGCTGGTAGACGATGACTATTTTCACCTTACCTATGCCTTCGAAGTACTTCTCAACGTCCCTGGTGAACCCCTGTATTAGTATGTGGGCGCCCTCATAGCTGAGTATTGTGGGCGGAACCTCTATCTCAGCCTCGCCCTCCCCGAGCCTAACCTTTATTTCGTCGCGGGGGATGCCACGGAACCACCTGTGGAAGAGTTCCCGAAGCTTCTCCGCGTCGTCGCTTATAATCTTCTCAACCTTTACGTGGAACTTCACCTTCCTCCCAGCGTAGGGGTGGTTGAAGTCAACGACCACGCGGCCGGCGCCTACACGTATAATCCTGCCCCGCTGACCGTTAATCTCGACCTCCTCTCCCACTCTCGGGATAATGTTTCTCCGTGTAAGCTCGCGGGCGGAGAGTATGCGTATCTTCTTGGGGTCACGCTCACCGAATGCGTCCTTGGGCTCTAGGATTATCTCTTTCTCCTCGCCTTCCTTCATCCCGACGAGCGCCTTCTCCACGGGTTCTAGGAGAAACTTCTCGCCGACGACGACCAGCTCTGGCTCGTACACGCTGCCTTCACGGTAAATACCGGCTTCCCTGGCCACCTCCTCCGAGGTAGTGTCTATAACCTTTTCTTCCCCGTTCAGCACCCACGCCGTGTAGGATACGAGGACAAAGCTTTTCTCCTCTACACTCAAGGGTATCGCCGACTATCTACATGGGAAGCGCGGTTAAACTTTTCGTCACAACAGCCGTGCGGCCGGGTGCGCGTTAAGTTTTAAATGTGCAACGCTGTGATGAGTATTAGCCATTTTCTAAGGGGACTAGTGGTGAGAGAAAAGGAGAGTAAAGAGGTTGAACTCAGAGTATATGAGGTAAGGCAGCACGAGGTCGGCAGGGGACGCGTACGCATAGACGAGGACGTCATGGCGGAGCTCGGCATAAGCGCGGGCGACGTTGTGGAGATAGAGGGTAAGCGTAAGACTGTCGCAATAGCGTGGCCCGGCTACGCCGAGGACAGGGGTAAGCGGATAATAAGGATGGACGGGTGGACCCGCAAGAACGCTGGCGTGAGCATCGGGGAGAAGGTTAAGGTGAGGCCTGTAGAGGTGAAGCCTGCCAGCCTCGTAAGGCTCGCGCCGGTGAACATGCAGCTCTCGATAGACGAGAACTTCATCGCCTACGTGAAGAAGAGGCTTCTCGACAGGCCGGTAGTGGAGGGCGACGTGATACAGGTTCCCGTGCTGGGCCAGATGATACACTTCACTGTTGTAAATGTCAAGCCCAGGGGGCCTGTCCTCATAACTGAGAAGACGCATGTCAAGATTATAGATCATCCGCTCGAGCTGGGCAGGATACCCCGCATAACCTATGACGACGTGGGCGACCTCGAGGAGGCGAAGCAGAAGATAAGGGAGCTCGTAGAGCTGCCGCTCAAACACCCTGAGCTCTTTAAGAGGCTTGGCATAGATCCGCCTAAGGGTATTCTCTTGTATGGTCCTCCTGGCACGGGTAAGACCCTCCTGGCGAAGGCTGTGGCGAACGAGACGGACGCATACTTCCTACCCATAAACGGGCCGGAGATAATGAGCAAGTTCTACGGTGAGAGCGAGCAGAAGCTGAGGGATATCTTCCAGGAGGCTAAGGAGCACGCCCCGGCAATAATATTCATTGATGAGATAGACGCGATAGCCCCCCGCCGCGAAGAAGTGACGGGCGAGGTTGAGAAGCGTGTGGTGGCCCAGCTCCTCGCGCTGATGGACGGCCTCGAGACGCGCGGCGACGTCATAGTGATAGGGGCAACGAACAGGCCGAACGCTATAGACCCGGCGCTCCGACGCCCCGGACGCTTCGACCGCGAAATAGAGATCGGCGTGCCGGACAAGAAGGGGAGGCTTGAGATACTCAAGGTGCATACGAGGAACATGCCCCTCGCGGACGACGTCGACCTTAACAAGCTTGCAGAGATAACCCACGGCTACGTGGGGGCCGACATTGCTGCGCTCTGCAGGGAGGCGGCTATGAAGGCGCTCCGCCGCATACTGCCACAGATAGACTTGGAGCGCGAGGAGATACCCGTGGAGGTACTGGACAACCTCAAGGTTACAATGGACGACTTCATGAACGCGTACCGCGAGATAACCCCCAGCGCGCTCAGGGAGATAGAGGTTGAAGTGCCAGCCGTGCACTGGGACGATATCGGCGGGCTTCACGACGTGAAGCAGCAGCTCCGCGAAACCGTAGAGTGGCCGCTCAAGTATCCCGACGCGTACGAGAAGATAGGCGTAGACCCGCCTAAGGGTATTCTCTTGTACGGTCCTCCTGGCACGGGTAAGACCCTCCTGGCGAAGGCTGTGGCGACGGAGAGCGAGGCAAACTTTGTGAGCATAAAGGGGCCAGAAGTGTTCAGCAAGTGGGTTGGTGAGAGCGAGCGCGCCATAAGGGAGCTGTTCCGCAAGGCGAGACAGGTGGCGCCGAGCGTCGTATTCATCGACGAGATAGACAGCATAGCCCCGATGAGGGGCCTTGTAACAACAGATTCCGGCGTCACGGAGCGCGTCGTAAGCCAGCTGCTCACCGAGATGGATGGTTTGGAGAGGTTGGAGGGTGTTGTTGTTATTGCTGCTACTAATAGGCCTGATATTATTGATCCTGCTTTGCTTAGGCCTGGCCGTTTTGACCGCGT
>JALVKT010000038.1 GCA_027027675.1 Thermofilaceae archaeon | reverse complement strand
GGGGCTTCTAGGCCGGGAGGCATACAGGCTTTTCAAGGCGTTTAACAGGAGGCAGCCGCTGTGGATTAGGAGCGTAAGGCCCGAGCTAAGGGGTCAAGTTGTGGCCGCCCTGAGGCGCAGGGGGTTCACGGTGGAGGAGGACCCTGTGCTCGACGACGTGGCTGCCGTGCATGGCGGGGCCGGGATAGCTAGAACACCCGAGTACAGGAGGGGGCTTTTCGTCATACAGGAGAGGGCCAGCAGCCTCGCCGCCCACTTGACGGGGTTTAGGGGCGTGTACGTGGACGTCACGTCCGCGCCTGGCGTGAAGATTATGCACTTCGCCTCTCGCAGCGGGTATGGGGTCGGCGTTGACATTAAACGTAGGAGGGTGCTGGCCGCTGTGAGGCTTGCTTCAAGGCTTGGGCTTCGCGGCCGCGTCGACTTTGTTGTCGGCGATTCACGTCTCCCACCGCTTAGGGGAGTCCCTGGGCTTATAGTGGATCCTGACTGTAGCAGTCTGGGTAGGCTTGGGGTTAGCCCGGAGATGAGGTTGTGGGTTAGGAGGGAGTACGTCGACGTTTACAGCCGTCTGCAGTGGGAGATTGTGAGCGCTGCTGCGCGCGTCCTGAGGCCCGGGGGACGCATGGTTTACTCGACGTGCACTTTAACGTTGGAGGAGAACGAGCATATTGTGAGGAGGGCTGTGGAGGAGCTGGGATTTGAGGCTGTGGAGGCTGAGCCTAGGCTAGGCGTCGAGGCTTTCGGGGTCGCGGGTCAGCGGCTCTACCCCCACGTGCACGGGACTATAGGCTTTTTCGCAGCCGTGCTTGAGAGGAGGTAAAAGAGTTAAAAACGTGTCTCTCTGTTTAGTGGTCGTGCCGGACTATAAGAGACTGGTTCTCATGTCGATCCTAGGGGGCACAGCTATAGCGCTCTCCCTGCTCAGGGTAGAGGTGCCCTTTCCGCTGCTACCTTACCTAAAGTTTGACGCCGCCGAGATACCGGACGCGCTGGCCTTCTACTTCTGCGGGCTTCCCTACGGCTTGGCGGCGACGCTCATACATTTTCTCGGCCTCGTAGCGAGGGGCAGCGACCCCGTATCGGCGTCGATGAAGCTGGGGGCCGTGGCGGCCATGCTTCTCGGGGCGGCTGTGGCGAGGAGGCTTGTGTGGCAGGTGGTGTGGGGCTCCACGGTTAGGGCTGTTGTGATGACTATTGCTAACTACTTGTACCTGTACGTGCTTTTCCCGGGGTTCCTGGGGTACGCGCTCTCAATGGTTTCGTGGCTTGGCGGCGCGGCCGCCCTCTTCGCTTTGACAGCGGTGTTTAACGTCCTCCACACGGTGTTGACGCTTGTCGTTGCGCGCTGGATATTCGAAGAGGTAAAGAAAAGGCTTGGCGGGAGCCTGGTTATCTGAGGGGGTTGCATGGGGGTCGGCGTAGCCGTTGTTGGAAGCGCCCACGTAGACTATACGGTGTACCTGCCCCGTCTACCACGCAGGGGGGAGACTGTTATCGGCGACAGGCTCGGGGTTAGCCCTGGGGGGAAGGGGGCTAACCAGGCTGTCGCCTCCTCCCGCCTAGGGGCGCCCACGGCGTTTGTCTCCAGGGTGGGTAGCGACAGTAACGGTGAGATGCTGCTGAGGGTGCTGAGGGAAAACATGGTTGACACGCGCTACGTAGTCGTTGACGACGAGACGCCTACCGGCGTCGCCGTTATAATGGTCGGTGAGGGCGGCGAGAACATTATAGCTGTTTACCGGGGAACAGACGCCAAGCTGACGCCGGGCGACGTGGACAGGGCTAGGGACGCCTTCAGCGACGCCGAGGTTGTCCTGGCCCAGCTGGAGGTGCCTCTGGACGCTGTAGAGGAGGCCTTCAGGGTTGGCGGAGAATACGGGCTGGTACGCGTGCTTAACACGGCGCCCTACAGGCCCCTGCCTCCCGGGTTCGAGGAGCTTGTAGACGTTGTGATAGCTAATGAGGTTGAAGCGTCGCAGCTTCTAGGCGTAAAAGTGGAGGGCAGGGAGGACGCGGAGAGGGCAGCGAAGGCCTTAGCCGAGAGGTTTGGCGAGGCGGTAGTCACGCTCGGCTCTAGGGGCGCGGTCGCGTGCCGGCGTGGAGCGGGGCCCGTCTACGTCCCTGCGTACCGTGTAAGGGTCGTTGACACGGTGGCTGCCGGCGACGCGTTCGCGGCCGCCTACGCTGTGGGGCTGGCTGAGGGAATGGAGCTTGAGGAAAGGCTGAGGTTTTCGGCGGCTGCGGCTGCCGTTAAGGTTGGTAGGAAAGGCGCTATAACCGGCTTGCCTCGTAGAAGCGAGGTTGAAGCCCTGGTGAGGAGCGTTGAGTAGGCCTGTAGTCTTAGACGTGGACACGGGCATAGACGACGCCCTCGCGATCGCGTTAGCCGCTCTCTCCCCCGAGCTTAGGTTGGAGGCTGTGACCGCGGTTGCGGGAAACGTTGACGTGGAAAAGGCTGCGAGGAACAGTGGGGGCGTGCTCCACCTTTTGGGTAGGGACGACGTGCCCGTATACGTGGGGGCCCGTAAGCCCCTCGTGGGCAAGCTTAAGACCGCTGAGTGGGTTCACGGTGAAGACGGGATTGCGGGGCTGGGGCTAAGCGGCGGGCGCGTCGTTGGTGAGGCCGCGGCCAACGCTATTGCGAGGATTGCCCGGGAGACGGGTGGGGTTACGTTGATAACCACGGGGCCCCTGACGAACCTTGCCTTGGCGCTCTCCCTGGAGCCGGAGCTCGTCGACTACGTGGAGGCCCACTACATGATGGGCGGCGCGTACGGGCTCTCCCCCTACGGCTTCGGCAACGCTACGGCTACGGCGGAGTTTAACGTGTGGCAGGACCCGGAGGCTGCGGAGATAGTGTTTAGCAGCGGGCTTAACACGTACGCTATAGGCTTGGACGTGACCATGGATCCTGCGGCTGGCTTAACGCTTGAGGAGGCGGAGGCGCTTGGAGAGGCCGGCTGCCCGGCCTGCAGGCTGGCCTCCCACGTGTCCAGGTTTTACATCGAGCGGGTCGGCGACCCTCTGATGAGGCTTCACGACCCGATGGCCGTGGCCGCCGCGCTGAGGAGTGAACTCTTCACCTTCGAGGAGCACCCCGTCGAAGTGGCGCTGTGCGGCAAGGCTAGGGGCACCACGCTTGTGGAGCGTAGACCCTGGGTTAAAAAGCCGGGCGTGAAGATAGCTGTCTCGGTTAAGGGGGGAGAGTTTAAGGCCTTCTTCTCAAGCCGCCTCGCCGGCCGCGGGGACTAACGGCTTTAGCGCGTATCTTCCCTTCTTCTTTCCCGCTTGCAGGCTGGATGTAGCCCATTCTTTTAAGCCTCTCCATTATCATGTCGTGGAAGCGCTGGATGAGAGCCCTTCTATCCTCCATCAATACTATGTCGCTGAGCCCTTCGAGGACTATGTTGTGCGCGAAGGGGCTGGGCACGTTCTGCGGCGGGGCTTCAACCACCCTTATGTCTCCGCGCTCAATCATCCTGAGGACTTCCTCCGCGTGCTCCACGTCCATGTAGTCCTCAAGTATTTCCCTGTACGTCTCCTTGAGCACTGGGAAGTCGCTCCACCTCTTCACAATCTTCAGGAGAGTGGCGGCGCTCACCTGCTGCCTGCCAACGCTTATCTCGTGCCCCTTATAGTTCCTCAGTATCATTAGGCTCCTCACGGCGACGTGGCGGAACCTGCGCCTCAAAAGCTCCGTGTTCGCGAGGGCCCGCTTCAGAACGTCCCTCAGCTCGTCGCTCTTCAAGTCCGTTATGGTGACCCGCGGCTTGACCCCGGGCGGGTATATGAGCGCGAAACCGTTGTCGTGAACAGCGATCCCTATGTTTGTCCCCGAGGCGCGTGACGCCAGGTAGCCCAGGGCCCTCGACAACGCGTCGTTCGTCCTCCTGCCAAAGAGGGTGTGAAAGACGTGGTGCAGCCGGCCGGCCTCGTCAACGTACCTCTCCACAAGGATGACCTTGTCGCTGGGGTAGGCGTCTATGCCCAGGCTCTTCAGGTAGAGGTACTCCTCCTCTATGTAGCCGCGTATAGCCTTCGCCGACTTCTCGTCGGCCCGGCACTCCCTCCTAACGTAGCGTTCAAGCCTCTCGCCTCCCCCCTCCTTCTCGAGCCAGTTAAAGGCTTGGCGCCGGAACCCGCCTATCTTCAACGCCAAGTCATAGCTTAGTGGGAGCATCTCGCTGAACCAGCTGGGTATCGTGGGCTTCTGCTCGAACGCGGGCCGCACGTAGGCCTTCATCCCCTTTGACCTGACAAACTCGTAGACCTTGCCTCCCAGGACGAACCTATCCCCGGGGGCGAGGCGCTCGAGAAACTCCTCCTCTATGTTCCCCACGTAGCGGCCGTCCAGAGTGAACACCTTCACGCTGACCTCGTCGGGTATCGTGCCTATGTTTAGCGAGTATATCACGCGCGCGTAGCGCCCCCTCCTGCCGAACATCTTGTCCTCGGGGTCGTACCATATCTTCCCGTACACCTTGTGGCCTTCAAGCTCCTTGTACCCTCCGCTCAGGTACACGAGGAGGTTCTCGAAGTCCTCCCAGGGGAGGTCGCGGTAGCAGTAGCTCCTCCTAACAACTTTGAAGGCCTCCTCGGCGCTCCACTTCTTCTCGATACTCATGCCGACTATGTGCTGGGCCAGCACGTCCAGCGCGTTCCGCGGTATGTGAACCCTGTCTAGGTGGTGCCTATAGGCCTCCCTCACCATCACCGCCACCTCCACCAGGTCGTCCCTGTCGGCGCACACCATTATCCCCTTGCTGACGTCGCGGATCCTGTGGCCGCTCCTCCCTATGCGCTGCAGGCACCGCGTCACGGACTTCGGCGAGCCCAGCTGCACGACAACGTCTATGTAGCCTATGTCTATGCCCAGCTCGAGGCTTGTGCTGCTGACTATCGCCCGCAGCTCACCCTTTTTCAGCTTCTCCTCGACGTCGAGGCGCACGTTGCGTGAAAGGCTGCTGTGATGAGCCGCTATCTGGTCCTCCCTTATGTCGCCCCTCTCCCTGGCCAGCTTTTTGAGGTGGAAGACGACGCGCTCCGTGCCGCTCCTCGTATTGGTGAATATGAGTGTTGTCCTGTTCTTCGAGACTATGTCGTAGACGAGCCTGTACATCTCCCTGGACACCACCTCGGAGGGCGTGTGTATCAGGTCGTCGACCGGCGACACTACGCGCAGCCTCTTCTTCTTGGCGTAGCGCGCGTCCACGATCACGCAGCTCCTCGGCTCTCCGTCGTCGCTGTAGCCGACGAGAAACTTTGCCACCTCTTCGAGGGGGTTTATGGTGGCTGAGAGGCCTATCCTGACGAAGTCCCTGCCGACAAGCTCTCTCAGCCTCTCCAGCGAGAGGGTTAGGTGTACGCCGCGCTTATTCTCGGCCAGGCTGTGTATCTCGTCGACTATGACCCAGCGGACGCTGCGCAGCTTTTCCCGGAACTTGGGAGCCACGAGGATTATCGCTAGGGTCTCCGGCGTGGTTATGAGTATGTGGGGCGGCTTTCTAAGCATCTTCTGCCTCTGGCTCGACGGCG
>JALVKT010000037.1 GCA_027027675.1 Thermofilaceae archaeon | reverse complement strand
GCTCCCTGTATATGTCCTGGGTTGACGCGTACTCTACGAGCTTCCCCGCGTACATCACGGCTATCTTGTCGGCCACCTCCATGGCGAGGGCTATGTCGTGGGTTACGAGTAGGAAGGATATGCCGAGCCTGTCCCTGAGCCTCTTGAAGATGTCCATTATCTGGGCCTGTATCACCACGTCGAGGGCTGTCGTGGGCTCGTCGGCTATGACGAGGTCGGGCTCCGTGGCTATGGCGAGGGCTATCATCACGCGCTGCCTCATGCCTCCGCTGAGCTGGTGGGGGTAGTCGTGGAAGCGCTCCGGGTGTATGCCGACGGTTTCGAGCAGCTTCTTAGCCTTCTCCTCGGCCTCCTCCCTTGTGATGGGGAAGTGGGTCTGGAGCGTCTCCACGAACTGGTCTCCAATCCTCATCAGCGGGTCCAGCGACGTGAGCGGGTCCTGGAATACCGCTGAGATCCTCTTGCCCCTGTAGCGCCTCATCTCCTCCTCTGGCAGGGCGGCGAGGTCTACGCCGTCGAAGTATATGTGGCCGCCCACTATCCTCCCGCCCTGGGGGAGGAGGCGTATGATGGAGAAGGCCAGGGTGGACTTTCCGCTGCCCGACTCGCCGACCAGCGCGGTTATCTCGCCCTTCCCTAGGGTGAGGGTTACGCCGTCGACGGCCTTTACGACTTCGTCTCCGGCGAAGTAGTACGTCTTGAGGTCCTCTATCCTGACCAGCTCTTCGGTCATGCTTCACCACCCACGAGCTCGTTGAGGCCTTCGCCGAATAGGCTGAAGCCGAGCGCCAGGAGTGTTATGAAGAAGCCTGGCCAGAGGGCTGGCCACCAGTAGCCTGAGAGGAGGTTTCGCTGCCCGTTTTTGAGGTCGAAGCCCCAGTCCGGCGTGGGGGCCGGGACGCCGAGGCCGAGGAAGCTGAGCGCCGCCTCTGTGAGGACTGCGTCGGCGACGTTCATCGAGAAGACGACGGGTATTGTTACGAGGACATTTGGCAGGACGTAGCGGGTCATTATTGTCCAGTCGCTTGCGCCGAGCGCCTTGGCCGCTTCCACGAATAGGCGGCTCTTGACGCTCAGCACGTGGCCCCTGACCATCCTGAAGTAGGTTGGGATGTAGACCACTGATATGGAGATCACCGTGTTGAGGACGCCGGGGCCGAGCACCGCCGCCACAGCGATGGCCAGTATAAGGCCTGGGAAGGCGTATATGCTGTCCATTATCACGCTCAGCGCCCTGTCTACCGCGCCGCCGAAGTAGCCTGAGATTAGGCCGAGCGTGCTGCCGGTTATCAGTGAGACCGTCGTGGACGTGAGGACTACGAGGAGTATTATCTGCGCCCCGTAGAGGACGCGGCTGTACACGTCCCTGCCGAGGCTGTCGGTGCCCATGGGGTGCTTGGGGCTGGGTGGGAGGAGGGAGTCGTCCACCGACACTATGGGGTTGTAGGGCGCGAGGATGGGCGCCGACACCGCCATGAAGAGTACGAGGAGCACTATCGCCGCGCCCGCGAGTGTGAGGGCTACGTCGACCCTCTGCCTCCGCCACAACTTTTTGAGCCTCTCCATACGCGGCACCTCAGTACCTTATCCTCGGGTCTATGTAGGCGTAGATGACGTCCACGATGAGGCTCACAGTGCTCACGAGGAGCGCGTAGAAGACTATGGTGCCCTGGACTGTGGTGTAGTCCCTGTACTCTATCCTCTCAACTAGGAATGTTCCGAGGCCCGGCCAGGAGAAGGTTGTCTCGGTGAGCACGGCGCCCGCGAGGAGCAGGGCGAACTGGAGGCCCATCATGGTGAGGACCGGTATGAAGGCGTTTTTGAGGACGTGGCCGAAGAGTATCTTCGACTCCGGTATCCCCCTGGAGCGCAGGGCCCTGACGAAGTCCTCCCCCAGAACCTGGAGCATGCTTGTCCTGACGAGCCTCGTGTATATGCCTGAGAGCACTATGCCCAGGGTGAGGGATGGGAGTGCCAGGTGCCAGAGCGCGTCGACGACGCCCCACGGGTTGCCGGCCAGGATGCTGTCGACCATGTAGAAGCCCGTTATGGTGGGCACGTCTATGAGCGGGTTCTTCCTGCCGGCCACGGGGAACCAGTGGAGCCAGACCCCGAAGACCAGCTGGAAGAACATGCCCAGCAGGGGGATGAAGAGGGCGTAGGCGAGTATGCCCCACACCCTGAGGCCCGCGTCCAGCAGCGTGCCCCTCTTCACCGCGGCCAGGGAGCCCGTGAGGAGGCCGAGGAGGACGCTAACGGTGAAGCCGGCCACGGCGAGCTCCACCGTTGCTGGGAAGTGGTCCCATATCTCCTGTAGCACTGGCCGCCGCCCCCAGATCATTGAGCGGCCGAGGTCTCCGTGGAGAAGGCCCCAGAGGTAGTCGAGGTACTGCTGCCAGAGGGGCTTGTCGAGGCCGAGCTCCTTCATGAGGGTTTTTATCTGCTCCTCCGAGGCCTTCATGCCGACCATCGCGAGTACCGGGTTGCCGGGGAGTATCCTCATGATGAAGAACACTATCGTGAGTAGTATGAGCACCATGGGTATCGTTAGGAGAACCCTTGCGAGTATGTAGGCTCGTAGGCTCGCCATAACCCATCACTAGTTGAAGCGGGAAAAAGGCTGGTTTTGCGTGGAAAAAACTTACCCCTTGTATATCAGCCAGTACCTTAGCAGCATGTAGGGGTCTAGCACTATGCCCTTCACGTTCTTCTGCGCGACTGCGTAGAGCTTGCCCTGGAATATCGGCACTATGGGCGCGTCCTCGGCGAGCATCTCCTGCACCTGCTCGTAGAGCTTGGCCCTCGTCGCCTGGTCGGGCGCGACCTGGGCCTGCTCCAAGAGCTTGTCCATCTCGGGGTTGCTGTACGGGTTGCCCAGCCACCTGTTGGAGCCTGTGTGGAGGAACGGGTAGAGGAAGTCGTCGGGGTCTATGTAGTCCGGGTACCAGCCGTAAAGCGTGACGGGGAGCTGGCCCTTCCTGGTCATCTGGAGGTATGTGCTCCACTCGGCGCTCTTAATCGTGACCTCGACCATTCCAGTCGCCTCCCAGCACTCCTTGATCTTCGCCGCGAGGTCAGCCTCCGTGCTGCCGTAGTGGCTCGGCGTGTACCAGAGCTCCACCTTGAGCTTGTTTGTCTCGCTGAAGCCGGCCTTCTTGAGCAGCTGCCTGGCTAGCTCGAGGTTCTGAGTTGCACCGTACTTCTCCTTGAAGGCGTCTATGTGGCTCCAGAGGCCCTTGGGGACGAGGCTGTAGAGGGGCTCCACTGTGCCGAGGAACACCTCGTTGGCTATCTTGTCCCTGCAGAGGGCCGCGGCCAGGGCCTGCCTGACCTCCTTCTTGTCGAAGGGCGATATCTTAGTGTTGAAGACTATGTAGCGTATGAAGGCGCCGTTGCCCTCGATGACGTTGTACTTGCCGCTCTTCTTCAGGCTTATGATGTCGCTCGGGTTCAGGGTCCTCCACGCTACGTCTATCTCGCCGCTCTCAAGGGCGAGGCGGAGCGCTGTGGCGTCCTTGTAGAACTTAATGATTATCTTCTTAGCCTTGGGTGCCGGGCCGTACCAGTTGGGGTTGGCCTCCAAGACGAGCTCCTGGTCGCGCTCCCACTTGACTATCCTGTAGGGGCCTATGCCGCCCGCGGTGTTGTCGCTGGAGATCTTGTCGGCTGGGTAGCTGTTGGGGGAGACGGGGAAGTATGTGGGCACCGCGAGGACTGCCTTGTAGAAGGAGACGGGCTGCTTAAGCGTTATCTTAAGCGTATACTTGTCTACGACCTCCACTTTGTCGACGAAGTCCAGGACGAACCAGCTGGGGTCGCCCTTTATCTTCGCGACCCTGTCTATGCTCCACTTCGCCACGTCGGCTGTGAGCTCGGTGCCGTCGCTGAACTTCAGGCCCTTCTTGAGGTGGAGTATCCAGACCTTGCCGCCGTCCTGTGTCTCGTAGCTCTCCACTAGGGCCGGCTTTAGCTGGAGCGTGCCGGGCTCGTACTCGAAGTAGCCGCTCATGATGTTGCTGAGAACCTCCCAGGTGAAGAAGTCGTAGGCGTTCGCCGGGTCGAGGTCGGTGACCTTGTCGGTCGTGCCTATGATTATGACGCTCTCGGCCTGCGGCGCCGGCTTCTTCATCATTATTAGGGCGCCGGCGATTATGGCGATAACAATTATCGCCGCTATAATGATTAGGGCTTTCTTCGACACTGCCATTCAACCACCATTGCCTATATTTCCGTGTTCCACACCACATTCCAGTAATTATATATAAATCTTAGGTGGCATGCGACGCAAAATAGTTTAAACAATACAGGGACGCCAGTAAAAAATTCTACATCTAAAAGCCTTACGCACACCCTTCCAATACGCTTAATTAAGCAGTAACAATAACCCTAACCCACTTGCCGGTATAACCTCATACGACTCTTGAGAAAAATTTTGATTAAACCACGCGTGCGCATCACGTAGATATAGGTAGTGGGGTTGCTGGCAAAAGCCAACCATTGTTGTTCTGGCCGTGCCGGCCTCCCCTGCCGTGGCCGCCTCCCTGACCACCCATTCCCGTCTCCCAGGGGCTGCTTATTATCTCATTGTACTCCTCCATGCTTAGCAGTTGGGGCTTGTATTCAACTCCCTGTTGGGCAAGCATTCTCACAAAGGCGCGTAGATGGTTCCTGCTGCCCCTCATGAGGTTCTCGTATACAAGCTTTATATCCGGATTGTCTGTCTCGTTGATTGCCTTCTTCAAATCTATTATGTCCTTCTCCTCGATCAGAGCGCCCACCTTCAACGCGTCAACCAGAGACTTGCTGCCCTCCTCTACAAGCTTGTTATAGAGTTCCTGTAGCTCGGGGTTTGTGAACTCACCTATACCTTTGCCGGCGGCCGGGTCGGGGAGCCCGTACTTTTCCAGCAGCATCTTAACAGCATCTGTGTGCGTCTGCTCGCTCCTAGCTATATTCGCGAATATCTGTGCCCCCCATATCTTGTAGAGAGTTAAGTACACGTCTCTAGCCAGCTTCTCCTCCTCCCTCATGAATAGCAGGTCTTTTTTCTCGCTATCACTTAACTCGCCAGCCGGGATACTATTGATCTCCTGCGATAATGCGGTATCGTTCACACTGCCACTACTGTTTACATAGACGGGTGCGGATGCTTCCTGCTGCCCCTGTGGCTGCTGGGTCTGCTGAACCTGAGGTGTGGGCTGCGGGCTAATAACGTGCTGTATAGCTGGCACGTATATTGGTGATAGCACCACTAGGGCGCCAACCACCACGGCCAGCGCCACAAGACCGGTATTTTTCATATTTACCACCATGCATCATATCACCCGTGTCATAATATAATCCGGACTCACAAATGGTGACTACTCAAATGCTCGATACAGATAACTCTGTATAACATAGACTTCGGAGAGCATATTCTACACTGTTGTTATAGCATGATTTTACTCCAGGATTTGTGGGGGCTCAGCTACGGCCACATTCTTCACTCCTCCGTAAGCCCTCCGGTTGGACATCATAGCCCAGATAAGCCTTGCTGGGCGGG
>JALVKT010000036.1 GCA_027027675.1 Thermofilaceae archaeon | reverse complement strand
GGCGCAGGGCTTCCGTGGCCGCGCGGGGGTCTGGGAGGGGGCCGAGGTAGGCGAGGGTTAGGTGCCTCTTCTCCAGGGGTATTGGGGTGTAGCTCGGGGGTATGAGGTCGTCGTAGCAGCGTATGGGCGCCGGTATGGCGGCGAAGTAGGTCGTCATGGCCGGCTAGATGGGTGTGAGGCCTGTGAGCCTCCTTATCAGGCTTATGGCGCGGCGGTAGGTGAGCGGCGGCCGGTACGGCTGGGGGCGGGGCGGCCTGTACTCGTAGAGGAATATGCGGCCGAGGGGGGCTGGGAGGCCTGTCGCCTGGTCCCTTACGGGCGTGAGGGTTACCGTTACTGTCCCGTTCGCCGCTGTGAGCCAGGAGCCCGTGTAGGGGTCGTAGAGGCGCATCACGCCCGGGGGCACCTTCAGCGTCACCGTTGACGTGTGGGGCCAGAGGCCGGCTACCGCTACGCCGTGCTCGTAGTACCTCGCGTATCCGTGGGGTATCCTGAGGCGGGGCCCCACTGGGCGGCCCATGTAGTAGAAGTAGACTGGGTCCCGCTCCAGGCTCTTGTTGAAGGGGACTTCGAGGTAGGCGTGGTGGCCGGCTATGAGGGCCATTGCGAGGGAGTAGTAGACGGCGTTCCTCGGCTCCTGGAGGACGCAGCGGCCATGCACGAGGCTGCGGCGGGGGGCCGCGTAGTTCATGTAGATGTAGCCCTTGAAGCGGGGGCCGCCGTACTCGGCTGCGAGCCTGTTGAGGAGGTCTATGTAGTAGAGGGTGTCGGAGAGGCTCCCCCGGAGGGGGTCGCTGCTGACGGGGTAGTACTGCGTGTCTGGGAGCTCCACCTCCCTCCCGCCGATGCTGCACCTCCTCCCGTAGTACTCGGAGCCCACGATGTAGCTCTCAGTCATGTCGTATGTTGGCAGGGGGAGGAGCCACCTGGCCTTCCTGAAAGCCTGGTTCGTCACTATGAGCCAGCCGTCCCGGGCCAGCCGCCTATAGAGCTCGGCGACGGCCTCCTGGTACTCCAGGCCGGGGTGTCTACGCCTCCACTCCGCGGCTATCCCCCTGTACTCGGGCTCCTCGAGGAACGAGCCGCTGGCCCAGTCGAAGAAGAAGCCCTGGTACCCGTGGCTCCCCGCGAAGCCCTCGAGGTACTCCACCCGGCGCCGCAGAACCTCCCCGTTCCCGAGGTCGAAGTAGTACTCGTGGGCCCACCAGTAACCCGCCTCCTCCGTGTGGGGGTACGGGCCGTTCGGGTTCAGCGAGGCCCACTCTCTGTTCTCGTAGACCCACTTCATGAAGGGGTTGTCTCCCCCCTCGAGGAAGTGGTAGCCGGCCGGCATCCAGATGTAGGCGACCACCTTCACGCCCCAGCCGTGGAGCCACTCCATCGCCGCCCGGCTGGCCGGGTCATAGTTCCCGCCCACCTCCACCACCTGGAAGAGCGAGAGCCAGTACAGCTCCGCCGCCCCCGGGCTGCTGTTCCACGTAGACGCGTAGACGCCGCGCGAGAAGAGGAGCGCGCCGCTCCCCCCGCCGCTGCCGTTCACCACGGCCCACCACCCACCATCCACGGCCCTCAGAACCGCCCACCCCGTGCCCCGCAGCTCGGCCTCGCCAACGCCCTGACCGGAGAGAGCCGCCAGCTCCCCCGGCGCCAGGAGGGCGTAGAGGGGGACGCAGGAGCCGTTGACGCGCACCTCGACCCAGAGGATTGGGTGCGACGCGTCCAGCACGCCCACCGCCTGGCCCCTGGAGACGCGGCCCAGCACCTCGAGGGGCTTGAGGCCGCCGAGCACAGCCTCCACGCCGCCCGAGCGTATGT
>JALVKT010000035.1 GCA_027027675.1 Thermofilaceae archaeon | reverse complement strand
GTCGAGCGCCGCCGTGCCTCCGAGCTCGGGGGACGTGTGGATGAGGGTGAAGTACATTACGAGTGGCAGGTACGAGACGTTCGCGGACGTGGGCTCGGGCTGGGTCAGCTTGCACGCGGACTCTACGAGTAGCGGAGACTCCTTCCTGAGGCTCGCGGTGAAGGGGGATGAGAGGTGGAGCTTCGACTACATCGCCGTGTACAACGACACCGTGGTAAGGTTTACGGGGCTGCCGGCGGGCGCGGTGGTTCAGATATGGGTTGGGGACAGGCTCGTCGCCTCGGTGATGGCCGACAGCAGCGGCAACGCCGCGGTGGACCTGGCTGGGGAGCACCTGCCCCTGAGGAACGCGAGGGTTAAGGTCGTCGTACCGCCGATGACGGTGTGCTACACCGCCTCTGCGGCGTGGTGCGGCGGCGCGTCGGGGAGGTTTAGGGCTGTTGCCGGGGAGCCCACGGTTGACGTTTGGTACACCGTCGAGTTCGACGACACGGTGACGCTCCACAGCACAGCTTGGATTATTCCCCCGAGGGCGTCCGTGGTCAACCTTACGCTCGTCGACGGGAGCACTAGGACGGCGTACACGCCGGACAGCGTGTCCACCTATGGGGCCTTCAAGAAGGCGGAGTTCTCCTTCTCGGGCGGCGCCTCGGCCGACAAGATGATACTCTACATTGAGACGCCGAACATCGTGGAGGGCTACGCGGTGAAGAGCGTTGACAGGGACCTTCTGAACCCGCCCAGCGCGGCCGGCGGCGAGAGGATGAGGGCCCTCGTGAACGTGAGCGACGGCTCTGCCCGCCTCATGGGGGCCCGCGTCGCCCTGATCGTGAGGAGGCTCCCCGACCTCGCGACCCTATTGATGAGGACGGGCTCCACGGGCACCGGCGGCAGGGCTTCGCTGAGCTACGTTAACCCGCCGTTCCCGACGCTGGCGACGGTCCTCGCCTACTACAGCCCGGCGGGGACGGAGTGGTACTTCGGCATAGCGGAGCGCAGGCTGAGGCTTAGGCCCAGCCTGGAGCTCGCCGCCCCGAGCAGCGGGGTGGAGGGGGAGCCTGTACGTCTTACGGCTAGGCTCCACGCGGGCTCTCGGGGCATAGGGGGCGCCGAGGTGCTGTTCCAGGTGCGCATGGGCTCCTCGTGGACTACGATAGCTGTGGTGGAGACAAACTCCTCGGGCTACGCGGCTACGAGCTACGTGCCGCCGAGCTCCGGCGGGTACAGGTTCAGGGCTGTCTACGCGGGCGACCCGCTGCACGACCCGGCTGTGAGCGGGGACGTGGTGGTAGCGGTGAAGAGGGTTCCCGTGCTGGCCGTCTCCGCGCCCGCGTCGGCGAGGGTGGGCAGGCCCTTCCAGGTGAACGTGACGCTGAGCTACCACGGCTCGCCGCTGGCGGCGAAGCTCGTCGTGCTTGAGAGGAGCGTTGACGGGCACACGTGGACCGCGGTGGCGACGGCCTATACCGACGCGGCCGGCGTGGCGCGCTTCACCGTGACGGAGTCGAGCCGCGGCTCGTACATGTACAGGGCGAGGTTCGCGGGCGACACTGTCTACGCGCCTGTGACGAGCCACACCGTCGAGGTGGGGGTTGTGCTGAACAGGGCGGTGCTAGCGGTGTCGGTGCCCAGCGTGAACGCTACCTGCAGCGCGAAGGTTACGGTTAGGCTGAGCGGCGAGGGCGGCGAGCCCCTCCCCGGCAAGACGGTGACGGTGAGCGTTAACGGGGAGCCGCTGTGCACAGCTGTGACAGACGCGGCGGGCCTGGCCGGCTGCCTGTGGACCCCGCCGGTGGCCGGCACGTACACGGTGGAGGC
>JALVKT010000034.1 GCA_027027675.1 Thermofilaceae archaeon | reverse complement strand
AATCTACTTCGCGCTCAACTATGCGCTCACGCCTGAAGAGCTCCAGCATCTCCTCCCTCTGCGAAGTAATAACCCTCTTGAGAAACTCTACATCCACGTCTCAGACTGCGCTGCAGCCCCATAAAAACTTGCGGTTGTTAACCACAAGTTTTGCCGTGAAAAATGTGGTTGCCAACTACAACTCTTCGTCCCCGGCGACGCCGGCCCCGCGCTCCGCCAGGCTCAAAAGCACGGCGGTAAAGGCCATAAACGCGGCCATAACCACGAGCCACTCCACGGGCCCCACGCTCGGCGCAAGCGCCGCGTGTATAGGCGCGCCGCTCGTATAGCCGAGGGCCCACGCAGCGTTCCCAAGCCCTATCGCCGTCGACTCGGCCCCCTCCAGGGCCCCGCTAAGCCTCGCCTGTATCCTACTCGTCGTCGCCGCGTCAACGAAGCCCGCGACCGCCACCGCCGCTGCGAGCCCCGGCCCCGAACGCATCAGGGCGAGCGAGGCGAGCACGGCCGCGTACGCCAGGGCCGGGTAGGCTGTGCTCCCAACGGCGCCCTCGAGGAAGCGTAGGCTGAACTGCGCGGTGAGGCCGGCGAGGTAGTACAGCGACAGCACGTAGCCCCCGCCGCCGCTGGATAGGCCCACCGCCCCAGCTATGCCCGGCGAGTATGATACGAGGTTGCTCTCAAACATGCCCACCAGTAGGGCCAGCGCCACCGAGAGGGCGACGAACGGCCTCCTAAGGGCGCCCAGCGGCACGCCCCCTCTACCGCTGAAGCCGCGCGCCTCGACGCCCCTCAGCGCGGCCCAGGAGGCGGCGCCGGCAGCCAGCGACAGCGCGGCCAGCCCGAGGAACACGGCATTTGCGCCCAGCGCCTCGTAGACCGCGGAGCCAACCGCGGGGCCTAGCGTGAAGCCGAGGGCCATGGAGCCGTACACGGTGCCGAAGCTGGCGAGCACGCCGCCGCCCCTGTTCTCCTTCGCGGTGTAGCCGAAGACGCCCGTCCATATGAGTGCCTCGAAGACGCCCTCAAGCCCCCTGCCGGCGAGGTAGAGGGGTATGCTGCCGCCAAGGTACAGCGCCGCAACCACGGCGTTCATTGAGAAGCCTAGCGGCACGAGCCTCGAAGGCCCGGCCCTGTCGAGCAGCATGCCAGCCGGGATGTTGGCCAGCAGGTATACGAGGCTCCACGCCCCTATCACCACTCCCACGTCCAGGTCGCTCCCGCCAGCCGCCTTCACCGCGAGCGGGAACACCGCCAGCGTGGCGCCCACGCCCGCCATGTACAGGAAGGCCGCGGCGCTGAGCAGCCACACAGTCCTACCCTTCCCCATCCACCAGTGCACCCCTAGCCTCTGCAAGCATCCTCCAGGCCTCCCCCAGGTCCACCCTCAGGGGGCGCCCAGCCCTCACAACCACCTCTCCCCCCACTATAACTGTATCGACCGCCCTGCAGCTCGCCGAGAAGACGAGGTTCTCCACCAGCCTGTCGGGGGGCCACATGCTCGGGTCGCGGAGGTCGAGAAGCACCATGTCCCCCTGCCAGCCGGGCCTCAACGCGCCCAGCCTCTCGCCGAGGGCCCTGCCCCCGTTCACCGTCGCCATCGCCACCGCGTCGCGCGCCGAGACGGGCCACGCCTCCCCCCTATAGGCCCTCTGGATCAGCGAGGCAGCCCTCATCTCCCAGAGCATGCTGGCCGAGTCGCCGCTCGCAGCCCCGTCCGTGCCCAGCCCCACGTTCACGCCGCTGCGCATCATGTCCCACGCCGGGGCCACACCGTTCCCCAGCTTCGCGTTGCTCGACGGGCAGTGGGCAACGCTCACCCCATACTTAGCGAGCGCA
>JALVKT010000033.1 GCA_027027675.1 Thermofilaceae archaeon | reverse complement strand
GACGAGGCGGAGCGCGCGGTACACGACGCGCTCAGCGTGGTCAGGAACGTCGTGAGGGAGCCGAAAATCGTGGCGGGCGGCGGCGCAGTCGAGATAGACCTTGCGCTTAAGCTCCGCGACTACTCCAAGACGTTGCCCAGCAAGGAGCAGCTTGCAGTCCAGAAGTACGCTGAGGCGCTCGAAAACATTGCTGCCATACTCGCGCAGAACGCCGGGCTCGAGCCGGTTGACGTGATAGCTGAGCTGAAGAAGCGCCACGCGCAGGGCGAGAAGTGGGCCGGCATAAACGCCTATACGGGCAAGGTTGAAAACATGATGGAGGCGGGAGTCATAGAGCCTGCAAGCGTGAAGAAGCAGGTCCTAAAGTCCGCCACTGAGGCAGCGATAATGATACTCAGGATTGACGACATAATAGCGGCCGCGCCGCCGAAAGAGAAGAAGGAGGAAAAAGGAGGAGGCAAGTTTTAAATAACCTGATTTTTAACAAAACATATATACTCTCGCGTTCTCCCCTACCCCGCTTATGTCACATGGTGTCGGTTCTTCGGGGGAAGGAGACTATAAGATAAGGGTGGGGCCGCCCTGGATAACAAAGTACGAGAAAGCAAGGATAATAGGTATACGCGCTCTGCAGATCGCGCTTGGAGCGCCGATACTAATACCCCTCGAAGAGGCTGGAAGCCTAGACCCGGTAATCATAGCGCAAAAAGAGCTTGAGAGGAAGCTTCTACCAATACTAGTGGTGCGCTGGACGCCCGACGGGAGGATACAGGAGATACCCATAAACAGGCTCGCGTGGAGCCCCGGCTAGTCTCCTCCACGCACCTGGATCTTTTTGTCCTCGAACACTACTTCTAAGTACTCGCCTATGTTCGGCTTGTCGAGTATCTTGTCCCACTCGTCCTCTGAAAGATAGATCGTGAGGCGCGGCACGCGTATACGTCCTCCAGAAAACCCCGGCATAGACCTTAGAATCTGGCTCACCACGGGCACGACTTCTCGGGCAAGCTCGCTCCCCTGCCCCATCACTACGGGTCCAGGCATCTCCCGCTCCTCGCTCAGGTCTATCTTCACCAGCTTTTCGCCGCTGGGCGAGTCTATGAGCGTTATATTAGTAATCATAGCCTTAAAGGAGACCTTACTCACAACCAATGGATGCATGCGCCAAATAAATACGTGCGCACCTGATCCGGGCGGCTCCTCGTGGAGGGGCGCTCAGGAACTAGAATGATTGTGGCGCCGGGGCCGGGATTTGAACCCGGGAATGGGCTCCGCGGCTTCACAGCCGCGAATCCACCCGGTTAACAGCGTCGCCCCCCAGGGCAGGGTCGGGCGCTCCACCGGGCTGAGCTACCCCGGCGCGCTACATGTCTGCTAACTGTGATGAAAGATATTTTTTTCTATCAGGGCCCGGGGGATGCTAGGGAGCAAGCGGTTTTCCGTAGGTAATACCTGCGTAGTTTGGCTGTTTATTTCGCAGCGCGGATTGGGGCGGCATAACACTCCTGTGGTCTAAGCCATATTTCAGGCGAAAAGGGTATGGATGGTAAAATAGCTGTTTTAGCGATAGCTCTACTCGTCATAGCGGCTCTCGCGCCCATAGTGGCACTCGCCGAGCCGAGCAAGACTGCACAGTACTTCGGCAAGGTCGAGATAATAGTTTCCACCGTCCAGGAGACGGAGATAAACTTCGCGTCCAGCGACATAATAGACCTCCTCTCCGCCGCTGAGCCGCCGGGCTTCCACCTCAAAGAGTTCAAGGTGGTATTTGAGGACGGGATGCCCCAGGGAGTGGCCCCAGTGCTCTTCGACAAGAAGGAGGTTGAGAACGGGGTGATAAAGGCCCTGATCTCCCATAGCGGCGAGATAAAGATTGCCCCTAGCACGTTTAACGGCACCGTAAAGGCGAAGCTCATCTCAGTCTTCGTTAAAAGCAAGTGGGTCGCGCTCGCAGAGAACGTGCCTATAGACCTCTCCTCCCTCAGCGGCAGCGGCCTGGAAAACGTCACCGTCAAGTTCTCGATAGACAACTACGCGCCCTACGCGGTGAAGGCCCTCATAACTCCCGACGGCAAAAACCTCCTCAGCGCTGAGGCTCAGGAGGAGGCGGGCGCAGAGGCGATAAAGTTCGACCCCAAGCACGTGGAGTTCGACGCGTCTGCGATAGGCTTTGGCAAGTACACGCTCCAGCTCTCCGCGGGAGAAGAGTACGTGCTTCCAAGCGCCTTCATAGTGTCCGAGGATCGCTTCGAGAACGCGACCATACCGGCTGGCGCCACAAAGACCGTCTTCATAAAGAAGAAGGCCGGCTGGAAACCGCTCGGAGCAATAGTGATACTCTACTCCGTGAACCCCGGCAAGCTCTCCGCCAGGGTCAGCGTGGAAGGCGCAATGGTCGACCTGGCCTACTGGAAGGGCGAGGAGTTCGAGGTCGGCGGCGCCTCCCTCATGATACCGCCTCTCGGCATGAGCTACTGGATAAAGGCCTACATCGTGTACGGGGACACCATAAAGATACGAAACGCCGAGCCCCACGAGATACACAGCATAATAGTCCCCGTAAACATCAAGGAGATCGGCACATGGACCAGCAAGGGACTCATGGCAAAGGTTGACAAGAAGACGCTCAAGGACTCCGTGAACGCCTACATAGTAGTCCAGCTCCCACAGGCCGCCACGATAAAGTCCATAGTGCTCCCCGACGGCTCCACGATTAGCGACGTGGCAGACGCCGAGACAAACCTCATGGGCTTCCAGAGAAAGATAGTGATGGCCGCCCACGAGGCACTCATACAGGTTAAAGGCGGCGGCGCAGAGGCGACCGGAGACTACCTCTTCGAGATAGAGTGGCAGCCGATAACCGTCAAGCTCACCGACGCCAACGGAAACCCCGTGGTAGGCGCCACGGTAACAGCTGAAGGCCCGGTGAAGGCCAGCGCAGTGACGGGCGCCGACGGCACAGCAAAGCTCGAGGTCTACGCGCCGGGCATATACCATGTGACAGCCACCTTCAAGAGCGCTACCGTCGCGGACTTCGCGCTCGGAACGCTCAGAGACGAGCCGATAAACATCCAGTGCAACGTCTACGACCTCACGGTCACAGTCACAACGAAGCTCGGTGCGCCGATCGAGGGGGCCATAGTCACCATATCCAATGAGGGAGGCTTCACCGCCAGCGCCGAGACAGGCGCCGACGGCAAGGCCGTGTTCGCGCAGGTCCCCCAGGGAACATACACTGTAAAGGCCGAGTACAAGGGCCACAAGAAAACCGTAAAGGTGGAAGTCAACGGCAACACAAACGCCAACGTTGAGACGGACATAATAGCGGATCTCCCCTGGATAGGCCCCGTTGGAGTGGTGGAACTCGCTGCAACCGCTACGGCGGGCGTTGCAACGGCGCTGGCAGTGGCCGGCGTGAAGCATGGACGCAAGGAGAAGGGAGAGGTGGACGAGAAGGAGCTTGAAAAGGAAATCTACGAGGAAGATTTTTAAAAAATTAAAAACCGTTTAAAAATCGAGATTTTTAACAACCAAATAATTGTCGAGCGCTTGCTTATTAAACCGTACACTCCATTGACTCCTGAACGAAATGCCCCGCGCCTCAATTCCACTGCCCCCACAGCTAGACATCCCCCCCGAGACCCTGGTAAGAAGGGTAGCGTTATCCTGTGGAGCCAGGGTAGCTGTGCCCGCCGCCTACAAGGGTTCACAGGGCATCTACGTGGAATCCGAGGACGGATGGGCATGGGTAATGCTCGACGGCGGCAGCCTAGAAGTGCGGGGCAGCAGCTATGCTAAGCGGCTCGCCAGATGCCTGAAAGAGGAATTCTTAAACGCATATTATTACTCGGGCCGAGGCCACATATACCTTATATATGCTGGAGAGGAGAGCCTGACACCAGAGAAGAGTGAAGGCATACTCCGCAGGCTCGCCAGGAAGGTTGCAGCCGAAAACATGGCGTACCTAATAGCCTTCTCGGTAGTGCTCTCAATAGCTGTTTACAGCGTAACAGGGCCGCTCCTGGCACCTATAACCTTGGCCGCCATAGCGATCTTCGCGATAACGGTTTCCCCCTACTTCCTACCGCCCCTAATATCTCACTGGCGGCTGGGCCCGGACGACAGAGTCACGGTCCTCGACATCTCTATACCCGGGCGTCTTTACCGTGAAGTATACCCCAGGCTTTCCAGGAAAAAGCTTGCCGAGCTAAAAAGGAGAGTCTGGGAGCTCCTCAACGCGGGCATGGTCGACGCCGAAAAGGTGTCCAGCCTGCTAAACCTCCTTTTCGGAGCGGAGCTTCCGCCACGCCTCCTATCCGTGAACGTGAAAACCGTTGACGTCCAGGGAGCCCTAAAAAGGGTTTCCAAGGCAATGGGGAAGAGCCCGCCCGGTAGGGTTTACATCTATAACGTGCTCCTGAAGAACGCGCTGAGCATAGGGGTTGGCTCCAACTCGGCCCTTATAGTCACCTCGGGCCTCCTCGTCTCACTGGAGGAGGACGAGCTGGCGGCCGTCATGGGGCACGAGGAGAGCCACCTGGCCAGGGGCGACATACTCTTGTTCACGCTCGCCGCCTCCCTCGAGTACGCGTTCCGCCTATACTACTTCTTCATTTACAACCCTGTTCTCCTCTTGAACACATGGTTGATGCTGGGGTACCTCGCCGCAACGGGCACGGCGCTTTTCCTGCTAGCCAAGCTCCTAGAGCTCAGGGCCGACGTGGACGTTGCGCATCTGGGGCTTGGAGGGCAGCTGGCGGATGCCCTGGTAAAGGTGGGCTACCCAGTCCTCCTAGAGGAGAAGAGTGCTTTGAGGAGGCTTTTGGAGTGGCTAGCGTGGAAGCCTCATCCCCCCCTCCGCTACAGGGTGGCCGCGGCGCGCAGCTTCGCCGAGAAACCGCCGAGAAGGGTATGGCTGACGGCTGTTAAACTAATAGTTACGGGCCTGCTGAGGGCCGCGTAGTCCATCCGTATTACCCTCGTAGTTGCCACGTGGCTACGCGTGTTCAGCTGTAAACCCCATTTTACTGTAATTTCACCATTATGTTTAAAACAGGAGTAAAGATGAGGCTCGAAATAGTTAAGGCCCTGCAAATCCTTGAAGACGTTATCTCAAGCGAAAACCTGCCTTACGAGCACAAAAGGGCTCTCCTCCAAGTAAAAAGGCTCCTCATAGAGGCACAGGACTCAATGGTCGTCGCGAAGAGCAAGACGAGGGACATCGCGTACACGCTCAGCGAACTCGCCAAGGCCCTCGGGCTCGAAATAAGGATAGGGGCTCCCCGCCTCTCCCTGGTCGACGAGGAAGTAGCCGAGCTCCTCAGAGACAGCATGGTGGCAGAGCTTGAAGTAGAAGAGGAGGAGGCGGTTGTGAAAAAGCTGGTTGCGCCGCCCTAATAAAAAGCATTTTTACGTCAGCCCTGCATATCTTCGGTAGACCGGGTGAAGTAAGGGATGGGCTCTTTCCTCGGAAACAAGAAGAAACGCTCAAATCTCAGGCCACCCCCCGGCTACCCCCAACGCCGCGCCCCACCGCCACAAATAGTGGAGGTGAAGAGGCGCTTCTCCTCCATGAAAAGCAAGGCCCTCATATACTCCATACTGGGCGCCGCGGCCTCCGCGGTAGTAGGCTTCGTACTTAACGCTGCACTGCCAAGCTTTC
>JALVKT010000032.1 GCA_027027675.1 Thermofilaceae archaeon | reverse complement strand
TAGCAGCCTAGTAGGCGGCGTATCTGGGAGAATTTTGCGCGTGAGCGTATGAGCTGGGCGAGGAGGGGGAGGTTTTCCTCTACGAGTTGGAGTGGGACGTCGCAGCCTTGTTCGCGGAGGAAGCCGTGGAGCCAGACGGCGGGGGGTGTGCCTGTGAGGAAGTAGGCGCGCCACTTGCTTATGGGTATGGACTTGACTGTGCCTACGCGTTCGAGGACGCTGAGGTGCCACTGTGCCTCGCCTAGGCTCATGTGCATGGCGCGGGCTATGCGGCGGGCTGTGAGGCCGGGGCGGCGGCGGAGGAGCTCTACGATGTCTCTGCGGGCGCGGTGTTGGAGGGCTTGGTCGGGGGTTTTTAGGAGGAGGTAGAGGGCTGCGAGGGGGCGGCTTATGCGGCGGGCGCCGGTTTCGCCGTGGAGGGCCGCTGCGGCTAGGAGGGCTGTGGCGGCTGCGGCGGCTATGGCTAGGGTTGTGGTGTCGGGGAGGAGGGCTAGGGCTGGGGGTAGGAGTTCTAGCTCTGCCTTGGCGGTGTAGGGCTGGCCGGGGGTTCCTGTGAGCTTGAAGCCTGCGGTGTGGGTTCCGGGGGTTAGGCGTATCTTTGAGCCTGGTGGGTGCTCGGCGCCGTCTAGGATGAGTGTGGCGTCGCCGTGTAGGAGTATGTAGGCCTCTTCGCTTGCCTGTATGTCTAGGACGTGGGGGTATAGTGCTGTGCCGCTTGGGGGGTAGCGGCCGGTGAGTGTGAATGAGAGCCTGTTCTCGGCTGTGCGGGTGTAGGTGAGGCCTGGGGCTGGGTGTACGGTGACTTTTAGGTTTAGGGTGAGCTGTGCGGTGGCCGTGGCTGCTAGGAGGGCTGCGAGTAGGGCGGCTGCGAGTGGGGCTGGGGTGGCGCGGCGGAGGGGCATGTGGATAGTGGCTCGGGGGGCTTTGATATTTTTTCCGCGCCTCTTGTTTTTAACATGTCTGGGTTATATGTATAGTTAATGTTTTTAACCAAAAAGATATATGGGGCGCGCGGCAACCCGGCTTGGTGACTGGAGCGTGCCGAGGGTTGTCGGCCTGCCGAGGCTGCAGGCGCTGTACAGGAGGTTTGTGGGCATGGACCTTGACAAGTCTAAGGCGGCCTTCGTCTTGGAGGTGGCCGAGGAGACGCTGCGGAGGCTCTTCGAGGCCGGCGTGGAGCGCGCGGCCGCGGAGGGGCGGAGCGTGGTTGAGTGGCGCGACCTGCCCGTGACGAGGGGGCTTGCGGAGACTATGGAGAGGTATGAGGCTGAGAGGGCTAGGCTCGGTGACCCGAGGCTTGACTTGTCCCCTATACTCGGCTTCCTCGCGGGTGCTCTGGGTGGGATGGAGGTTTCAGGGGAGGTTAGGGAGAGGCTCCCGGGGTTGGCGGCTACGGCGTTGCTGCTGGTGGGCTACGTTGCGAGGACTGTTGACCCTGGGGCTAGGAGGCCTGGGAGGGACGACCTTGAGAGGGCTAGGAGGATTTTGAGGCTCACCCTCTAGGCCCAGGGTATTTAAACTTTTTAGGTCGTTTTTGACCTAAGCCCGTTAAATAAGCATTTCCGGAGAGACTTCTCGATGGAGATGAAGACGTGGGTCGCGGTTGCGGCGCTGCTGGCCCTCCTCTCGGCGGGGGCCGTGTTCGCGGCGCCCACCGTGTGGAGCCAGGGCTTCACGAACAACGTTAGGAGCTTCAGCTTCCCCCTGCTCTCGGGGGGCGACGTCTACGAGTGGAGCGGCAGCAGCCTCTCCAGGGTGCGCAGCGGCCTCCTCTACTTCAACGACTTCTCCTCCCCGCCCAGCGACTGGAGGGCGACGAGCGGGACTTGGAGCGTGAGCGGCGGCTACCTCATAGGCGCG
>JALVKT010000031.1 GCA_027027675.1 Thermofilaceae archaeon | reverse complement strand
CTTATAAGAAACATTGCTGGAAACTTCCTCAGAGAATTGTACTGGCTCCACGGCGGCATACCAGCGAAGGACATGGTAGAGAGAAAGTATACAGGCGAAGTTTTTCTCCACTGGCTCGCCTCAAGGGCCTCTATAGGGCGCGTCTCAGTAGCACATACCCTACTCGACGCCGACACAGCGGAGCGTTCAGAGAAGGCGAGAGAGTACATATTCTCCAGGTATGAGAGAATAGCGCCGAAAATCGTCAAGGAACAGGAGGAACTTGAGGGCTTCAAGATAGAGAGCCCGGAGAGAAACTAGTGGGCAGGCCTTCTTTTCCTCATAATTATCTCCGCCTCACCCCTTGCCAGAGCGTCCTCCACCTCGCCTATCTTCACATACCCCCTAGCCTCATAGAACCTTATCGCAGCCTCGTTAAAGGAGGACACGAGGAGGAACACGTTACCCCTATACTTCAGTATAGCCCTCTCCGCCGCCTCCATAAGCGACGAGCCCACACCCTTACCCCTATATTCCCTGTCCACAGCTATAGCCCTAATATAGCCGCCCAGCGGAAACCCGTCAAAAACCCTGAACAACACGAAGCCCACAACCCGTCCCCCATCTTCAGCCACAAAGCCCCATCCCTCCTCGACCGCCGCTATGGCGGCCTCGCAGCACCTATCCCTGGTATAGCCGAGCGAGGTGAAAGGCTCCGTAGAACACATTATACGGCAAATGTCCTCTAGATCACGTTCCCCGGCAGCCCGTATCCTCATAGCGTGTAAGGGGGTAGGCCCGGCCCAAAATAGGGTTTTTACTAGGGGCTACCGCCTAGCCTGGCCGCGCACAGCCTCGTCCATGCTGCCGCTCCTATACCCCTTAAGGTCGAGCGCCACATACTTCCACCCAAGGCTCGACAGCTTGTCAGCTATAGCGTCCATTATCTCCTCCGAGAAGAGCCTGCTCCGCTCCTCCCTGCCAACCTCTATTCTCGCTATATCCCCGTGGTCGCGCACCCTAAGCTGCCTCACGCCGGCAACCCGCCTTACAAACTCCTCCGCCTCCTCTATCCTCCTAAGCCTCTCCACAGTAATCCTCACGCCATAGGGTATCCGAGTGGCCAGGCAGGCCATAGACGGCTTATCCCAGTTTGGAAGCCCCAAAGCCCTAGCGAGAAGCCTCACCTCCCTCTTAGACAGCCCAATCTCTGCAAGCGGGCTTAACACGCCCTCCTCCGCGAATGCGCGGCGCCCCGGCCTATACTCGCCCAGGTCGTCATAGTTTGTACCGTCAACTATGAGGCGCGCCCCCACCCTCCTAGCGACGTCCTTCAGTACAGAAGCCATGTTTTTCTTGCAGTAAAAACACCTGTCCGGAGGGTTACTCACAAACCTAGGGTCACCCATCTCGCCGCCCTCCACTACGACATGCCTTACCCCCAGCGTGGCGGCGATGCTACGCGCCTCCTCAACCTCACTCCTGGGGTGAATGGGGCTCCTAACAGTAACGGCAACCACATTCCCGCCTCCAAGCGCCAGCGACGCCGCAGAAGCCACAAGCGTGCTGTCCACGCCCCCAGAGAAAGCCACCACTACTGGTCCTCCCCTCTCCCTAAACCACTCTACAAGCGCACGCAGCTTCGCTGAGAGCGCAGGGGACAGCTCCTCCGGGATCTGCAGCACCCCAACCACCTACGGCACACGCCCCCGCCTCGCAGCGGCAACCCTGTTAGCTATAAGGGCGGCAAAGACGCCGGCGGCAACCCCCGCATCAATATTCACGACGGCCATCCCCAGCGGGCACGACTGCAGCATCGAAGACAATGCGCTGACGCCCTTACCCGCAAACCCGTACCCAACCGAAGTCGGCAGGCCAACCACAGGGAC
>JALVKT010000030.1 GCA_027027675.1 Thermofilaceae archaeon | reverse complement strand
TCTTAGCAAGCAACACGATGTGATAGAGTTAAACATTTTCAGAAGTTAAACCTTTATGCTAGACTACGAGTTTAGACTTGATGAGGGTTGTCCGCGTCTACAAGAAAGGTATAATCGCCCTTCCAAAAGAGGTGCGCGTAAAGGCGAACGTCAAGGAAGGCATGCTCCTGCTCGTAGAGGTGGAGAAGGGCAAGATAGTCCTGAAGCCCCTCGACCTCTGGGAGAAGGTGTGGGGCAGCGGCAAGGGCTTGGGGAGCGCAGAGGAGGCTGAAAGAGAACTCGACGCGGAGGAGGCTGTATGGGAGAAAAGACTGGAAAAGTTGTCGTAGACACGTACGCCCTCCTAGCGATGGTCTTCGACGAATTAACGGAAGCCGCGAAGGAGGCGATGCAGGGCATTTACACGGGGAGGACGCGTGGACTCCTCCCCTCAACGGTCGGCTATGAGTTCACGCTTCACTGGCTAAGGGGCAGGGTGCCCGGCCTGAAAAGTAGGGAAGAAGTCCTCCTGTTCCTAAAAGCCTACTTCGAAATAGTTGAACTAGACATAGAGGACTACGTCGACATCGCCGGCATCAAGGCTAGGGGTGACCGCCTTCTCTCCTCCTCCCGCGACCCAAGCATTTCCTCGAGGAGGCTAAGCCTCGTCGACTCCTCCGTGATACACGTCGCACTTAGACGCGCGGCACCCATCGTTACCGGGGACAAGGACCTCCGATACGTGGCGGAAAAACTCGGCGTCCAAGTAATATGGTGAAAAGCCTCCGCTAAAGATGTGCGCGGCCTTTCCAGCTATTCCCCTGTCACCCCTATCTTTAACCCGTATTTCTCGGAGAGCTCCCTCACCTTCCTGTAGAAGAGGCCGGTATACTGCCTGGGAGGAAAACTCCTCCCCGCATACATGCCGACATAGCTGGCGTAAGCCTCGCCAAACCTCTTCTTGACGAGGTAGAGGAAGAGGTCCTTCCCTTCGCCGTAGAGGGTTAGTGGGGAGAAGAAGACGTACCTCGCGCCCACCCTTGAAGCCGTCCTAGCCATCTCTTCGAGCTCGCCATCAGTTATATGCGGCAATACGGGCATGAAAGCCATACCCACCATGAAGCCCTCGCGGAGAAGCTTCCCGGCGGCCTCAACCCTCCTCCCCGGCGGCGGGGCACCCGGCTCTAGAATCCTGGCGAGGCTGCTCCTCAGCGTGGAGAAGGAGAACGTTATGAGAACCCCTCGACCAGGGGTCTCCCTCAGATCGGGCGGCAACCTGGCTTCCCCATCGATTCTCCGGAGAATATCGGCGTCCCTGAGAACTAGTGGCGACTTCGTGAGCACATGCACGGGCACCCTGTACTCTGAGAGTACCTCCAGCACCCTCCTGGTAACGCCGTAATGTTCCTCGTACATGTTCCAGGCCTCCGTAGACGTGCTGACTGCCACGTAGCCCCTAACTCCCTCCCCTACAATCTTTCCGAGCTCCCTCGAAAGCAGGGCTGGCGCGTTAACCTTTACGGCGAGCCCCTGCCTGCTGGAGTACCTGCTGCCACGGGTGTAGCAGTAGAGGCAGTTAAAGGGGCAGCCGTAATAGGGGTTTACGCTGTACCGATCCAGGAACCAGGGATCCCTCCTCCTATGCACGTTAAGTATCCTCTTCGCACGAGCCTCCCTCAACACCACACAATCCCATGTGTAAAACCACGGTATATGTCTAACCAAAAATTAACGAAAACGCGACACCCAGAAAACTCGAAAACCAAGCCCTAGAAGACGCCCTTGCCGCCTAAGTCTCCGAGGAAACTCGATCTGCTCCACAAGATAGGAGCATATTGAGAAGAGAAAACTAAATCAAAGTTTATGACGGCTCGGAGAGCTAAAACAAGTATATCTC
>JALVKT010000029.1 GCA_027027675.1 Thermofilaceae archaeon | reverse complement strand
CCAGCCTTAGCCAAGTAGTACTGAGCAAGATCATCAATACCCTTCTGACAAAACACCACATTAGCACCACTCTCACGAATCTTCTCCACCTTCTTCTTCAGTATCTCCGCTTCCTGGTCGAGGAACATTTTCAGCTGCTCGGGGTCGGTGACGTTTATCTTAGCGGTCCACTCGGGCTTCTCGACCTCGAGGGGCGCATCTATAAGCGCAATCTTAGCATTCTCAACCCTCTTAGGCATAGCAGGATGAACAACCTCCTTGTCAAGGACTATGCCCTTGACGAGTATGGACTCTTCGAGGCTCTCGCCACGCTTCTTCTCTATCTTAACGTTGTCTAGGTCGAGGTCGTACTTGCCGTCCTTTTTCTCGATAACCTGTAGGGCAGCCTCCACTATCAGGTTGGCGAGGTGCTCCTTGAACTCGGCAACCACCTTGCTGCTAAGCGCGGTTTTAGCGATCTTGGATAGAACCTCCTTATCGGTTGGGTCAACCTCCTCGGCCATCTCGTCGATGTGCTTGACCGCCTCTATCATCGCCTTCTCGTAGCCCTCAGTAATTATTGTGGGGTGAATCTCGCCGTCGAGTAGCTCCTCCGCCGCCTCGAGAAGCTTGCCGGCAAGCACAACCACAGTGGTTGTGCCATCGCCCACCTCGTCGTCCTGGGCCTTAGCAACTTCAACGAGCATCTTGGCGGCGGGGTGCTGCACCTCCATCTCCTTCAATATGGTAGCGCCGTCACCGGTTATCGTGGCATTGCCGAAGGAGTCTACGAGGAGCTTGTCCATACCCCTGGGGCCGAGGGAGGAGGCTAGGGACTCCGCGATGACTTTGGCAGCGAAGATGTTGGACCGCCTCGCATCCCTGCCGGTTGTGCGTGTTGCGCCCTCCTTGAGAACGAGTACCGGAACTGCCTGTCCAGCTGGAACTCCGGCTGTCGCCATATCTACTCACCCTTCACCCTATTGCGTGAGACAACAATTATCGCTTCTATATATAGGTTTTGCAGAAAAAGCCAATACGCCACACACGTGGTAAAGAGAGGAGATGAGCTTGGAGAAGAAGAAAGAAGAACGGGACAACATACTCTTCATCATACTCATAGTCGCGCTACTAGCGTTCTTCTTCTCCCTAGGCTTCCTACTGCACACACAAGTGCCGCTCGCAGTGGTTTCAAGCTGGAGTATGGAGCCCACCCTCCATGTGGGAGACCTCGTCGTCGTCATGGGGCAGGCCGATTATTCCCCGGGCGACATAGTTGTGTATTCTAACGGCCCCTCGCTTATAGTCCACAGGATAGTTAAGAAGCTAGGTGACGGCTCCTTCGTGACAAAGGGCGATGCCAACATGTATGCGGACGCCATCCACCCCAAGCTAACGCAGATTAAGGGCAAAGTGGTGCTCGTGGTACCCTACTTTGGCTCGCTAAAACTCATGTTCGAAAAGATGATTGGTAGATGAAAAACTAATTGACAAGAGAAAAGGGGCGGGCTTATAAACGGGGGCTTTATATACCCTTTATAAACCATATATAAAATGGCATCACTAGAAAGAGGTGATATCCATAGCAAAACCAACATATGAAATACAAAATGTAGTAGCATCAGTATCGATAAACCACAAACTCGACCTCGAAAAGATAGCCGAAAGAGTGCCTAACGCAGAGTACAGCCCGGAACACTCCGGGTCTCCGGACCCGGGGTCCGAGAGTTTCCCGGACTAGTGCTTAGACTCAACAAGCCGAAGACAGCGACCCTAATATTCTCTAGCGGTAAAATGGTCTGTACGGGGGCAAAGTCCGAGGCAGAAGTGTATAAGGCTGTAAACAGTATAATTAAACTACTAAAGGCCCACGGGATCGAGATAAAGAACAAGCCGGTAATAGAGATACAGAACGTCGTCGCAAGCGCCAACCTTAAAGCAAGCGTTGACCTCGAGAGAGCCGCCTTCCTCCTAGAAGGAGCCATGTACGAGCCCGAACAGTTCCCAGGCCTCATATACAGGATGCGTGACCCCAAGGTCGTGCTACTAATCTTCTCCAGCGGGAAAGTCGTGTGCACGGGGGCCAAGAAGGAAGAGCAGGTGAAAGAAGCCATTAACAAGATATACAAGAAGCTTAAAGAGCTCGACGTACTCATTGAGCGCCCGCATTAGTCGTAGCTAGCATAAAGCCTCACACCCTTCATTTTTCTCCCTGCCCTATACGGCAACAAGTGCCGCGTCTTCTCCAAGCTGGAACAATTAGTCATGCAGCTTTTCCTTGGATATGTGTTCGCACAGCCAGAGGAGGCTTCTGCGTGGAGACGAGTCCTAGCGGCAGGCACGAAACCCTAAAGAGCTACCGTCATTTCTGTGAAAACATCCATGTCCGAAGAGAAGGAGTACGTCGTGAGGGAGGCCAGGGAGGATGACCTTGGAGCCGTTATGTGGATAAATAAGAGAACCCTCCCCGAAAACTACCCCAGCTTCTACTTCAGGCTTCACCTCCACAACTTCCCCAAAGCCTTCCTCGTAGCCGAGATGAACGGTAAAGTCGTGGGCTACATCATGTGCAGGGTGGAGTACGACAACCTGTACACTAACCCTGAAAGGGTGGGCAGGAAGGGGCACATAGTGTCCCTAGCGGTACTGCCCGAGGCCCGGCGGCGGGGTATAGCGACGGAGCTTATGCGGAGGGCCATGGAGGCTATGAAAAACCATTACGGCGCGGAAGAGTATTACCTGGAGGTCAGGGTGAGCAACGAGCCGGCCATCAGGCTGTACAAGAAGCTCGGCTTTAAAGCGGTGAAAGTGCTCCCGCGGTACTATGGTGACGGCGAGGACGCCTACCTCATGGCTAGGCCTGCCTAGCCGGTTGACCGAAAACGGCATATACACCTTGCTTCCAGAGATGAAGGGGTGTGTAGCGCATGCCGATTAGGGATCCGGAGAAGCTTCAGATAGCGCTTGAACATACGTTCAAGGTAAAGATCTGTAGGAGGTGCGGCGCACTCAACCCTTGGAACGCTGAGAGGTGTAGGCGCTGCAAGAGCCGCGACCTGCGGCCCAAGAGGTACAAGAAGTAAACCCTAGATTTTCTCCCGCCAAAGAGCAGCGTGTTCTTCGGGGATAGCGTTATAATTCGGCCCCCAGCTGCATATTATGTGACGTGTTATGGGCCGCGTTTCTAAAGGCGTGATTTGCAGCGTTGAAGGATGCGAAGAACAGGCTGTCCGCTCAGTGTCCAGGGAGAAGATAGAGGAGAGCAAGGTCGGGTTTAAGCTTAAAAACCCCGATGCGAGGCGCGTCTACCTGTGTAAGAAGCACTATAAAGAGTTTAAGAAGGCCTACAGGAAGAACGTGTGGCGCACCGAGAGGTTCGCGAGGGGGTTCTAGGTGCTATACCTCCTCTCAGTCAGGTACGAGGGGCGTGAAGGCCGCGCGCACCTCGTATTCTACGACGACGAGAGCGGAAAAATAGTCGACCTGCCTGACCCCTGGGGGCATAAGCCCTACCTTATCACAGACCTACCCCCAGACAAGCTTCTCGAACAATACCCTGACGTTGTGAAGCACAAGGGGTTCAACAGGCTAGAGGTCGTCGAGAAGTACGACGCCCTCAGGGACCAGTGGGTTCTGGTAACAAAGGTGGAGGCGCTCGACCCGCTCTCCGTCGGCGGCTCCCGCAACAGCCTCAGGGACATCCTCAAGGGCCACGCCTGGGAGGCAAAGATAAAGTACACGCACAACTTCATCTACGACAACTCCCTGCTCCCCGGAATGCCATACGTCCTGGAAAACGGCGTCCCAAAAATAGTGGTTCGCGAAGTATCGCAGCAGCTCAGAGAAAAGATAACCTCGATTTACAAGGACAAGGCCCTGCAGCAGGAGGCCCTCGAGTGGGCCGTGCTCTTCGAAACCCCGATACCGAGGCTGAGGAGGATAGCCATAGACATAGAGGTCGAGTCGACGGCCGGCGTCGTGCCGAACCCCAAGGAGGCGGCTCACCCAGTCATCGCAGTCTCCTACTACTCGAGCGACGGGCGGCGCGGCGTCTACATGCTCAAACGCGGCGACATGGACGGCATAAACGTTGAGGACGCCGAAATAACCGTCTTCGAGAGAGAGAAAGACCTCCTCGCAGCAACCTTCCAGCTCATCAGAGAGTACCCCATAGTCATAACGTTCAACGGGGACCACTTCGACATGCCCTACCTCTACAACAGGGCCCTAAAGCTGGGCTTCAAGGAGGAAGAAATACCGATAGAGTGGACCCCCCGCAGAGAAGATGTAGGCGTAAAGCCCGGCGTCCACCTAGACCTCTACAAGTTCTTCACAAACAGGTCGATGAGAATCTACGCATTCGCGAACAAGTACCGCGAAGGGCGAACCCTCGACGAGATAGCGACCGCCCTGCTGGGCGTCGGCAAGGTCCAGCACGAAGAACCCATCTCCGAGATGAACCCCCAGAAGCTTGCAGAGTACAGCTTCAGGGACGCGGAGATAACATACAAGCTAACCTCCTACAACGACGACCTCGTAATGAAGCTCATCATACTCATGATGCGCATCTCAAAGCTCCCCATCGACGACCTCACGAGACACAACATTTCCGCCTGGATAAGAAACCTCTTCTACTTTGAACACAGGCAGCGCGGCTGGCTAATACCGAACCCCGAGGACATCATGGCCCTAAAGGGGAAGACCGTGACAAAGGCCATCATAAAGGGCAAGAAGTACATGGGAGCCATAGTCATAGACCCCGTACCCGGAGTCTACTTCAACGTAGTCGTGGTAGACTTCGCAAGCCTGTACCCCAGCGTAATCAAAACGTGGAACCTAAGCTACGAGACCGTGAACTGCCCCCACCCCGAGTGCCGCTCCAACAAGATACCCGGCACCCCCCACTGGGTATGCCGCAGAAAACGCGGCATGATGTCAACGCTCGTAGGCATACTCAGGGACCTGAGGGTCTACCTCTACAAGCCGCTCTCAAAGAAGGCTGAAGACCCCCTCCTCAGGGCCCAGTACAAGGTTGTCCAGGCCGCCCTAAAGGTGTTCATCAACGCCAGCTACGGCGTCTTCGGAGCCGAAACCTTCCCACTCTACTGTCCCCCCGTCGCCGAGAGCACCACCGCCCTCGGCAGGTACAGCATCCTGAAAACAATGGAGATGGCGCTGGACATGGGCCTCCCAGTCCTCTACGGGGACACGGACAGCCTCTTCCTCTGGAACCCGACGCCGCAACAGGTGGACGAGATCATAAAGAGGAGCCTCGAGGAACTCCAGATCGACCTGGGAATAGACAAGGTGTACAAGTGGGTCGTCTTCAGCAGGAGAAAGAAGAACTACCTGGGCATGCTCAAGGAGGGAAAGCCGGACATAAAGGGGCTCACAGGCAAAAAGAGGAACACGCCCGAGTTCATAAAAGACCTCTTCTACCACATCGTGGAGATACTCGCTGACGCCGAAAACATAGAGAGCTTCGAGAAAAGCATAGACGAGGTAAAGACCGCTGTAAGAAAGGTCTACGTCGACGTGAAAAAGAAGAACGTGCCTCTCAACAAGCTAGCCTTCAGAGTCGCACTCACAAAGCCCCTAAAGGACTACACCAAAAACACTCCACAACACGTGAAGGCTGCGAAGCAGCTGCTACCCTACAGGAGCAACGGCATAGAGGTGGGCGAGATCATAAGCTTCGTCAAGACAAAGGACAAGGAGGGCGTAAAGCCCGTACAGCTCGCAAGGATAGACGAGGTCGACACCGAAAAATACATTGAAGCGATGAGGAC
>JALVKT010000028.1 GCA_027027675.1 Thermofilaceae archaeon | reverse complement strand
CTCATAGCCTCAACCCTCTCGGACACGCGCAGGCTCCTAGAGGAGCTCTCCAGGCTCTACGCAACGACTAGAATCACGGCGGAAGAGCCCGTGGGCCTCTACGAGAAGCTTCTCCTCATAGAGGCCTGCTCGCCCCTCACGGAGGCGCAGAAACCTTTTAAGTAGAACATGCCTTCCCTCCACCGTGTCCACAGGCCTCATAGTGCCCACAAAATACTTCGTCGTAAAGGGGAAGGGGCTCAGCAAGACATCGCCCCTCATGGCGTTCGACAACGCCCTCAGAGACGCGGGAATCTCAGCGCTAAACCTCGTACCCGTCTCGTCGATACTCCCCCCCGACATCGAGGAGGAGGAGCCGCGCACGCTTCCACGCGGAGCAGTCGTCTTCCTCGTCATGAGCGAGAAGAGGGCCAAGGGCCCGGCCAAGATAAGCGCAGGCATATCCTGGGCCCGCGGCTCGCCCTACGGCTACGTCATAGAGATACACGACGAGGACAGCATAGCCGGCTCCCACGGAGCGCTCAGGGCCATGTGGGACGAGATAAAGTCCCGGGGAGAGTTCCGCCTAGAAGAGCCGCGCTACATGATAGAGGAGCTGTGGGTGCCCGAGGGCTACTACGGCAGCGTTGTCGCGGCCCTCGTGTTCAGCGAGGTGAAGATTGTAAGGGATAAACCTCAATAGAAGCCCCGAGACATTATATATTGATGAGCGTGACAGACCGTATCGTTGTATACATACTGGTTAACACCCAGGTCGGCAAGGAGGACGAGATACTCGCCAAGATCCGCGGCATGGACTACGTGACCGAGGCCTACATCGTGTACGGCGAATTCGACATTATAGCCAAGCTCGAACTTCCCCAGCTCGAAATGCTCGACGCCGTCGTATCCAAGATTAGGAGCATCGAGGGTGTGACGAAAACGTCCACACTCATAACTGCAAGCAGGTAGCAGAAATAGGTCAAGCCGCATTTTTTATGGGGGATGACGAACGCGTTGGTGCCTGAAACACGTGAGGATAGATGGGCGGACCGACCCCCTCCTTTTAAACTCCTAGCGCCGCCAAGACAAGGTACGTGGCAAGCGAGACGCCCACGGGGAGGGGCAGCGCGGGCATAAACTTCCTCTTCTCAAGCATCCTAAGGGTGAGGTAAAACCCAGCCACTATGCCGGCGGCCGATGCGAGCCACCTCACAGGGGAGGGCGAGGGGTAGAAGTAGTACAGGGGGGAAAGCATGGAGTACATGAGCACGTCCCCCATCCCAAGCGTCACGCGGCCCATCTGGACAGAGGCCCCCCTCAACGGGCCCGGCCCAGGCGCCCCCTCCCCGCCGGTCTCTCCCGGCTCCAAAACCCTGTCCAGTATATACCTTAGGGGGCCCCGGCTCACCGCGTACACGTCGTAGACGGCCATCCCAGCAGCTATCGCCACAACGCTCCACGGCGGGAGCAGCTCGTAGAAGAGCGAGCCCGCCATCGCGCCGTATAGGAGGAGGAGCGCGCTGAGCAGGCGCGGCGCAAGCGGCTTAACAACGAGGACGGAGGTTGCCGCGGCCAGTATGAGGGACGCCAGGTCTGCCTGGTAGCCGCAGAGGAGGGCTACGTGCTCGCAGTAGGCGGCGAAGTACAGCTCGGCTATGACGAAGAAGGACACGAAGAGGGAGAGCGAGAAGATGAGGGGCAGCAGCCCTATCTTCCCAAGCCTGACCAGGATTATCATGACCGCCGTGCCGGCAAGCACCATTGCCAGGAAGAACGCTAGGTTCGCCGCGGCCGCCTCGGCGCCCCCCTGGACGAAGGGGCTCTCAACAAGCCTGCGCGTGAGGGAGAAGTGGAAGGGGTAGTCGAGTGCCAGGGAGAGCACGGGGACCAGGGATACGCTCCCGAGCGCGAGCAAGACGTCGCCGCGACCAGCGTCTGACACGGCCACCACCTCGTCGAATGGTCAGCTACCCCAGGAGCTCTGCGCTCACCGGTCGCCCTGGCATGACTCTCATCATCCCTCCCATTCAACCGGCGCCCCCATATATATCATCGCGGCCATGAGAACATTGGATGAGCAGCGTAAGGCAGCGTAGGCGTAGAGGCTTCGACGCCGAGAGGAGGCTAGTCCACATGCTCTCCAGGGTCGGCGGGAACCACGTATTCAGGATACCGGTTAGCGGCGTCGGCGGGCTCCCAGACGTGTTCCTCGTAAACAACAGGGACGACAGGGTTGTCGCCTTCGAGGTGAAGTCCACGGTCCGCGGGAAGGTCAAGGTGAAGAGGTACCAGGTGGAGAAGCTATACCGTTTCCTCTCAGCATTTAAGAAGTACAGTAGGCGCGAAGCCGTCGTGGCGGTGTGGTTCGTAAACGCTGGGAAGTGGGTCTTCAGGAGGGTCGACCAGCTCCTCGCGGACGACGTGGTCGTGACGGTGGACGAGGAGAGCGACTGGGAGCCCTGAAGCGTCACCGTTAAATTTCGCTTCTACAAATACTTTTCGATAACTATGGAAGGCAGGGGAGCCTCAGTCAGGGTCAGCGTCCACTCCCACATCCGCGGCCTAGGAGTGAGGGACGGCAAGCCCCTACCCGTAGCCGACGGCCTCGTCGGGCAGGAGGAGGCGCGGCGAGCCGCCTGGGTCGTGGTTCAGCTGATAAAGAGCGGCAAGATGGCCGGCAGAGCCGTCCTCTTCGCGGGGCCGCCTGGCACGGGCAAGACCGCGCTCGCAGTGGCCATAGCCAGGGAGCTGGGGGAGGAGGCGCCCTTCATGAGCCTAACGGCCAGCGAGGTCTACTCGGCCGAGCTAAAGAAGACCGAGGTTCTCATGCAGGCAATGCGCAAGGCGATAGGAGTCCGAGTGAGGGAGCAGCGCTGGGTCTACGAGGGAGTCGTTGAGAAGCTCGACATAAAGTTTGGCCGCCACCCCCTCAACCCGTGGCAGCAGGTGCCCATGGGCGGCACGGTGACCCTTAAGACGAAGAAGGAGGAGCGCACACTGCGGGTCGGGGCAAACGTGGTCTCCCAGATGCTCCAGCGCGGCGTCGAGGAGGGGGACGTTATATGGATAGACGAGGAGACGGGGCGCGTGGTGCGCGTCGGGAGGGCCAAGGGGCGCGGCGAGTACGACGTCGGCGTAACCGACCTCGTGGACATCCCCGAGGGCCCGGTCTACAAGGAGAAGGAGTTCGTCTACACCTTGACGCTCCACGACCTGGACGTGATGAACAGCAGGTCGGAGAGCATATTCACCCTCCTATTCGGCGGCGCGCCGCAGCGCGAGATACCGCCGGACGTCAGGGCGCGCGTCGACAAGCTCGTCAAGGAGTGGGTTGAGGAGGGGAGGGCCGAGCTCCTGCCCGGCGTGCTTTTCATCGACGACGCCCACATGCTCGACATCGAGGTTTTCAGCTTCCTCTCGAGGGCCATGGAGAGCGAGCTGGCCCCCATAATAATACTGGCCACGAACAGGGGCTTCACGAGGATCAGGGGCACCGACATCGTCGCGCCCCACGGGATGCCCCTCGACCTCCTCGACAGGCTGCTGATAATAAAGACGAGGCTCTACAAGCCGGACGAGATAAGGGAGATACTCAAGATACGCGCCAAGGAGGAGGGCGTGAAGCTCAGCGACGAGGCCCTCGAAAAGCTCGTCAAGATAGGCTCGGAGAACAGCCTCCGCTACGCGACCCAGCTCCTCACCCCCTCAATGGTGCTCGCGAGGCAGAAGGGCAGGGAGGAGGTTCAGGGCGAGGACGTGGAGGAGGCAGCGGCCCTCTTCATAAGCACGAAGGAGTCCTCGAGGTACCTCCAGGAGTACGAGGAGAAAATGCTCAAGTAGTTTTCCAGAGCCCCCACTTTTTGGCCAGCTCGGAGACGTCTTTTTTAAGCGCGAGCACCGTGAGGATGGCAACGATCTGTGCAAGGTCTATTATTGGCGGGCTCCGGCCGACCGTGTAGAAGAGCGGGTACACGGCTACAGGGTGCCCCGTCGCCACAGTCTCGAAGAGCATGAGGTAGTGGTACACTATGAACGACGCGGCCGACCCGGCGAAGAAGAGCTTCGACCACGGCCTCTTCTCGGATAGTATGAGGCCCGCTACAATCCACAGCAGAAACGACACGAGGGCCCCCCTCCACGGCGGGTACCAGGGGAAAACGTGTTGGAAGGGGAACTCGCTCAGCATGTTCTCCAGGGGCACCGCCGTGAATATGGCCGCGAGCACGGCCGGCGCCACAAAGAACACCGCGTCTCCCAGCCCCGTCTCCTCCTCGCCCATTAAGGCATCACCCTAAGCCCGAACGTCGAAAACGAAAACGCCATGTTCAATAATAGTGTTCCCACGAAGTAGGCTGTTACCACGTAGACTATGGGCTTAGCCTTCTCGCCGAGCCTCCCCTTCAACGCCGAGTCGAGAACGCGGCCCCCGTCGAGCGGGTAGATGGGGAGCATGTTTATCACGGCGACGCTGGACGTGAAAACCGCGCTCCACCACAGTGTGTTGTAGAGGAAGTCGCTGTTAAACGCCTGCGCGAAGTAGGCCCCTATAAAGCCCCGTCCCGGCAGCCGCGGGTTCTCCGCCAGCGTAACCTTGAGCGTCAACCTCTTGCCGCCCCTAATCACTGTGAGCGTCACCGTGTCCCCCGGCTTGTACCTTGAGAGCACCTCGCCTAGGTCGGCTATGGTCTTCACGGGGTGCCCGTCTATGGCTACGAGGAGGTCGCCCGGCCTCAACACCTTCTCTCCCGGGTAGCCGTGAAGCGTCCCGCCAACCCTCACCCCCACCGGGTAGACCAGTAGGGGGATGAGCGCTATCACTATGAGGAACGTCGCGATGTTTGCGAGGCTGCCGGCGGAGAAAATCCTCGCCTGCGTCCTAAAGCTCCTCCTACCCAGCTCCTCCTCGTCTATCTCCGCGAACCCCCCGGGCAGCACGAGCAGGAGGAACACGCCGGTCGACTTCACAGGCACGCCCTCCGCGGCAGCCACGAACGCGTGCATGAGCTCGTGCGGCACGAGCACAAGGAACGCGGCTATTATGAAGTAGGGGAGCGCGTCCAGCCCTATCGTGACACCCGGTATAACGGGGGCCACGGGGCTGGCAGTCGGCGCCCGGGACGCGAGGCTAAGCAGGTTCGCGTGGAGAAAATACGCGCCATAGGCCGAGAGGGCCACGCCGACCACTATAGCCACGTCCCCCAGTAGGCGGAAGAGCCTCGGATGACTGGAGCCCACCTGGGAGATGAACTTGTTGAGCCGCTCAGTCCTCAGTATTATCGTGAGGCCGTCGAGGGAGAGGCCCCACCTCTCAGCTAGGCGCGGCGCCTTCTTCACCACGAGCCACACAGCCCCGTACACCGCGGCTACACTCACGAGGATAGCCGCCTGCTCAGCGAATTGTGAACTCAACTCCCACACCTGCATCCTCTATTCCAAGCCTCCCCCCTAAAAGAGTGCCCAACACGTAGTCCCTAGCCTCAGGGCTCACACTGTGGAGGGGCAGGACAACCTCAAGCCCCGACTCCACAAGCTCCCCGAGAAACCTGAGCCCATACACGTCCCGCATCGACAGCCCCAGGCCGCCCACCACCCCCCACACGTCCCCGGCGACGCGCCCCCACGTCTCCTCGAAGCCGTGCACGCTGCACCCCACGAACAACACGCGCCTACCGTTAACCTCCGCGACAAGCCCCCGCTCCCCCCAGTAGCTACCCGACTCCACCACCTCCAGCCCCGGCGGGAGCGCCGCGCTTTCCCAGGGCGTACTGTACGAGGGGGCCAGCCTCTC
>JALVKT010000027.1 GCA_027027675.1 Thermofilaceae archaeon | reverse complement strand
CGCGCCGTTCTACGCGGACCTCCTAGGCGTCGCGATACTGGCGGCTTTCGCAGCACTCATAACCTGGGAGTTCCGGAGACAGCTGGCCGCGGAGGAGTAGCTAGGCGCGCGCGACGCGGTAGAGGATCACCGTCGCCGCCAGGCCGAGCGAGGTTATAGCTATGAGGGGGACGGCAACCTCCCTGCCCAGGCCCCTGGACGCCCAGTACACGTACGCGGCCAGGGAGAGGAGGGACTGGAGGGCGAGGAGGGCTGACGCGAGCAGGAGGAGCCTGCCAACCCTTGTCCCACGGATCTCCGCGTACTCCTTTAGGAGGAGGAGGGCGGCGAGCGCGGAGGCAGCTGCCAGCGCTATGCTTGCCTGCCAGTATACACCTATCATTTCACGCCCACCATTTTCCTTTTGAGCTCTTCAAGCTCCCCCCCAGGACTCCTCGAGTTCGTCGGCGAGGGTGTAGACGGCGCCGTAGCCCTCCCCGACCCTTTCGACGAGGCCGTGCTCCTGCATAAGCTCTAGGTGGTACTTCACCGTCCTGTAATTAAGCCTTAGCCTCCTTGAGAGTTCGTAGGTGTTGCCGGGTCTCTCCTTTATCTCTTCGAGCAGCCTCATCCTAGTGGCACCTCCCTTTGACGCGAAGAGAAGCCAGAGCAGCTTTTTCCTGAGAGAGCTCTTCATAACCAGCAGTATTATTTGCGGGACACAAAAATAAAAGTAGGTTGTTTTTAGCAGGCACTACTAGTAGCCCCCAGGCCCCATAGCCGGCGGGAAGTTGAAGGGGTCAACCACGTACCAGACCCCCTTGACCCCCTGGCCTTTCGTGTCCCCGGGGGCCTTGTCCATGAAGAAGTAGTAGAGCGGGTAGCCCCTAAAGGTCACCTGTTTCCCGCCGTGCGCCTCTATCACCCCGAAGTCGCCCTGTATCGGAGAGGGCGCCACAACCTCCTCCACGTAGAACGGCGGCCACTTGGCCAGGCACTCGCCCTCACAGACGCTCTTGCCCGGAGAGTCCTTCTTGAACCAGTAGAGGGTCATCCCCTTGCTGTCGACGAGGTAGGTGCCCACGCCCTCCTTGTATGCTATCATCACGGTGTAGTCGGGCTTCATGACGAACCATACGTGCTTGACGTCCTCGCCGTTGGTGTCGCCGGGCTTCGCGTCCTTGAAGAAGTAGTACAGCGGCCACCCCTTGTAGGCGAGCTGCTTCTTCCCGTCGCTCCTCGTGATTACAGAGAAGTCCTCTCTGCTGAGGCCCGGCGGGAGGACGAGGTTTTCGACGTAGAATGGGGGCCACTTCTTGGCGCAGTCGCCGTAGCAGGCGCTCTTTCCGGAGCCGGGGACGTCCTTCGCGAAGTAGTAGAGAGCCCTACCCTTGGCGTCTGTGAGGTAGTAGCCTATCCCCTCCTTGTAGGCTATGAGCACGGTGTACTGCTGCCTTCCGGAGAGCTCCTGCTGGAGCTTCTGAAGCTTCGCCTGGAGGCTCTTAACCTGTCCCTGGAGGCTTTGAACCTGGCCTTGGAGGTCGCTTACCTGGGCCTGGAGCTTGTCCCTCTGCTCTAGGAGGGCCTGGTACTGCGCCGGGCTTATGCCCTTGGGTGCCGCGAGGTAGCCTGCGGCGGCGCCTATGAGTAGGCCTATTATGAACGCTACCGTCGCGGCGGTTTTCACGTCCATTTTCATCGCGTGAAAAGGGGGGTGGCCAGTTATATCCTTGTTTTACATGTAACGTATAAATTGGGTATAAATTCGGTAAAAAACAACTATGTTTTTATTCCACCTTTATCTCCTTCCGAGCCTCCCAGAGGCCGTGGAGGTTGCAGTAGTCGACCGCGTAGATAGTGCCGCTCTTCTTGAGCCTAAGGGTGAGCGTAACCTTCGGCTCCGTATACTCCGGCTCCAGGATCACCGTGGCCAGGTGCA
>JALVKT010000026.1 GCA_027027675.1 Thermofilaceae archaeon | reverse complement strand
GTGTCGGAGATCAGGATCCCGTATAGGCCCAGGCCCCGCCAGGTGGAGGTGGCGAGGCGCATAAGGGAGGCCTTGAGGAGGGGGAACGTCCTCCTCCACGCGCCCACGGGGTTCGGGAAGACCACCGTGGTGCTCGCGGCGCTCCTGCCATACTTGGAGAAGGGCTACAGGGTTGTCTGGGCCGTGAGGACGGGGAACGAGACGGACAGGCCCATAGAGGAGCTCAAGGTTTTCAGGGAGAAGCTGGGCGTCGACGTGCTGGCCCTCAGCTACAGGGGGAAGAGGGACATGTGCCTCCTAGCTGAGAGGTTCGGCACGGGCCTCGACTACACCGAGGTCAGCTATATCTGCAGCAGGGAGAGGAGGCGCTGCCCCTACTACAGGGCCTTCAAGGAGCGGTTCGACCCGGCGCCCTACGAGGAGCGCGGAGTCCTCACGTACAGCGACGTGTACGAGATATCCCGGGGGCAGGGGGTGTGCCCCTACTACGCGGAGAGGGAGCTCCTCAGGGCGGCCCAGCTGGTGTCGCTGAGCTACAACTACGTTGTGAACCCGAGGCTTGAGTGGAGCATACGCCGCCTCTTCCCGTACAGCGACTCCATACTCGTGGTGGACGAGGCGCATAACCTCCAGAGCCTAAACCTGGAGAGCGACACCGTCACCGAGGGGACGCTTGAGAGGGCCGCCAGGGAGGCCGCGGAGATGGGCGACGAGGAGAGCGAGGGGCTCGCACTACACGTGCTCCGCGAGGTGCGGGAGAGGTTCGGCGGCCTCGGCCCCGACGACGCGGAGGAGTACGTGCCGAGCGAGCTCCTCCCGGAGGGCTACTTTAGGCTCCTCGAGCGGGCGGAGGAGACGGGGGAGGCTGTGAGGCGCTCCAGGCTCGCCAGGGGTGAGAGGCCGCGGAGCAGCCTGTACCACCTGTCGCAGTTCTTCCTCAGGGCCCTGGAGCTTGAGGGCACCGATGGCATAGCGTTTATAGCTGAGAAGCCGGGGGACCGCGTCCAGCTGAGCCTCTGGGACATGAGGAGCGCCGAGGTGCTGGCGCCCCGGTGGAGGATTTTTAGGCGCGTAATATTCATGTCCGGGACGCTTGAGCCGCTCGACGCCTTCGCCGAGACTGTGGGCGCAGCCAACTACGTGGGCATAAGGGTGCCCAGCCTCTACGACGAGGACAACGCCCGGGTCTACATGACCACGGACCTCTCCACGAGGGGCGAGGAGCTGGACTCCTCGATGGCCAGCCGCTACGTCGAGGCCGTGGCGAGGCTCCTCTCAAGGGTTGGGAGGAACACCGCCGTCTTCACGGCGAGCTACAGGGTGCAGGCGAGGCTCATGGAGGCCGGCCTCGGCAGGGCGGCTAGGAGGCTCGGCTACAGGGTATTCGAGGAGAGGCGCGGCATGAGCGGCGTCGAGGCGAGGCGCGTCCTCGAGGGCTTCAAGGGGGCTGCTGGGGAGGGGCGCGGGCTCCTCGTCGCCCCCATGGGGGGGAGGTTCGCGGAGGGCGCCGACTTCCCGGGGGAGCAGCTCATGGCCGTCTTCCTCGCCGGGATACCCTTTGACAGGCCGACCGTTAAGACGAGGCTCTACATAGGCTACTATGAGAGGCTCTACGGGGAGGAGAAGGGGCGCCTCTACGCCTACGTTATACCTGCTCTGCGGCGCGCCTCCCAGGCGCTCGGCAGGGCGCTCAGGAGCCCCAGGGACAAGGCGGTGATAGTCCTGGGCGACTACAGGTATAGGCGCTACATGGCCCTCCTCCCCGACTACGTGGCAGAGCTCGCCAGGCCAATCCTCTCGGAGGACCTCGACTCCATAGAGCTCCCCTGGTAGCGGAAACGCTTTTCACGCCCCCACGCCCATCTAGGGTAGGGGCGCGGCTTGAAAAAACCGCTCGACCGGGAAGAGTATAGGCGCTGGATGGACA
>JALVKT010000025.1 GCA_027027675.1 Thermofilaceae archaeon | reverse complement strand
CAGTATGAAGACCTCGAACGCCATTACGAGGCCGTCCGTGAAGGCCAGGTTGTGGCAGATGTGGCTGAGCCTCTCCCTCTCCTCGCCGTCCGTGCGGAGCACCCTTGGCAGCGTGAAGAGGCCGTAGATGCTTAGGCCCGTGCTGAACGCGGAGACCAGGAAGAGCACTGGTAGCAGGGGCGTGTGCCAGAAGGGCACGGACTCGACTACGCCTATCAGTATCCCCGTGTACACGGCCACGCCTGCGCCGAGCGCCGCCGCTATGCCGCCCGTCCACTTCATGAAGGGCTTGAGCCAGGAGAAGAGGCGTGGCAGCAGCATGGGGGCTGCGAAGGCCGCGCCGAAGACTAGGAAGCCTGTGAGTAGGAAGGTGCCTATGACTATCCAGCTGTTAAGGTGCGGCGAGAGGTAGACTAGGAACGCCCGCTCCGGGTGGCCGAGGTCGAGTATCAGCATTAGTACGCCCAGGAAGACTATTATTACGGAGGCCACCGAGTTGAGCCTTACCTCAGGCTTTTCCCCGTGCCTTAGCCAGTAGTAGAAGGAGAGTATCATCTCGGAGGCTCCCAGGCCGCCGAGGAAGAGGTAGAGAGCTATGAGGCTGCCCCACCAGGGCTGCTTAACCAGTAATATGCCCTCCATACCCTCTCACCCCTTATCTGCGCGGGATTATGAAGACCTTCGGCTTGGTCCCGTGGCTCGCGCCCGCGGGCACCGCGCCCTTGGCTACGAGCTTTGAGACCTCGCTGTTGGGGTCGTCGAGGTCTCCGAATATCCTCGAGTGCGTGGGGCACGCGGCGACGCAGGCCGGCTCGAGGCCCTCTTTGACGCGGTGTATGCAGAAGGTGCACTTGTCGGGCGTTGCGAGCGCCTCGTTTATGTAGCGGGCGTCGTAGGGGCAGGCTACCATGCAGTACTTGCAGCCTATGCACTTCTTGTAGTCGACAAGCACCACGCCTTCCGGCGTCTTGTAGCTGGCTCCCGTTGGGCACACGGCGACGCAGGGCGCGTCCTCGCAGTGCCTGCAGATGGAGTGGTAGAAGTACCAGTTCACGCTGGGGAACTTGCCCACCTCTATGGTCTCTATGTGCGTCCTGGCGCCCAGTGGGACGTCGACGCCTAGGTGGAGGCTGTTCTCCTCGGTGCAGGCTACGACGCAGGCGCCGCACCCTATACATGTCTCAAGGTTTATAACCATTCCATACCTCGTCATACCCTATCACCTCGCCTTCTCAACCCTAACAATCACGTCCATGTCCGCGGACGCCGCGGACGGGTTCGAGTAGTCCACCAGTACGGGCTTGAAGACGCCGTCGCCCCCGAGGGGGCCGAAGCCGTAGCTTGACATGTACTTGCTGAGCTGGCCGGTGCCGTGGGGTATGAATATGCAGTCCGGCCTCACGCCCTCCGTCACGTGGACCCTGGCCTTGAGTAGGAAGCCCGACTTGGCGGTGAAGGCGTTGCCGTCCGCGAAGCTGCGGACGAAGCGTATGTAGACCTGGTCTCCCTCCTTGACGCCCAGCCTCGCCGCGGCCGACGGGTGGAGCCACACCTTGTCCATGTGGTAGAGCTTGAGTAGCTGGCGGAGCCAGGGGTTGTTCACGGTCTTGCTGTGCCTGTTCATCGGCGCCACAGATGTTACAACGATGAACTCGTTGCCGGCCAGGCCGCCGGTGTAGGTGAAGTAGTCCCTCCACTCGGGGAGCGGGTTGTAGCCGTACTTCTTCAGTGGCGTGGAGTAGATCTCTATGCGGCCCGAGGGGGTCTTGAGGCCTGTGAGGCTCTTAGGCTTCCAGGGCAGGCTTATCACCTTCTCCCTCTGAAGCTGCTCTAGCGTGACGTTGGCGTGGAACTTCTTGTTGTAGGCCTCTATCTGCCTCCTCCATATCTCCTCCTTCGGCAGGCGTAGGGCGTCGGGCAGGTAGTCGCGCTC
>JALVKT010000024.1 GCA_027027675.1 Thermofilaceae archaeon | reverse complement strand
CCCCCAACCCTCAACAACCGCATCCACCCACTCCCCCAGCCCCTCAAGGTACAAACTCCGCTCACCAAACAGCCGCTCCACAGCACCAAGAACCTCCTCCCCGCCACACCCGTCAATCACAAACACGATCCTCTTCATCCAACCCCCCTCAAGCCCCCGGCAAGCCTCAAGTAAACCTTAGACAACGCGGTCGCCACAACCCTCCCCCTAAGGCCCTCCAACAGCTCCACAGCACTCTCCCCGCCATAAAACCCAGCTCCACCACAGCCACCATACAACGCCTCAACCTCCCCCAGCAGCGTCCCACCCAACGGATACGAAACCCGGCGAGCCACGTCAAGCCTAAACTGCCGCCACACAGACACTGCAACCTCGCTCAACAAGGCCACAGCCAGGTCCTCTGCAACAAACGGGAGAACAACAAACTCCCCCTCCCCCGAGACGCCAAGCACGGCTTCCTTAAACTCGGAGTAGGAACGCGGAGAAAAATCCAAGCGACGCACCTCATACCCCTCCAGCGCCCCACTAAAACACTCCGGGACCTCTCCTAGAACCATGGCCCGAAGGACGGTATCATAGCCCTCCTCCAACTCGCGTAAAAGGATGAGAGCAGCGTACGACTGCACACGGTCATCAACGGGGACTACTATGACATCGTCCCGCTTCACACCAGCCCTCCTAAGCCCCCTCAGAAATCTCCTTGCAACCCGCTCCTTAAGCCCCATCCCGAGTATCCTCGCGTCGAACGGATTTCAAGGTGCCGATCCCTTTGTTCTTGGTTTTAATAAATTAAATAAGCTAAAATAAACAAAAATCACCATATAACATATTATTAGTTCCTAATATACCCTCATTAACAAAAAATTAAACAAGAAAAATTTAAATACACCAAACTTACAACAACTAAATGCCGCCGCGGATAACCGGCGGCTCGCCTGGATCACGGGGGGAGAAGTGACTCCCCCCAATGAAATGGCGGCCTCCATCCGCGGCGACAACGTGCGTCTCCGAACAAACCGGGGCGTACCCGGAGGTTCGGAGATAAGAGAGGTTTGCGCGCCGGGAGAAGACAGCCTGCACGCTTATTCAGCCCGTAAACCCCAACCCGTTCCCCCGCCCGCGGCCAGACTCCGGTTGATCCTGCCGGACCCGACTGCTATCGGGGTGGGACTAACCCATGGAAGTCTAGGGGCCGAGGCCATGTTCGGTCCCGGCGGACGGCTCAGTAACGCGTGGCTAACCTACCCTCGGGAGGGGGATAACCCCGGGAAACTGGGGCTAATCCCCCATAGGCGCGGGCGCCTGGAATGGTCCCGCACCGAAACGGGTGCGGCGACATGCCCGCCGCACACCGCCCGAGGATGGGGCTGCGTCCTATCAGGTAGTTGGCGGGGTAACGGCCCGCCAAGCCGATAACGGGTAGGGGCCGTGAGAGCGGGAGCCCCGAGATGGGCACTGAGACAAGGGCCCAGGCCCTACGGGGCGCACCAGGGGCGAAACCTCCGCAATGCGGGAAACCGTGACGGGGTCACCCCGAGTGCCACCCGAAGAGGGTGGCTTTTGCCCGGTCTAAACAGCCGGGCGAATAAGCGGGGGGCAAGACTGGTGTCAGCCGCCGCGGTAATACCAGCCCCGCGAGTGGTCGGGACGATTATTGGGCCTAAAGCGTCCGTAGCCGGCCCGGTAAGTCCCTCCTTAAAGCCCACGGCTCAACCGTGGGAGCGGAGGGATACTGCCGGGCTAGGGGGCGGGAGAGGCCGGGGGTACTCTTGGGGTAGGGGCGAAATCCTGTAATCCCAAGAGGACCGCCAGTGGCGAAGGCGCCCGGCTGGAACGCGCCCGACGGTGAGGGACGAAAGCTGGGGGAGCAAAGGGGATTAGATACCCCCGTAGTCCCAGCTGTAAACGATGCGGGCTAGGTGTTGGGTGGACCTCGAGTCCGCCCAGTGCCGCAGGGAAGCCGTTAAGCCCGCCGCCTGGGGAGTACGGCCGCAAGGCTGAAACTTAAAGGAATTGGCGGGGGAGCACCACAAGGGGTGAAGCTTGCGGTTTAATTGGAGTCAACGCCGGAAACCTTACCGGGGGCGACAGCAGGATGAAGGCCAGGCTGACGACCTTGCCAGACGAGCTGAGAGGAGGTGCATGGCCGTCGCCGGCTCGTGCCGTGAGGTGTCCAGTTAAGTCTGGGAACGAGCGAGACCCCCGCCCCTAGTTGCCACCCAGCCCCTTCGGGGGCTGGAGCACTCTAGGGGGACTGCCGGCGACAAGCCGGAGGAAGGAGGGGGCTACGGCAGGTCAGTATGCCCCGAAACCCCCGGGCTACACGCGAGCTGCAATGGCGGGGACAGCGGGTTCCGACCCCGAAAGGGGGAGGCAATCCCTTAAACCCCGCCTCAGTAGGAATCGAGGGCTGCAACTCGCCCTCGTGAACCTGGAATCCCTAGTAACCGCGTGTCACCAACGCGCGGTGAATACGTCCCTGCTCCTTGCACACACCGCCCGTCGCTCCACCCGAGGGTGTCCCAGGCGAGGCCCCCTGCCCCTTCGGGGGTGGGGGGTCGAGCCTGGGACACCCAAGGGGGGAGAAGTCGTAACAAGGTGGCCGTAGGGGAACCTGCGGCCGGATCACCTCCTTTAGATCCGGTTGGGGGCAGGCTGTCTTCTCCCGGCGCGCAAACCTCGCTTTACGCTGATAGATGCAGTCCCGGAGCCTCAGGCTCCCGGACGAAGGGCGTGAGGGCCCCCAGCGGGTGTTGGGGGCCACTGTGAGCGCCGTGTGAGAGGAGGAGCGCAGACTGCGTCCATAGTCCACGGACAGCACGTAAGCCGTCCGGTGGATGGCTCGGCTCGGGCGCCGACGAAGGCCGTGGCAAGCGGCGATACGCCTCGGGTAGCCGCATGCAGGCTTTGAACCGGGGATCGCCGAATGGGACCTCCTGCCGCGGGCGAATAGCCCGTGGCGCTCGGGAAACCCCTCGCGGGGAGTACCGAGTGGGAACCCCCCCAACGGAAACATCTTAGTAGGGGGAGGAGAAGAAACCAACAGGGATTCCCCGAGTAGGGGCGACCGAAAGGGGAGGAGCCCAAACCGAACTCTCAGGCGATGAGCCTGGGCGGATGTGGTGTTGCAGGGCCCCGCGCCCCTCCTACTCCGGGTAGCCGAAGTGAGCTGGAAGGCTCCGCCATAGAGGGTGACAGCCCCGTAGGCGAAACCCGGAGGGGGGATGGCGGGTGTCCCTGAGTACCACGGCTTGGTTTTGCCGTGGGAAGCTGGGAGGCACCGACTTCCAAGGCTAAATACGTCCCGAGACCGATAGCGAACTTAGTACCGTGAGGGAAAGCTGAAAAGTACCCCGGAAGGGGGGTGAAAAGAGCCTGAAACCGGACGGCGACAGGTGGCACGGCTCGAAAGGGTAGATCCTCCCCGAAGGAAACCCCGGCGACGGGGGAGTACGAGGGGAGGGGACCGGGGTCGTGCCTTGCGTCTAGAAGCACGAGCCGGGGAGTTCACGGCTGTGGCGAGCCTAAGGGGTTGAAGCCCCGGAGGCTCAGGGAAACCGACAGGTCCGCAGCCGGCCGCGAGGCCGGTGAGGGACGGGGTCTGAAAGGGCCCGGAGTCACAGCCGTGAGACCAGAAACCGAGCGATCTAGGCCGGGGCAGGGCGAAGCCCGGCGAAAGCCGGGTGGAAGCCCGCAGGGGTTCTGACGTGCAATTCGTTCCCATGACTCCGGCCTAGGGGCAAAAGACCAATCAAGCTCGGTGATAGCTGGTTCCCCCCGAAGCGGGTCTCAGCCCGGCCCGCCCGGAGGTGGCCGGTTGGGTAGGGCACTGATTGGGGGGCAGGGGGCCGAAAGGCCTCACCTCCCTTTCAAACCACGAACCGACCGGCACCGTAGATGGGCGGAGACGGGTTCTGGTGGATAAGCCACCAGGCCGAGAGGGGAACAACCCAGACCGGGGTTAAGGCCCCCAAGTGCCGGCTAAAGTGTCAATCTGGAAGGGCGTCCCTCGCCTTAGACAGCGGGGCTGTAGGCTTAGAAGCAGCCATCGGCTAAGAAGTGCGTAACAGCTTACCCGCCGAGGCGGGGGGCCCCGAAGATTGCCGGGACTAAGCCGGCCGCCGAGACCCCGGGGCACGGGTCATTGACCCGTGATCCGGTAGGGGGGCGTCCGGGTGGACTAGAAGCCGGGCCGTGAGGTCCGGTGGATCCGCTCGGATCGAATATCCCGGCGGTAGTAAGAGCGCAAGAGGGGTGAGAATCCCCTCCGCCGAAAGGGCCAGGGTTCCTCAGCTACGGTCGTCGGCTGAGGGTTAGCCGGTCCTAAGGCGGCCCCCAACTGGGTGCCGCCGAAAGGGAAACGGGTTAATATTCCCGTGCCGTGGGGGTACGCTCGCGGCAACGCAAGCCCAGCTCCTGACGCCTCGGGATAGGGGGAGTGGGGCCGTCGCCCCACCCAAGCGTTGAAGCCCGTGGAGTGCCGTCATGGCGAGAAGCGGGTGAAGGCGCGATGGGCCCGCCGGTAGGCGGGTTCCCCCGACTCCCGGGGCCCGTGAAAAGGGAGCTGGGAAGGAGCCCCCACGACCGTACCGAGAACCGACACAGGTGCCCCTGGGTGTGAAGCCCAAGGCGTGTCGGGGTAACCCAGGCTAGGGAACTCGGCAAATTGGCCCCGTACCTTCGGAAGAAGGGGTGCCTGCGGCTTTGGGGCCGACCCCTGGAGCCGCAGGTCGCAGTGACAAGGGGGACCCGACTGTTTAATAAAAACACAGGTCCCCGCGAGCCCGAAAGGGTGTGTACGGGGGCTGAATCCTGGCCACTGGCGGTACGTGAAACCCGGGTCCAACCGGGCGAAGCGCCGCTGAAGGCCGGGAGTAACTCTGACTCTCTTAAGGTAGCCAAATGCCTTGCCGGGTAAGTTCCGGCGTGCATGAATGGATCAACGAGGTCCCCACTGTCCCAGCCTGGGGCCCGCTGAACCCGCAACCAGGTGCACAGTCCTGGGAGTCCCGGTGGGGCGAGAAGACCCCGTGGAGCTTTACAGCAGCCTGGCGTTGGGGTACGGTCACGGGTGCGTAGCGTAGGCGGGAGCGATGAACCGCGGTCTCCGGGCCGCGGGGATGCGCCCATGAAACACCGCCCACCCGTGACCGTACCCCTTACCCTGGGGGGTACCCGGGGGACAGCGCCAGGTGGGCTGTTTGGCTGGGGCGGCACACCCCTGCAAAGGTATCAGGGGTGCCCCAAGCTCGGCTCAGGCGGGTCAGAACTCCGCCGTAGAGTGCAAGGGCAAAAGCCGGGCTGACTGCGCCCTTAAACGCATGGGGCGCAGACGGGAAACCGGGGCCTAGCGAACGCTCGTGCCCCCTTCGGTGGGGGCCGGGCATGACAGAAAAGTTACCCCGGGAATAACCGGCTCGTCGCGGGCGAGAGTTCACATCGACCCCGCGGTTTGGTACCCAGACGTCGTCTCTTCCTAGCTTGGCCCTGCAGCAGGGGCCAAGAGTGGGGCTGCTCGCCCATCAAAAGGGAACGTGAGATGGGTTTAGACCGTCGTGAGACAGGTCGGACTCTACCTGCCGGGACCGTGGGCCGCCTGAGGGGAAGGTCCGCTCAGTACGAGAGGAACGGCGGGCCGTGGCCTCTAGTCTACCGGTTGTTCGACAGGGCAAAGCCGGGCAGCCACGCCGCAAGGGATAACCGCTGAAGGCATCTAAGCGGGAAGCCCACCCCGAGACGAGGCGGCCACTCCTGGCCCCTCCTTGGGGCCGGGACGAGGGCTCCCGTAGAAGACGGGGTTGATGGGGTGGCGGTGTAAGCGCCGAGAGCCTCTGGCTCGAGGCGTGAGCCGGCCACTCCCAACCGCCCGAGGTGCTGTCCGTGGGCTATGGGCGCAGGCGCATGTCCTCCTCTCACACGGCGCTCCTCCGCTTTTCTCCTGTTTTGTTTCTTCTCCTGTGTAGCCTGTAGTGTGTGGCGGCGCCTGTCTGTTTAGCCTTTTGTCGACATAAAGTTAGGCTATTAATTTTAGTGAGCCGCAACGGAGTATCAGTGATGAAAGTATCCGAGATCCGTGTGGGGAGGTATCCGCCCGCCCTCTACTTGGAGCAGGAGAGGCCTGTGCTGGACGTTGTAAAGGGCATGGCCGAGAAGTGGGTGCGCCACTGCCCGCTCATAGACTCGTCGGAGAGGCTTGTAGGCATGGTGTCCATACGTGACATCGTGAACTTCCTGGGGGGAGGTCCTCTCTACGAGAAGTACGCGTCCACGAACGGCCTCTTCGACGCTCTCAGGAGCGTTGAGGCCAAGGAGATAAGCTATAAGCCACCCTTTGTGAGGCTGGACGACGACTTCGCGGAGGTCATCGAGACAATGCTTGAGCGCCGGGTGGGCGCGCTCGCAGTGGTTGACGGGGACATGAGGCTTAAGGGCGTTGTCTCGGAGAGGCACATAGTCGCGCTTTTCGCGGACACTAAGACCTACGTGAAGGTTAAGGAGCTCATGAACACGCCTCTCATCTCCCTCCCGCCGGAGGCGCCGATCATCGAGGGCCAGCGGGAAATGACGCGGCACAGGATCAGGAGGATACCCCTGGTGACCGGGACTGCGCTCAAGGGCATCGTCACGGTGAAGGACGTTGTGAAGTACTATGCGGAGCCCGGCACGCTGTCCCTCCTCGAGAGGGGGGAGGAGGAGAAGGTGCACTCTACGCCCCTATCGTACATCGCGAGCCACCCGGTCATAACGGTGGAGCCCGACGTGGACGTGGGGGACGCGATCTCCCTCATGCGCCGGCACGGCATCGGGAGCCTGGTGGTTGTCGAGGAGGGACGCCCCATAGGCATGTTCTCGGAGAGAGACGTGGTGACGAAGCTACCGCAGATAAAGGGCGTGGAGATATTCGTCGACGAGGTGGAGCGGAGGATAGTGGCAAGCAGGGTCTCCTTTTAGCAGCTTAAATAGGAGGTGGTGCGGCCGCCGGGATTTGAACCCGGGATCAGTGGCTTTCCTCCAGGGCCGGCGCGCACAGCCCCCGATGGGGGGCCACCATCCTACCGGACTAGACCACGGCCGCCCAATATTTTTGGGCAGGGGGAAGTTTATATCAATTTATTCCCCGTGGTGTAGCGTCGTCCCGCGTGCGGCTATGTTTTTGCCCGGGGCTAGGTGTTACACCTAAACTGTTATATCGAGACTACCATGTAAATAATATTAGTGAAAACGCGTTGAAGACAGGCTATTTTCTGAGAGTTTCTCATGTCAAGGATTTCCCACCAGTTCTGGATGTAAGGGCGAATAATGTTGGGCGCTAATATAAGGGTAGAGAAGGCAGCTATGGCTAGGGCGTTGTTCTTCACCTATACAGACATCTTCTTCGTTTACTTGCTCAACATGATAGTGGCGTCCCAGGCCTTTCAGGGTCAGGCACTGTTTTTGCCGTTGGCCGTTGCCACCCTGCTTATGCTGTTGGCTATACCCGTGGTAACTAGAGAACGTATAAGAAGCGTCGGGTATGCGAACATTGTTTCAGCAGGCTTTCTCATAGCTCTGCTTTCACTGTCGCCGCCGCCCTCTTCCTCCTATTTAATAAGCGTTGGTTTCGCAGTGCTAGCGGCATATATGGGTTACCTGCTGGTAAGGGGGAGTGTGGAGGATAAAAGAAGTATTGCGGGGCCTTTATGTGCTTCATCCTTTTTTCCGGCTCTGGCATTTAGCCTGGGCGATGGCAGGCTTAGATTATGGGTTCTACTCAATGCTGTGGCGTCGCTGGCCTTACTTGGGATAACCGTTCTATCGTTTCTCTGGAGTACAAGGGAGGAGGCGGCGCGGCACCTAGCGTTGTCGTTCGCCTTGGCATCATTTCTTTCAGCGGTGAACTCGTACGCGCCTCCCTTCTCTAACAACGCGCTGATGTATATGGTATTTAACGCTCTCCTTGCCACCGACGTGGTGGCGCCTCCGCTGATAGGACGTAGGTTCTCGTGAAAGCGATTATTGGTAGCAGCGTTCAAAAACGCTGGAGTGGCGCTAAGCCTTTTCCACAAGTTCCTTGTAGTGCGGATTGTTCACCGTTAACCTGTTAAGCTCTCTGGGGGAGAGGGTGGCTGTGGACTCTATGGCTTCGTCGAGGACGCGCTTGATTTCCTGTGGTATATCGGGTTCCTCGCAGGTGTACTTTATGCAGCCTTTCTCCTCGTGTCTCTCGATGCAGCCTCTTTTTTCCAGTTCTTCTATGAGGCTGGGCAGTTCTTCGATGTAGAAGCCGAAGCTTGCCCCCTTGTAGGTGAGGCTTGTGAGCCTTTTTCCGGTTGTGTCTAAGGCTTTGCTTTCAGCTATGAAGAGTATGCGCGAGATGTAGAAGGGGTGTGTGCACTGGAGTTTAGATATTATGTAGCGGACAATGTTTTCGTCGAGGCTGGTGGGGGTCATAATTCATTATTTGTGTCTTAGTTGAATTATAGGGTTAGCTTTTAGTGGGAATATGTTAAGGACGTGAGTGTTGTGTGGTGATGAGAAGATTCTTATAGTGGTAATGGTATTATAACTTGGGTAAAAAAATGTTTACCCTTGTCCCGATTCGTGGGTGGCTACAACTGGTAGACCCTCCCCCACCATTACCGCCTGACAACGTATGGTTTGTCGCCTTCCTCCTAGGGCTGATATTCTTGTTCGTGATAATAATTGAAATCATTGACATGCTCTCTTCTCGCAACAAGAGGGCATCTACTACCAGCTGTGGAGACGACGTGTCGCGGGAGCTATTAGATGAGATAAGGAAACTGAGGGAAGATATAGAAAAGCTGAGGAGGGAGCTGGAGGAGTGAGCTGTGAGGGCTTGGAAGAAATGGCGTCTCTTTTCAAGGCTTTCTCGAACCCCATAAGGCTGAAAATACTTGCCCTTTGTGCGGAGAGGGAAGTTAGCACCCGCGAGCTGAGGGAAAAGCTTGGCGTATCGAAGCCTCTACTCCTGGCCCATATAAGGAAGCTTTTGAAGGCAGGTCTTCTGGAGTCAAGGCTCGTTATAGACGAGGAGAAGGGGCGGCTGGTAAGGCTTTACAGGACGGCCAACTTTGAAATCTGTGTGTCAAGGGGTTTTTTCCGCCAGCTCCACCTGAAGAGCACGTGCAGTAGCGGTGAAGACGTATGAGTTCGGACATAGTTTCACGGTCGCAGAGAGCTATAGAGGCCGCTAGAGCGGCGCTCCGCTTCATAGTTGCAGGCCCCCCGCTCGTTCATCGCACGCCTGAGGGTCTGCTGAGGATAGACGTGCCCCTACTCTACAACGGCTTCGCCGTGGACAGGGTGCATTTTAACCCTAAGGCCATGTCGCCGCTTCCCAAGGGTCTCCCCATCCACATCTACGGGGAGGCGCCGGAGCCGGGCGCCATCACGAAGGCTATGGAAAGCGTTGTGGCTGAGCTGCGAGTTATAGACGCCGCGGAGTATAGGGAGCCTGAAGAGTCGTGGGCGGTGCCGCTCGCGTGGCGCGCGCTTATAGTGGCGCACGTGAAGATACGCGACTTTACCTGGGAGGTTGTGCCCGACTATCCCTTAACGGAGGAGCTTAGACGGCGTGTCACATGACTGCCGCGTGGACCGTAATTACTAGGCGTATTAGAGGGGAGCCTCTACTCTCACTGCTGCTTGTAGCGCTAGCCGTCCTCGCCCTACTCGACCACACAATGCTTACACGCATCATAGCGTATGCGAGTGTGCCTACGCTGGCTGCGATATTCTGTTTCCTCGTGGCTTCCAGGATTCTCGAGGATTCCGGCGTTTTTGCCGAAATGATTAACCGCCTATTTTCTTACTCGGGTAATTCGCCGAGGCTGTCGCTCGTGCTGCTCGTGCTCGCCGCGGCTACGCTGGCCGCGGTTATAATGAATGACGCATCAATGTTTTTCGTCGTACCCATGGCCGTCGCGCTGGCAAGGGCGGCCGGCATTGACAGGTCCAAGGCCGTAGTGGCCGTGTCAATGGCGGCTAACATAGGCTCGTCGCTGACGCCGATAGGTAACCCGCAGAACATTTACATATGGATGAGGTGGAGGCCCACGTTTCTAGCGTTCATGGCTGGTATGGCCCCCTTTGTGGCGCTATGGATGGCCATATTGGCCGTCTACATAGCTGTTACAACGCCCAGCGTGGAGGCGCAACTCGGTGCTCCACCGCGGGTGCTGGTCAACAAAAAGATGGCGGCCACGGGTGTTGCGGTGCTCCTCGCGGACATAGTCCTCGTGGAAGAGGGGCTGTGGCTTGTGGCTCTCGCGGTCTCACTGGCGGCAGCGCTGGTTTCGAAGCGTCTCTTGGGGAGCGACGTTCTCGCCGGCGTGGACTACGCGCTTATAGCGACGCTAGCCTTGATGTTCATAGTGTTTAACGAAGTGGCATGTATGGTGGCTATACCCCCGATTTCCTCGCCTCTACTGTTGATTCTCGCCGGGGCCGGGCTCAGCCAGGTCATAAGCAACGTGCCGGCGACGATAGTGCTTGCCAGGAGTTCCCGGGAGTGGCTTCCCCTGGCTATAGGGGTAAACCTGGGTGGAATAGGCACCGTAGTGGGCTCGCTGGCGAACTTTATAGGAGTGAGGCTTTCAGGGGTCTCTGTTGGAGAGTTTCACAGGTACGCGGTAAAGCTGTTTTTGGCGGCGCTGGTGGCAACCATAGCCCTGGAGGTGCTGCTGGTGGGGCTTTGGTAGGCGTCGCGGAGGGGTATCGATATAAATCCAAGGCTGCGCTAGCATGCATGGTGTGAAGCTATGAAAGTGGCTTTCGCTGTGGAAGAGGATAAGGGGCTCGACTCCGTGATAAGCCACCGTTTCGGCAGGGCACCCTATTTCGTCCTAGTGGAGATCGAAAACAACGAGATAAAGGGCGTGGAGACGATTGAAAATCCCGGCGCAAAGGCGAGCGGCGGGGCGGCTATAAAGGCTGTGCAGGCACTCATAGACAACGGCGTGTCAATGGTCGTTGCCGGGGCCTTCGGCCCAAACGCCACGGCCGCCCTCGAAGAGGTAAAGATAAAGTACTTCCCGCTCCACGGCCTGCCCATCAGGGAGGCGCTTGAGGAAATAGTTAAGAACGCGTCTCAGTATTGAGCCGGCAACCGAAAACCACAAAAACCCATCCTAAATCATCTATCAGGAGAGCCGGGGTCGCCTAGCCTGGCCGAGGGCGCCGGGCCCCGATAGCCTGGAAGAGGGGAGGCGAAACTCATAATCCGGTCATCCCGGGTTCGAAGCCCGGCCCCGGCACCACCAAAAGTTTTCCTCAAAAACAGGTTGTAAGCCGGTGGTCTCTCTGGTGTTTCGGGGCGTTTTAATGCCCAAAAATGTGTTTTTCTGGTCTGGTGCCCCGGGCCGCCGGGTTTTAGTCGAAGCCTTCCGGCTTGATTATTTCCGGCCTGTAGGGAAGCGGCTTCTTGGGCCTATGCTTTATGAACCAGGAGCGCCAGTCTGAGACTATCTTCTCAACGTTCTCGGCTACTCGGAGTAGCGCTTGAGAAGCTGGGCTCTCAGGGTAAGCCTCAATCATGGGCTTCATCGCAGCCATGCTTAACGGCAGATTATCGTCGTAGGGGATGCGCCCGACTATTTCGATGCCGTTTTCCTCGGCGAACTCCTCTATTTTAGGTAGGAACTCGGGGTTCATGTCATACTTGTTTATCACTAGAACCGCCGGCTGCATGAAGTGCCTCGTGAGCATGTAGACGCGCCTAAGGTCGCTTAGACTGGCCGGGGTGGGCTCTGCCACTAGGACGGCTAGGTGGGAGCCTGCGAGGCTGGATACAACCTGGCACCCTATCCCCGCCGCAGAGTCTATAACTATCACGGTGTCCGCGTCTGCGCGGCTGCGTGCCCGCTCCTTCTCCTCACTCACGATTTTGCCCGTGTTAGGCCTGCCGGGCTCCATCCTAGCCGATATCAGGGGGAACCCGTACCTGGTCGTGGCTTCGCGAATATAGCCTGCGGTGCGCTTGTACCTCGTAATCGCCCCCTTCACCGGGCACACAAGCGTGCACGTGAGGCAGCCCTCGCATAGCACGGGGCTTACCACGTACTTTCCATCGATTACGTCTATGGCGCCGTAGGGGCACTCATCGCGGCAGCGGCCGCAGCGTATACATTTTTCGTCGTGTATCTGGGCCACGTATACTTCCCCGAAGGGCTCCTCTTTCTCCCAGTCCTCGACGCCGAAGATGAGGTGCAGGTTCGGCGCGTCGGCGTCCGCGTCCACCGCTATCACATGCCGCGTCTTGGAAAGCATTATGGCGAGTGTCGAGGAAACAGTGCTCTTACCCACACCTCCCTTACCACTGGCAACAGCGACCTCGAGCATGTTACATCGCCTCCTCCAGGGCCTCCGCCACGGTTCTAAGCGCCTCCGATGCCTCGGAGGCAGGGTTCGACGCGACGATGGGGATGCCCTTCACATAGCTCTCCACAACTTCCCGCGAATACGGTATCTCAACCACGACTTTCGCGCCCATTTCCTCGGCCACCCTGTAGTGTTTCTCTGCCGGCCCTATACCGGCCCGGTTTATCACCACGTACCTCCTCGGAACCTCCAACTCTTTCAGGACGTGGAGTATGAGCTTGAGGTCGTGGAGGCCGAGGGGTGTGGGCTCCGTCACGGCGACAGCGGCCTTCGCGCCGTACATCGCCGTGGACACGGTGTTGCTCGTGCCGGCCGCGGTGTCTACCAGGTGAAGCTCGGCGTCAAGCGACAAGGCTCTTCTGCGGGCTGCGAGCACCACAGGGGGTGTGTGTTCCTCTCCCTCCTTCAGGACGCCTGTGACCAGCGTGAAGCTGGAGCCGTTCACTGAGACGGGGGTAACGTAGGTGCGGCCTATAACTCTCTCGCCGGCGACTATGGCCTCCGTTGGGCACGCGAAGAGGCAGGACTTGCAGCCGCTGCAGAGCCTGGGTATAACGTAGGGCAGCCCCTCCTTGGATGCCAGCATGGCGCCGGTGTCGCAGACGTTGACGCATGCTCTGCATCGTATACATTTCTCGTAGCGTATGAAGGGGAACATTATTTTGACAGCCTCCTCTCCTTCAAGCTCTGCGCTGAGCAGTATGTGGTCGTTTGGCGCCTCAACGTCGAGGTCGGCTAGCACCAGGCTGTGGCTACGTGCAAGGAGTACTGCAAGGTTTGTTGCTACGAAGCTCTTCCCGGTGCCGCCTTTGCCGCCGGTTACTGCGGCGATCATTGCTGCTGGTACCTCTTCTTCCACTCCTCCACAATGTCGTAGCCGAATATTTCCTTCAACTGTTTACGCCCCTCAGGGGTTACCCTGTCGGGGGTCCATGGGGGATCCCACACGAGGTTTACCTTAACCTTGTACTCGTCGCCCAGTTCTTCCTGCACCATCGCTTCGGTCATCATTACAACCATGCTTGCCACGGGGCAGCCGACGGCGGTCATGGTCATGTCTATCTCAACGGTCTTGTCGTCTTTTACCCGTATATCATAGATTAGTCCTAGGTCGTAGACGTTGACAGGTATCTCGGGGTCGTAGGTCTTCTTTAGCGCCTCTATAACCTTCTTTTTCACCTCCTCCTTGTCGACGCTCATCTTTCATGCCACCTGAATACTCAATTATGCTGGCGCAGCCGGGGTTTATATTTACCGTGCCCAGTAGAGAGAGGGGTGAACGTTGGAGGCCGGCCTGGAGAGCAAGGCGAACACTCTGAAGGCGCTGGCAAATGCTAAGCGCCTGAAAATAGCCTTCCTCCTCTATGAGTCGCCGAGAAGCTTCTCCGAGATAGCCAGGCTATGCGGGTTCCGGTCCAGCGGCGAACTCGCCTTTCACCTCGGCATGATGAAAAGCGTCGTCCGAAAGAGGGTTGACGGGCGCTACGAGCTAACCGAGGCTGGCCGGCTACTCGTGGAGCTCGTCCAGGGACTCTCTCCATCAGAGACACGGGTGGAGAGAGTACCCGCCGGGCTCCTCGACTTGATGATCGCGGCCGCAGCCATCATAGTCTACGGGTATTCACTGCTGGTCGCCCTTAGCAGCGACCCCACCGTTTTATCGCTTGTCGTGTCTAACGGTGTCGTAGTGGGGACACTGCTTTTGATGTACAAGTTCCGCTACACCTTAATGGAGAAATACCCCTACATAATCACCCTGCCAGCCTTCTCGTACCTCATAATGGCCCCCTCCCTCTCGCCGAGAGAGCGCGGGTACGCCATCAACGGCATATTTAGGGCATCTCTTATCTCGGCTCTACTTATGTCCCTCATCTCGACTCTAGAGGTGGGGCTGGGGGATCTTCCACGCTTTCTCACAGTAGCCGTGGCGGTCATCCTCACGGGAATCCTGATACTCTACTACAAGTTTCTCTACGAGAAACTAAAGGAAAACATAGGCCGGAGCCTGAACGCTTAGCCTCCACGCCTCTAAGTTACACCAAGTATTTTTCCTACGCAGGAGCAGTCAAACCTTACCTTAAGTATCTCGGAAACTTTCTCGCACACATCAACAACTCTTTTCTTCACGGTGTCGGAGAGCGGCTGCGCAAAACCCGTAGCAGTGCTCACCACGCCGACAACCACCGCTTTTCCGCGGAAAATGCCCCCCGAGTACGCTACGGCCACTATATGCGCCGGCGTAACCGTGTGAGGCGAGGTCTCCATTGAGAAGAGGCGCGCGTAGTCTTCGCCGCTAAGCCTGGAAGGATTAAGGGTCAACGTTACAACGTCGCCCGGTGAACCGTACTCTTCATCTAGAATATCAATGAAGACTACGAGTTCTTTATCCTCGAGGAGTGAAGCTAGGAAGAAAAGCCCGCCATCGCTGTCAGCAGTGTCGCAGGGAAACCCGCACCGTCTAAGCGCGTCTATCATAGCGGGGCCGAAGGCGTCGTCGCCGTACATTCTGTTCCCGACACCAACCACTAGTACGCGGTCACACGCCATCCCGCATACCCAGTGTCTCCATAAGGGAATCTATTAGCAGCTTAGTGCATTCCTCGCAGCTCTCACTTTCCGGCTCACACTCGTGTACCTCAATGTCCCCTTCTCCTAGGAATACGTTAAGTCCCCTAAGCAGGGCATCTACGTCTAGTAGTCCCTCAAGGCTAGGCCTAATCTCCTCTACGGCCTCTATAGCTGAAGGCTGTTTAAGAGTCACGTGTCTCACGTAAACCCCGGGTTCACGGCCCCGCCTCTTTATCGTTAAGATAACTACCTTGTCCGCCCCGCTGTCCCTTATAGTGTCTGCCACGGTAAGCGCGTCAGTTGAAAAATCCTCTATAACGACGTTTCCGCTGGGCGGATTGCTTAGGAGGCTCTTATATGCGTTATAGGCGGCTTCGCCGCATGTACCATAGGAGTAGAGCACCCCTACGAGTACTCTTGGCGGCTTGTCCAGGAGCTTTTTTACGAGGTCGCCGTGGCCTGCTTTTTCAAGCTCGCTTGAAAGTTTATTGATGTCTTCTTCCTTGGCGGGAGGCATTTTATAGAGCAGTTCTGCCAGCTGGTCTGAGACGCTGGGCAACGGCCCTATAAGAGAGGATTTTAGCTCTTCATATATAGCAGCCAGTTCTTTTGAAAATCGAATGAATTCTTTAATGCTCACAAAGAAAGGTGGTTGGACGCTAAAAATTAAGGTTGCTCTATGTAATTATTGGACCATATTATTCTTTTTTATTAAAAGTATTACCAGCCTCTAGAGATTAATAATTGTATACATAACACATATTAAATATGTTCATTAATTATTTGGAGGCGCCAGAAAATGGCCTCAACCAGCGTTAAGCTAAGTAGAAGAGACTTTCTAAAACTGGCCGGCACCACAGCGCTTCTCGCATCCCTCAACTGGGACGAGCTTATACGGGACGCTGCGGCGGCCGCCGCCAGTGGGACAATAAACATCGTCTGGTTCGAAGCACAGGACTGCGCCGGAAACACGACGGCACTTATCCAGGCCACCGAGCCGGACCTCATAGACGTTCTCGCCGGAAACAGCCACGTTGTGGGGCCCGGCAACGTAAAGCTCGTGTTCCACGAGACGGTAATGCCTGAATGGGGAGAGGCGGCCCTCGACATAGCGAGGGGCGCCGTGGAAGGCAAGTATGACCCTTACGTCCTCGTCCTTGAAGGCTCCTTCCCCCAGGACGAGAAGGCTGGGGGGCCGCCCGGCAGCGACTACTACTGTTTCGTGGGTGACGAGAACGGCAAGCCCATATCGTGTACCGAGTGGATGCGCCGCCTGCTCAAAAGAGCAGTAGCTGTCGTTGCCGTGGGCAACTGTGCCTCCTACGGCGGCCTCGTGGCCAACAAGGTCTTGGAGCCCGTGCCCGGCTTGCCAAAGTCAAGCTGGTCTCCAAGCCCCACAGGGGCTGTAGGCTTCTTCGATGACCCGATAAGGGGTATAAAGGGCCTCGTACATAGGCTACCCGAAGCTGAGCCTTTCAGACGCTTTGTCGATGGAGAATGTGTCCCCTCGAAGCCCGGCGACCCCAACTGCAGGCCGGCGGTGGCGGTGCCGGGATGCCCCGCAAATGGTAACGGCCAGCTAAGAGTTCTAGCGAACCTGGTGCTCTGGGCGAAGGGGCTTTTGCCTCTCCCGGAGCTCGACGCCTACTGGAGGCCAAAGTGGATTTTCGGGCGTACAGTTCATGAGCAGTGCCCAAGGGCTGGCAGCTATGCTGCGGGAGACTTCAGGCAGTACCCCGGCGAGAACACCGCGGCATGCCTCTACGCCGTCGGGTGCAAGGGTCCCATTTCGAACTGTCCGTGGAACAAGGTTGGCTGGGTAAACGGGATTGGAGGACCCACGCGCACAGGCGGTGTATGTATAGGCTGCACAATGCCCGGCTTCACGGATTCCTATGAGCCGTTCTACAAGCCGCTTAACGCGCCCAGGGTTCCCACGGGCCTGGAGGGGGCGGCGGCTATAGGGGCTCTCCTCGTGGGCGCCGGCGTCGCCTATGGGATCTCTAAGAGCGTCGAGGGTAAGAAGGCGAAGGTCTCCGAGCACGTGAAGGAGGCTATGGATAAGATGCTTTCGGAGGAGGGTGAGTAGGCATGGTTAGGGAGGTGTTTATAGACCCTATAACGAGGATAGAGGGGCACCTAGCCCTCAGGGCTCTCGTCGATGAAACCACTAAGAAGCCCAAGGATGTCTGGGTCTTCGCGACAATGTTCAGGGGCTTCGAGGTATTCCTCAGGGGCAGACCCCCCGAGGACGCGATACACATTACGTCGAGGATATGCGGTGTCTGCGGCGCGAGCCACGCCAACGCGTCCATGCACGCCAACGACATGGTCTACGGGGTGGCTCCCGAGCCCTTCGGCGTGGTGCTCCGGAACCTGGCATTCGCCATGACGGATCCGCTATATGACCACTCTATAATCCTCAACATGCTGGGCGGCCCCGACTACAGCGAGCTAATGGTGAAGAAGCTGACTCCCCGGGTATGGGCCGACGCACAGAAGATAGATGCTCCTCACAGGGATATCCACGGCTTCGCCAAGATAGCTGACATTATGAGGGGTCTCAACCCCATCTCAGGGAAGATATGGCAGCTCGCCGTCAAGTATCAGAGGATCGCCAGGGAGGGCGGCGTGATGATATATGGCAGGCACAGCCACCCATCCACGATAATCCCGGGCGGCATATCCACGGACCTCACGAACGCCGAGTATCTCCTCATAGGCTATACGTACAGGCTCACCAAGCTTACCGCCTGGGTGAAGTTTGTCTACACAGTGTGGCAGGATCTCGTATGGTTCTACGAGGAGCACGAGGGCTACAAGGATCAGGGCAAGACGTATGATAGGCACAACATGGTGAGCGGCGGAGTGTTCGACGACCCCGAGGCGTACTCGGCGCTTAACGGGTCACCCGAGGAGTTCTACAAGAACATAGACGAGGCGGCCATAAAGAGGGACATTAAGCCGGGCGCCTTCGTGAACGGCGAACTTGTGACGAAGAGCTACAAGGAGATAAACCTGAGCATAATGGAGCACGTAGACAGGGCGTTCTACAAGAACTGGGACTCAGTGTTCACCGAGACCGACCCGGAGGGCAACAAGCTGCTCTGGGGCAAGCAGGACGTGCACTTCCACCCCTGGAACAAGACAACGATACCTAAGCCCGGCGCTATAGACTGGAATGGCAAGTACACCTGGGCGGCGCATGTACGCTTCGTGTGGAAGGACGGCACGGTCACGCCGTTCGAGGTGGGGCCGATAGCGAGGCTCGTCGTTACGGCGTACCAGCCCAACGATTACGGCAGCGGCAACGGGGTGTTAAAGGTCACGCTGCCTAGGAGCGGTGGCGCAGACGACCTGCCTCCGGCCGTTGTGGAGGAGATGGAGCTCGAATGGAAGGCTCCCCCGTACTCCACGACGCTCCAGAGGGACCTGGCCAGGGCCTTCAACCTCGTAATAGACGCTGCCATCGCGTGGAAGAACGTTCTTAAAGCCGTAGAAATGGTGAGGAACGGCCACATAAAGACGTCAAGGCCTTGGAGCCCGCCCAGCAGGAGAACCTTCGGCGTCGGCTTCACAGAGGCGCCGAGGGGCACCGTTAGGCACTGGATAGTACAGGAGGGCGGCCGCATAGTGAACTACCAGATACATGCGCCTACCACGGGCAACGTGTCCCCCAAGGACAAGTGGGGCATGTCGCCCTTCGAGCAGAGCGTCTACAACACAGTTGTCACAGAGGAGGTGCCGCCGGAGCAGTGGCAGGGCCTCGACTTCGTCAGGGCGATCAGGAGCTTCGACCCCTGCATAGCGTGCGCCGTGCACCTCCAGGTTGGAAGCATCAAGACAATAAAGAAGATGATAACGAGGTAGAGCGGCATGGATCTCCTAGACTTCGCAATCTATGTCGCTCCCCCCTACGTGGTAGGCATCTTCGCCTTCGGAGCGACGTACAGGCTTCTCAAGTACCTGCTCTTCTGGAAGAGAGCGCCGAGGCCGGAACGCCGCAAGAGGGGGGCCGGCCACCTGGCCAAGGAGCTTGTAATGACTTTTTTAGACCCCATAATCCAGAGCATCAAGAGGAAGCCCCACGACTTTATAACAGGCCTCGTAATGCTCCACATCCTCGGCGTTATACCCCTCATCTTTCTGCTTAGCCAGCACATAGCATTCTTTGCATACTGGTTCCCGCCCTACGCCCTCCTAGAACCCTTCGCCATACCCCTCTCGGCGACCACTGGGGCGCTCTCTGCGGTCTCGCCGATAAAGCCTGTTTCTGAGATGCAGTGGGGCTTTGTAAACACGATATGGGGCCCCTTGACGATCATATTGAACGGCGACGTCCTAGCGATACTGGCGATCCTCGGCGTATCCTACAAGCTTGGAGACAAGATTGTCAGGAGGGCCCAGGGCCTTCACCATGTAAGGCTCGGCGACTTCTTCGACCTCACACTGTTGCTGCTAATACTTGTCTTCGGCTTTCTCGCGGCACACCACCTTCCCAGCGGCGACATCGTAACTTACAGGCTCATGCTTGGCATCCACATAATACTGGCTGAGGCCCTCGTGGCACTGCTACCATTCACGAAGTTCTGGCACTTCGTCTTCAGCTTCTGGTTTGGCAAGCTCCACGAGTGGTATGACCTGAAATACACGAGGGGTGTCTAAAAATGGTAGAGGTAGACTGGGTCTCATATGATCCGGGAAGGGTTAAGGCGGCCGCCGAGAGCATAGCTAGCCACATGGACCCGGTAATGGTGCACTTCATAGAAAACTGTGTTTCATGCGCTGCCTGCGAGACAGCGTGCCCCTACTACGCTGTTGGAGAGGAGTATGGACCAGTAAACAAGGCGGAGAATCTGAGAAAGCTCACTAGAAGCCAGCTGTCAATACTGCCGAAGATCTTCCCCTGGCTTTTCCACGCCGGCGTCCCGAGAAGCGCCGAGGAACTCAACAAGTGGGCCGAGATGGCTTACCGCTGCACAAACTGTGGCCTCTGCTACGTCACATGCCCCTTCGGCATACATAGCGGAGAGATGATAAAGCTCGTCAGAGGATTCCTTACAAAGACCGGACGCGTACCCACGGCGCTCAAGGCTATGATAGACCTCGAAGTGAGCACCGCCTACAACCAGGTTGAGGGGTTCAAGAAGCTGTGGAGCGAGGTACTGGAAAAAGCTAAGGAGGCGGCTGGGGGAGAGCTACCCCTCGACAAGAAAGGCGCAAAGTACCTCTACATAACATCGCTCGCCGAGGCGATGATCTCGCCCGAAGCGATAGTCTCCGCCGTAAAGATACTCTCAACAATGGGAGTAGACTGGACAATGCCCAGCGACCCGCTCTCCATAAGGGCGCCGGTGGGCGCGCTCGCGGGAGACGGCGAAGCGGCAGCCGAGACCATAAAGAGGATCTACAACTACATAAAGGAGATAGGCCCGGAATACGTGGTTCTAAGCGACGGAGGCTACCCCTACACGTCCTTCAGGTTCGACCTGCCAAAAATCGTTGGAGAAAAGCCTCCCTTCAAGGTGATACACTTTGTCGAGCTAGTGCTTGAAGCCGCAAAGCGCGGAGAAATAAAGTTCAAGAAGGGGGACGAGAAGGTCACGTGGCACAGCCCCTGCAAGATGGGGCGCTTCGCCGGGCTCATCGAGGAGCCAGCGGAGGTTCTCTCAATGGCTTCCAGCAACTTTAGGAAACTTGCAAGCCATGGCCTCTTCAACAAGTGCTGTGGAGGAGGAAACGCCATAGCCTGCGTGGTGCTTCCCACACTAAACTTCCTAGGCAAGCTCACAGGCATGAACATGAAGATTTCAAAGGAGGAGATGGAGTTCCTCAAAAACCTGGAGCACGACATGCACATAGCCGGCAAGGCAAAGATAGACGAGATAAAGGAGTCAGGAGCCGACGTCGTGGCCACGGCCTGCGTAGGATGCATACACACGATAAGGATGAACGCGAGGGTATACGGCCTAGACGTGGCGGTTAAAAACATCGTAGAGGTTCTAGCAGATAAAATCGAAAAGGCCTAATTTTTTAACATATCCTAGGCACAAGTTCTCCGCGAGGAGGCTCAAGTATCCTTACTCCGCCGACACTGCTCTTATAGAGCACGTATCCGCTATACTTCTCGCTCCTCCTAGCCTCCCCTATCACAGAAGCCTCGCTGTAGCCGAGCCTACGCATCTCGCCAACTATTTCTTCCGCCACGTCAGCCGCGACGCCCAGTACGGCCACGCCCTCAGAGGCAAGGGCTAAAGGCTCTATACCCAGCATCTCGGCATAAGAGACCACAGGTTCTCTCAGGGGAATCCTGTCTTCCTCCACCACTATGACGGTTCCGCTCTCCCGGGCCCAGTCGTTCAAAGTCATGGCTAGACCTCCCCGCGTAGGGTCTCTAGCCGCATGTATGTGATCGCCGTACTTCTCAAGCAGGGGAAGCATCAAGTCGGTGAGCGGGCGGACATCACTTCTAAGCTGGGTTTCCCCCAAGTCTACGCCGTACTGGAGCGCAAGTATCGTGGCCCCATGCTCGCCGAGAGGGCCGCTCACAACTATCTTGTCTCCCGGCCTGAGGTCTCTATCAACTATAACTTTTCGCGCAAGGCCTACCCCCACAGTTGTTATGACCACGCCGCTAAGGTCGTCTTTCGGTAAAACCTTGAGGTCTCCTCCGATGAGGGCGACACCGTTTTCCCTAAGGACCTTGGCGAAAGACTCCATTATCACGTCCAACTTGTCGACTGGAAAACCTTCTTGGGCAACTATGGAGTCCATCATAGCCACCGGCCGCCCACCCATCATTAAAACGTCGTTTATCGAGCCAGAGGCAGCCAGTACGCCGATGTTTCCACCAGGGAAAAACGGCGGGTTCACAGTGTACGCGTCTATGGAGAGGACTACGTGGAGGCCCCCTATCTTTAGCGTCGCACCATCATCAAGTACGTCTGTTCCGTAACCCTCTAGGGCCTTCTTAAGCTCAGGAGGAAACTTTGAGAGAACAAGTTCTTCCAGGATCTCTCCCGTCTCAACGCCGCCGGCCCCGTGAGCCAAAGTTAAAAACCTAGCTTTCACCACCACTCTTCACCCCCAGCAACTGCTTATACCTCTCAATGTACTCCTCAATCTCCCTCCGCTCCTCCCCATCTGCGAGAGAAACAGCCATCTCCTTGTACAGCTCTAACGAGCTCAGCAGTTCCTCTTCGCTAATCCTACCTATAATGGCGCCAGCGTGCACCATTACAAGGTCTCCCTCCTTCACATCCTTCGCGGCAAGCACAACTTCCCTCGTGCTTCCGCCGCCAAAATCAACTAGCGCAGTATACTCCCCTATTTTTATCACGCGAGCAGGTACACCCCAACACATGGTCAGACACCCACCTCACGGGCTATCTCCTCGGCCAGTCCTCCACCGCCGAAACGAGCCCACACGGCGCACGTCCCCTCAAGGGACACCATGCACGGCCCTATAGGCCTCTCAGGCGTACAGGCCTTCTTAAACATGGGGCAGTCCGTGGGCTCCGCGAGGCCGAGAGTTATATCAGCGCATTTACAGGCCGCGGGCAGGTCGTACCTCCACTTCTCCCTAGTCAAGGGCTCTATGCCGAACTCTCTGGCGGCATCGTATCTCCTGTATTCACCCTTAAGTTCAAGGCCGCTCTCTGGTATGAAGCCCAGCCCCCTCCACGCGGCATCCTCCACCTGGAAAACCTCGGAGTTGACTCTCTGAACATATATGTTGCCCTCCCAGGTTACAAGCCTCTTATACTCTATCTCCACGGTGTTTCTACCCTCAACTATCATCTTCAACAGCATCGCGATGGACACTAGAAGGTCTAAGGGCTCAAACCCCGATACAACCGCGGGAATACCGTACTTCTCGGCTAGCTCCTTCCAAGGCTTGGCGCCTATAATCGTCGACACGTGGCCCGGGGCTATTATGCCTTGAACCGGGGTAAGACCCCTGTCAAGCGCCGCTTTAATAGCGAAGTCCGCCGCTGGAGGCGTAAGCCTCAACACGCTTAGAAAGAAGAGATTGTCAGGTATCTGCCTAGAACGTAAAGGTATCGAGTAGCTAGGCGTCGTAGTTTCAAACCCTATCCCTAGAAAGACTCCTTCACCGTCGTCGGCGCGGGCCTTCTTGACGGCGTCTAGGAAGCTGTACACTACCTCTACGGAGCCGCCCAGTGCTTTAGCCTCTTCGAGGTTCCTAGCGCCCTTCACCCTGCGCAGCGCTGGGAGCTTAAATGCGTCCCCAAAACTGTAAACCTTTACGCCGTCCATTGCAAGTCTTATGGATTCTTCGATGTAGTGGGAGGGGGTCACACATACTGGGCAGCCAGGCCCTGCTACGAGTTTAACGTTGGGGGGCATTAGGCTGCGTAAGCCGAAATGAACTGTTGTCCACTCATGCGTACCGCAGAAATTCATCAACTTTACAGTCCGGCCACCAAGCCTACCCGCTAGCTTCCAAATAATCCTCCTAACTTTTTCCGCGGCCTCGCGGTTATACCGAAGAGCGTCTAGCTCCAGCTTCTGCACAGCTTTGTAACCCAGAAACCCATTATTAGTTTCATGTCATAATACTTTATCGCAGCCATGCACGAATGGAGCGTGACCCAATCAATAGTTGAGGCTGTCACACGGTTCGCCGAAGAAAAGGGGCTAAAGAGGATAACGCGCGTAGAGATAGAGGTAAACGAGCTCTCACAGCTCGAGACGGACATCATGGAGGAGGCGTTCAGAATACTCGCCCAGGGAACCCCCGCGCAGAACGCCGAGCTCATAATCCTGAAATCGCCAGTTCACTTTGTCTGTAAGAACTGTGGGTACCGATGGGATCTGAAGGAGGCGCTACGCTACATACAGGAGGCTACGAGCGGGCACAGCATAGTCGATGAAGAAGGAACCAGTGACCCGCCACTACACTACCTCCCCATGCTCGTATACTCCTTCCTAAAATGCCCCAAATGCGGTAGCCGAGATTTCGAGCTGGAAAACCCGTTCAGCGTTAGGATAAAGAGCGTTGAGGGTGAGAGGGAATGAGTCTCCAGGTAGAGCCTTGGGAGGTGCTCGCCGAGAAAAGGCTCTCAGAGATCGGCGAGACTTTACTCGTGGGAAGCGGAAAGGGTGGTGTAGGGAAAAGCGTTGTATCCGCGGCTTTAGCGCTGGCCCTTGCCAAGAAGGGGTACAAGGTGGGGCTCTTCGACTTAGACGTGCACGGCCCCTCCATACCAGCCATACTCGGGATCAAAAACGTCAGGCTCACCGGGAGCAGGCGGGGGCTAGAACCCGTGCCTCACAGAGGAATGAAGGTCATGTCCCTCGCGTTTCTCGTGGGAGACAACCCCCTCCCCCTAAAGGGGGCCGCGAAGACGGAGGTTGTCGAGGACATAATTTCCAACACGGACTGGGGCAGCCTAGACTACCTAGTGGTAGACTTACCGCCAGGCACGGGCGACGAAATGCTCTTATCTACTAGAATTTTCCGTCGCCACACACATAGATTCCTCGTAGTAGCTACGCCATCGATCATCGCCCTTTCAGTCGTTAAAAGACTAGTATCTCTCCTACGTGACGAGAAAATAAGGATAGCTGGAATAGTTGAAAATATGGCCACACTGCCAGGCGGAGCTCCCCATCCAGGATCACAACTCCTAGAGAAATATGCTGAGACAGAAAACCTGCGGGTTCTAGCTAAAATACCCTTTGACGAGACGCTGGAGGAGGTCCTCCTCAAAGGGGCTGGCTTGGAGAATGCTCCTCGCTTCTGGCATGCCGTAGAAGGGCTTGCTGAATCTCTAACGGGAACCTAGGACTGCCTTTTATGGCTTTGTTGTAGCTCACGCAAACGCCGTTTTTTATCCTGAAGAAGGGCTCCCTCAAAGCATTTGCTCGTGAAAAGGCTTCAACAATCTTTTCCACCTTCTCTTCACGTGATATATCTGCGGCGAATATTGGGTTCAGGTTTACCAGGTTGTCGTTCCTGTTTATACAGGGTTTTAGCATGCCATCATGTGTGAGCCTAATCTTCGTACAGCCCATGCAGAAGTAGGGGTTACAGTAGCTCGCTATGAGTTCAACGTAAATCCCTGAGGGAAGTACTATGCGGGGTCTCGATTGGAGGTCTCTCACCTCTATTTTCTCCGCCCTCTCTAGAAGCTCTTTTACTATAGACGTGATGCTCACGTACAGGTCAGAAAACCTTTTCCCACCCTCACCTACAGGTATAAGCTCTATCACGTTTATGTTAAACCCCATTTGGGACGCGTAGTCCAGGACATCCCAGAGGTCGTCACGGTTAAGTCGTGTAAGCACATAGTTCAGCTTCACGGGCACGCCAAGGTCTCTAGCCAGAGAAAGCCCCTCTAACACCCGGTCTAGACCATTAACGCCTGTTAATGCTCTGTACCGTTCTCCATTAAGGGAGTGCAAGCTCACGTTTATCCTATCCAGTCCAGCGTCAGTCAGGGCGGGGAGCCTGTCAACTAAGAAGTAGCCGTTAGTTGTTAGGGAAACCTCGCCGCGACCATAGAGCTTGGCAGAGGCGACAATGCTGTCTATATCCCGCCTTGAAAGAGGCTCGCCGCCGGTTATCTTGTAATACCTGATGCCTATCCTTGAGGCTGCCTCCGCTACGAGTCCTATCTTGGCTGGGTCTAGCATGTCAGGGGTTCCTAGTTCGCCCTCCCGGTGGCAGAAGATGCACCTATAGTTGCAGCCGCTGGTCACAGAGATTCGGAGGTGTGTGAGTGGGCGGCCGTAACGGTCTATTAGAGCCACGAAGACACCAATTCTATTTTATTGTTAAGAGGTCAATATAACGTTATTGGGAACTATGAATATCGATATTATGATATAACAAGTTCGGGGCAAACTATTTATATTTAATAGTTGCGCACTACATATATATGTGAAACTCTTATTCTAACATTCAAAAACCTCGATTTTCAGACAATTTTTATATAGAATAAATTGAATGAGCTTAGCCGTATGCCGGCTATAACTAAAGAAGCTTTAGCCCTACTAATTATCGGCATAATTATCGGCGCCATTGGCGGCTACGCGGCCGCCCTCACCACAATGCCCGCGCAGACCGCCCAGCAGGCAGGAGGACAGAAAACCATAGAGATCCCAATCGGAGCCCTCCTCCCCCTCACCGGGCCCCTCTCATCCTTCGCCAAGAAAAACGAAATAGCGATCAAGATGGCCATAAAGGACGTCAACGAGTTCGCCGCAAAAAGCGGCTCAAAGTTCCGGTTTAAAGCTCTCATAGAGGACGACCAGCTCGACAAGCAGGTCGCCCTGTCAAGGCTCCAGTCTCTCGCAGCCCAGAACGTCAAAATAGTAATTGGGCCCATGGCCAGCGGCGTCCTCTCCGGCATAAAGAACTTCGCCGACAGCAACAAGATAGTTATCATTAGCCAGTCCTCCACCGCCCCCTCCCTCGCCATACCAAACGACTTCGTGTTCAGGGTTGTGCCAACAGACAACTTCCAGTCCAAGGCCCTAGCGAAGCTCATCGCAACCAAGGGCTTCAAGAAAGTGGCCGCTATATACAGGGGAGACGCGTGGGGAGTAGGCCTCTTCGAGGCTTTCAAGGAAAGATTCACCGCCATGGGAGGCCAGGTTCAGGGCGTCAAGTACGACCCCAACGCTAAAGACCTAAGCGGAGAAGTAGCTAAGCTCTCATCAATCGTTAAGAGCATGGGTAGCGGTACAGCTGTGCTCATGATATCCTTCGAGGACGACGGTATACAGATCATCAAGCTGGCCGCTCAGGACGCAACCCTCTCCAGCACCCTCTGGTTCGGCACCGACGGCACAGCGCTTTCATCCAAGATTAAAGACCAGGTAGGCGCGGAGGCTGTAAAGCTGGGAGGCATACTCTCCACGATCTTCCAGCCAGCCAAGAACCCGCTCCAGGAGAAGTTCATCCAGGAGTTCAAGGCTCAGACCGGCGAGATGCCCGACGCTTACAGCATGAACGCATACGACGCTGTCTGGCTGGCGGCGCTCTCAGTGATGACTGCTGGAACCGATGATGGCGCTACTATAGCCAAGATACTTCCAACAGTGGCGGCGCACTACTTCGGAGTCAGCGGCAACACTATGCTCGACGAGAACGGCGACAGGGCTGGCGGCGACTACGCCATATGGCAGATAGTAAAGACCGATAAAGGGTTCGAGTGGAAGCTCGTGGGCAGCTACAGCGCGCTCAGCGATTCAGTGACCTTCTTTGGAAAAGCGTAAAAACTACATTTTTTACTGGGATAAATTTAAGTCTCTTATTTATTTCGGTGTCTAAGCATGGTGGATGACCCCCTACTCAGGACAGTAGACCTAGAGAAGCACTTTGGGGGCGTTAAGGCCCTCGACGGCGTTTCCATAGAAGTAGAGCCTGCAAAGGTCACAATGCTGATAGGGCCTAACGGGAGCGGCAAGACAACCTTGATAAACGTGGTTGGCGGCGCCCTCAGGCCTGACGGTGGGAAGGTTCTATATAGGGATGAGGACATCACGTATCTTCCCCCCCACGAACGGTACAGAAGGGGGATCGTTAGGACCTTCCAGGTTCCAAAGCCTTTTCGCTCTCTAAGCGTTCTCGAAAACCTTCTCGTAGCCTCAAGAGCCGGCCTTGACACGAGCGCTGCTAAGATACTTCTCTCCACGGACTGGGCTAAAAAAGAAGAAGAGCTAATAGAGAAGGCTTTCCGTATCCTTGAACTGTTAAACATAGATCATCTATGGGATACGCGCGCCGACCAGCTTAGCGGGGGGCAGATGAAGCTTCTCGAAATGGGGAGGGCGCTGATGAGCGAGCCAAGCCTACTTCTCTTAGACGAGCCCGTGGCCGGTGTAAACCCGACGCTGGCGCACGACATCATGTCGCACATCGTGAAGCTCAGGGACGAAATAGGCCTCACCTTTCTCATAGTGGAGCACAGGCTTGACATAACGCTGCAATACGTGGACAGGGTTTACGCGATGCACCAGGGCAGGGTGATCTCTCATGGTACGCCCGAGGAGGTCATGAGCGACCCCAAGGTTGTGGAGGCATATCTCGGTGATTGAGATGGCGGTGTTCGACGTTGAAAACTTGAAGGTGGGCTATGGGAAGCTGGAAATACTCCACGGCGTAACATTCAAGGTTGAGAAGAACGAGCTTTTCGTAATAGTTGGGCCTAACGGTAGCGGGAAGAGCACTCTGCTAAAGGGCCTTTTCGGCCTCGCCACGATTATGGGCGGCAAGATACTGTTTAACGGGGAAGACGTTACGAAGCTGCCGCCCCATGAAAGGTCGAAGAAGGGCTTGGCGTATCATCCGCAGCTAAATAACACGTTTGAAAACCTTAGTGTTAGGGAAAACATCCTCCTGGCAGGTTATTTCCTCGACAGGGACGAGCTTGAGAGAAGGCTTGAGAAAGTCCTCGAGTTTCTACCCGAGATTAGGGGGTTTATGGATAGGAAGGTTCGAACCCTGAGTGGGGGTGAGAGGCAAATGGTGGCTTTCGCGATGAATATGATTAAGGAGCCTAACACAGTGATGTTTGACGAGCCCACCGCCGCACTTTCACCCAAGATGGCCGACCTCATATTTGACAGGATAGTGAAGCTGAAGACGGAGTACGGGCTCACAGTGGTTCTCGTGGAGCAAAACGCGAAGAAGGCGCTGGAGCTAGGCGACAGGGCAATGCTGCTTGTCACGGGAACCGTGAAGTTCCTCGGCCCCGCGGACGAGCTCCTAACCCACGAGGATCTCGCCTCAATGTATCTAGGCCTGCGTGACTAGCCATGATAGACCCGAACATCCTGTTGGACGCGCTGGTTTACAGCAACATGCTAGCCTTGCTCTCGCTCAGCTTAACACTGACGATAATGACCCTCAAGGTGGCGAACTTCGCGCACGGCGACCTAGCGATAATAGGGGTCTACGGCGCATACACCTTCATCGTAATAGCGGGGCTAGCCACATACCTCACAATGCCCCTAGCATTCCTCTTCGGCGGGATCTACGCCGTGCTGTGCTACCTCTTAATCTACAGCCCCCTCAGGAGACGCGGCGCAAACTTCGTCATGCTTATGATAGCCTCGATGGCAATCGACATAGCCACAAGGGCCCTCCTGCAGATATACGCCGACCTCCTAAAGTTCAACTTCAAGGTATACTCCAGGGCGTTCATATTCAACGACTTCACAGCCAACATATTAGGCGTACAGGTGAGGGGCCTAGTACTCGTGTCCTCCCTCTCAGTCATAGCCCTGCTAGCGCTCCTCTACATCCTACTCATGAAGACGAAGTTCGGAGTAGCCATGAGAGCGGCGATAGAGAACCCGGCCCTCGCGGAAGTCCTAGGCATAAACGTTGAAAAAGTATACGCCACAAGCTGGTTCCTAGCCGGCGGCTTCGCAGGCATCGCAGGCTTCTTCCTCCCCTTCAGGATACCAACGTCCCCAGACCTAGGGTTCATAATACTGCTCCCCATATTCGCCGCGTCCATACTTGGAGGCATAAACAGCCTCTCGGGGGCCGTCGTGGGGGGCTACATCGTAGGCTTCTCCGAGATACTGGGCACATACCTCCTCTCACAGCCACCCATAAACCTCAGCACGGCCTACAGGCCGGCGATACCCTTCACGATCCTAATCATAACCCTCCTCCTGCTCCCGCAGGGAATTGCAAGCCTCTGGTCCCGAGGTGATTAGGTATGATAAACCTGTTCCTCCTCCTAGTCGATATAGGGACGATGTATGGAGTGTTCCTCATACTCTCCGCCAGCATGGAGCTAGAGTACGGCGAGCTAGGCATACCGAACTTCGGAAAGGTTATGTTCTTCGCGGCGGGGGCCTTCGCCGTCGGCGCGCTCGCCGTCCGCTTGGGCACCTGGCTTGCAGGGATACAGTGGCAGGGAGAATTCAAGACGAAGAGCATACTCTACAGCACAGCCGTAAGCAACTACTTCGCCACTCATCCTCTACAGGCACTCCTAGTCTTCGCCGTAACCCTCGTTGTGGCCGCGGTTTTCGGCGCAATACTGGGCATAGTTGCCTCCTACCCAGCCATCAGGCTGAGAGAGGACTACCTGGCAATCACGCTGATAGCTGCTGGCGAGCTCTTCCGCATATTCGGGAGAAACTATGACCCCTTTATAGGCGGCACAATGGGCGTCGGAGTGCCAGACATACTCGCCTGGATGCCGCCGGGCACAAAGGAGGCGGGCTACATCGCACTTTCCCTCTCATTCGCCGCAGCCTCGTGGCTCATACTATACAGGCTCTCCACCTCACCTTTCGGCCGCGCGCTAAGAGCTATACGTGACGAGGAACTAGCAGCGGCCACGCTAGGAAAAGACATCGTCAAGTACAGGATGAAAGTCCTGGCCTTAGGCTCAGCCATGGCGGCAGTGGCCGGCGTAATCTACGCCTACTACATGGGATCCGTGCTCGCCGACGACTTTAACCCGCTAAAGACCTTCCTCGTTGTGCTCATGGTCGTGCTGGGCGGCAGCGGAAACCCCTACGGCACGCTGGTCGGCGTGGCAGTGTACATCTTCCTGGACAGGACGCTGGCGCTGCTAAAGCACTACATCATACTACCCTTCGACATAAACTACGCTGCAATGCTCTTCTTCGGCGTAATACTCCTCCTAGTGCTGATGTACAGGCCGGAAGGCATAATCCCAGAGAGGCCCCTACTCACGATAAGGGCGAAGTTCTGCAGGACAAAAGAAGGCAAGCTGGAAAAGAGGCTCTGCAAATAAACGTCGAGATTACCCAAATTATTGATTATTATTAAGCGCGTTTTTTGCCGGCTAAAAATGATATATCCACACGCACTCTTTGTCCTGGGTGGAATATTTGGTTCAGGTAGACCACATACTTAAACTCCTCAGGCCTGAAAGCGTCGCAGTCATAGGCGCATCTCGCCACCCGGAAAAGATAGGATACCAGGTGGTAAAAAACCTCCTCGACTCAGGCTTCCCACGAGACAAGATTTTCCCCGTAAACCCGCGTGCAAAAGAAATACTCGGGCTAAAGGCATACCCCACAATACTCGACGTCCCCGAACCCGTGGATCTAGCGGTTATCGTCGTCCCCGCGCCTATAGTTCCACGCGTACTAGAAGAGGCCGGCAAGAAAGGCGTAAAGGCCGCTGCGATCATAACCAGCGGTTTCAAGGAAATAGGGAATGTCGAGGCTGAGCGTAGGCTCGTCGAAATAGCCAGAAAGTATGGGATGCGCATACTGGGCCCAAACATAGTGGGGATATGCGACACGGTGAAGGGAGTAAACGCGAGCTTCTGCCAGGCGCTGCCGAATCCCGGCGAAATAGCCTTCATAACCCAGAGCGGGGCGCTCGGGATAGCCCTTGTGGGATGGACAAAGATCAAGGGTATAGGTCTCTCAGACCTCGTCAGCATAGGGAACAAGGCGGACATAAACGAGGTGGACCTGATAGAGTTTTTCGGGAGAGACCCGTATACCCGAGTCATAACGGCATACCTCGAAGGAATAGAGGATGGCCGCCGCTTCCTCCAAGTGGCACGCGCGGTCTCGCGTAAAAAGCCGATTATAATACTAAAGGCCGGCAAGGCGAAGCGGACCCTCGGAGCAATAAAGTCCCACACCGGCACCCTCGCGGGAAGCGACGCCGCATATAACGCGGCCTTCAAGCAGACAGGCGTCGTTAGAGCCCCCACGTTTATAGACCTATTCGACTGGGCCACAGCCTTCGCTAAGGCGCACCTACCCGAAGGAGAAAACGTCGTGATACTCACAAACGGGGGCGGAGCGGGAATAATGGCTACGGACGCAGCCGAGGAGTGGGGTGTCAAGCTAATAGACATCCCAGAGGATCTCGCTAAGAAGCTTCGACGCCACATGCCTCCCTTTGGGAGCGTCTTCAACCCCGTAGACCTGACGGGGATGGCTGACTACGACGGATACCTCGGCGCAATGAAGGACTTACTTCTCGACAAAAGGGTTCACGCAATAGTCGTCTTGTACTGCCACACGGCCATAACAGACCCTATGGAGATAGCAAACGCGGTCTTAGAGGCGATAAAGGAGACCGGCTCCCGTAAGACAGTGATAGCTTCATTCATAGGGGGCGAAGAGGTTCTCAGCGCATGCTCCAAGCTGACAGAAAACGGGGTTCCATGCTACGAGTCGCCGGAAAAGGCCATGGCGGCCCTCGGCATACTGTATAGGTACGTGAAGATGCGTGAAAAGCTCGACAAGAGAACGATGATAGACGTAAAGCGCGACGTCCAGGCGGCGCGCGCCCTCATACAAAGCGTCCTAGAGGAGGATAGACACGTGCTCACGCCCAGCGAGGCAGCCCAGCTCGCCGAGTACTACGGCATACCGGTCCTCAAGCGGGTATTAACGCACACGCCAGAAGAGGCCGTGGAAGCCGCCAAAAAACTGGGCTACCCCGTGGTACTCGAGGTCGAGTCTCCAGACATACTCCACAAGAGCGACGTTGGAGGCATCATAATAAACATTAGAAGTGACGAGGAGGTCAGGGACGCCTACGCGAGAATAATGGACTCCGTGAAGGCGAAGGCGCCCAACGCCAGGATAAAGGGAATAGTGGTGAGGCGCATGGCCGAGGAGGGACGTGAGATGATAATCGGCGCACACCGCGACCCCATCTTCGGCCCCCTCGTGATGTTCGGCTCGGGAGGAATCCTCGTGGAGCTCATCAGGGACGTCAGTTTCCGCGTGGCGCCTCTAAGCCTCGAAGACGCCTATGACATGGTGGAGGAAACTAAGGCCTACAAGATCATCAAGGGTTACAGGGGAGAACCGCCGGGAGACCTCGAGTCGGTCATATACACGCTACTCAAGGTATCCCAGCTCATGATGGATCTGCCAGAAATAGAGGACGTCGACATAAACCCGTTCTTCGTATACGAGAAGGGCAAGGGAGGACTAGCGGTCGATGTAAAGATCGTTTTAAAGAAGGACTAGGCCTTTTTCACGGCGAGGAGCCACGTCTCCTCGGGATTCTCATTTATAAGCGAGGGATCCCTCTCGACATCCTCGTTTACGGCTACGACCTCGCCTCCAAAGGGTAGGGCGACTTCGTAGACGCTCTTCAGGCTCTCCAAGGCGACGAGCGGCTCGCCCTCCGCGAACCTCTCACCCGGCTTTTTCAAAAACTCCACATAGAGGAACTCCTTGTAGCTCTCCACGAGCGCGCGGGTGACGCCTACTTTGAGCACCTCCCCCTCTTCCCTCACCCACACGTCTCTCCGTGAGCCCGCAGGCACGCTACTCGCCCATAACCTCTATTACCACGCGTCTCCTATATCGGGGCCCGTCCATCTCGACGAGAAAGATGTTCTGCCAAGTGCCACGTATAAGCCTGCCCCCTCTAACGGGGAACACCCTGTCCGCGCCGATAAACGCTGAGCCGAGATGAGCGGCAGCGTTATCATCTATCCTGTTGTGCAGCCAGCCCCCATCCCTGGGAAACTCTTCCTGAATCTTCCTCAATATGTCCTGCATGAGGCCGCCCTCATGCTCGTTCGCCACTATGGCTGCCGTGGCGTGGGGCGCGAAGACAAGGCAGAGACCGTCCTTTACGCCGCTTTCCCTAACAGCCTTCTCTACCTCGTAGGTTATGTCTACAAGCTGGTAACGCTTATCGGTCGAAAAGGTGAGCTCCTTAAAATACACCTTCACTCTCTCCCACCACCCAAATACCGCTGTTCAAGGCGATAACGTTAACGCCACACCACACGTGTATACTCGCCCTCCTCACCCCTAACCATCTCTTCAACCACGCCGACGCCGCCCACCGCAACCCTCACACCCCTACTCGCCGCCCAAAACGCGGCATCCAGTTTACGCCTAACACCCTGCGTAACATCTATCCCCCTAGTGCCTCCGAGGACAAGCTTACTCCTAGGATCCACGGTCTCCATAAGCCTAGCCCCAGGCGAGCCGGGAGGCCTATCATATATTCCCCCGGCCCCCATAACGTACACAAGCGATTCGGCGTTAAGCCTCACAGCCAGCATCGCCGAGAGATCGTCGCCGGAGAGAATTGACGCACCCCTCTGCACGTCGAGCACCACGTCGCCGTAAAGCACGGGCACGACGCCCCGAGTAACATACTCCGCCACGAGGCTGGAGTTAACCCAGCACAGACCACCATCCCTATTATACGCTACAGCAGAGGTCTGCAGGGGAGACGCTGGCACACCGGCATCCAAGAGGCGCCTCGTAAACTTTAGGTTCAAAACACTCATCCAATACCGGGTCTCAGCAAAACCGATAAGCTTCCTACCCTCTAATCCACCCTTTGAAAGCCCATACGCGGCTGCGACCGGGTGGCCGAAAGAGCCGCCGCCATGAACAATCACAAACTTCCACCCAGCCCTGTAAAGCCTGGAAAGAGAGCGGGCTATCCTATCCATGTTCCGCCGGTTCACCCTGAAGTTTCTCGACTTCACGGTTATGACGGAGCCACCGATTTTCAATACGGCGAGGCCCACCCGGCACACCTCAAAAACGGGAGGGAGGCTAGAACTCCCTCTCTCTTATAAACACCGCGAGCCCCTCCAGCAGGCGCCTAGCCTCGCTCTCGCCAAGCTCCTCCAAAGCCTTCAAAGCCTCACTCACATACCGGTCGCGCAGCTCCTCAGCCTTCTCGCGTGCATGGGTAGAGGATATTATCTTCATCGCGCGTCCCACTTCCTCCCAGCTTATCACGGGCTTCTTGATTATACTCTCCAGCTCCTCCCCCTCAGGGGTGCCCCTCAGCTCTTCGAGAGCCAGAAGCACGACAACGTTTCCAAGCTTGTGCTCCTTAATGTCCTGGCCAACTCTTTTACCCGTCTTCTCCTGCTTCCCAAACAGGTCTATAATGTCATCCCCCACCTGAAACGCCAAGCCGACGTTGTACCCATACCTGGAGAGAGCCTCTACTACACGCTTAGGCGCGCCCACGGACATCCCGCCAAACCTGCACGAGGTCTCTATAAGCCTCGCCGTCTTCTTCTCAACCATCCTCAAATAGTCTTCAAGCCTCATTTCACTGATCCGGTTCGCCACCACGTATGGCTCGTCCTCCCTCCCAGCCTGCTCCATTAAAATGTCGAGCCTCTCACCCTCAATAAGCTCCTTGACAGTCCACGCCATTATCTCGTTAAACGCGACGGGGTCCGGAGTGTCGTTTAGAGCCTCAGCCGCGCTCTCCCTGTAGTGGACCGCCACGAGTATAGCCGTGCTTATACCGTACTTCTTCCACACAGTGGGGTGCCCCCGCCGAAGCTCACTATGGTCTATAATGTCGTCTAGGACCAGGGAATAGTTGTGTATGATCTCCACAGCTGCAGCGGCCGGGTACGCGTCCTCCTCCTTGCCGCCAGCTGCGGTGGCGGAAACCATTGTTAACGCAGGCCTAATCCGTTTACCACCGATCCGGATCTGGTAGAGCACCGCGTCCCTGAACTCCGGCGCAACATTGCGCGAAAGGTACTTCTCCATCACGGGGTCTATCCTCCTTCCCGTCTCGGCCAGCAGCCCTACAACGCTGCCCACTTTCTCTTTCACCAAAGCCTATTCGCCAACAGCATCTAATTAACGCTCACCCAAAGGGCAACCACAATATAGCGCGCCCTGCATATTGTTGCGGGGCCGATGACTGGAAGAGAGTCAGCCGACCAGTGAAGAGGGTTCCCCCTTTAGGGGCCGAGGCCCCTCCATAGGGGAGCATTATTATAGTCAATCGAAGTTATTGAAGCGTCCACGTATAAGGGTGAGAGAATATGGATGTGTTTCTACTGGGACACATGGTTGTAGACTCCGTCTCCCACCATGGGAGATCGAGGAAGAGCCTCGGGGGCACAGTCTCCTTCGGCGCGTACGCCGCGCTGAGGCACCAGGCAAAGCCCCACATAGTGTCAAAGATAGGCCTCGACTTCCCAGACGAGTACCTCATACAGCTCTCGAGAGACGGGATAGACATATCACACGTAAAGGTTTCAAGGAACAGGCCCACCACCCGCTTCAAGCTGGTCTACGAAGACCACGGCCGAGTACTCTACCTCCAAGCCCGCTGCGAGGACATACTCCTCGGCGACGTCCCCCTCGACGAGATAAAGGGCAACGTGGCTGTCATCGGAAGCATTATAGGGGAGGTGCCTCCAAACGTTGTACAAGCAGTCTCGGAGAAGGCCGCGCTAACGGTCAGCGACATACAGGGATACATCAGAAAAGTGTCCCGCGACAGAAAGGTGTACTTCACAGCCACGCCCGAGGCCAGGGCCGTGATCTCCGTCTCCGACATAGTGCACGGGGAGGCCGTCGAGGCAAAGGTTCTCTACGGCGAACTCCCACCCAAGGAGCTTGCATGGAACTTCGTAAAGGACGGCGCCGGCATAGGAGTCGTCACGATGGGCCCCGAGGGAGCATACATCGCGACCAGCCAGAAGGGATACTACATCCCCCCGGCCCCCTCGGGCCCCGTAGTGGACAGGACCGGGGCCGGAGACGTGTTCACCACGGTCTTCGCCGTAGAGTACCAGCGCAACGGGGACATCAAGGAGGCCGGCGCGTATGCCTCCGCGGCCGCGTCCTACCTTATAGAGAAGCCCGGAATAGAGGGCCTCAAAAGCAGGTGGGAGCTCAGGGGCCGCGTAGAGGCCGTCCTGGAAAAAATAGTGGAGGAGGAAATGCCTCCCAAATAGTTTTTTCCCGGGCACACTTCTCGGCGTGTTAACGTATATACTCGGCCCCGACATACTACTTGATGGAGCGCGAAGCTGACAAGCTGATAGAGGAGGTAAACATTAAGATTAAGGAGGCGCGCCGCGTCCTCCAAGGCGTTGCCCACCGCACCCCCCTGAACCACAGCCGCACCTTCAGCCGCATGACGGGGGGAGAGGTATACCTCAAGCTGGAAAACCTCCAGAAAACAGGCGCCTTCAAGATACGGGGCGCCTACTACAAGATATCCAAGCTCGCCCGTGAAGGCGTAAAAAGGGTCGTGGCTGCCAGCTCGGGAAACCACGCGCAAGGCGTCGCCTACAGCGCCTCCCTACTAGGGATAAAGTCGACCATCGTGATGCCGCGCTACACGCCCTTCTTCAAGGTGGAGGCCACCCGCAACTACGGGGCAGACGTCATACTCTACGGAGAAACATACGACGACGCCTACCAGAAAGCCCTCCAAATCAGCAGGGAGACAGGGGCGCCGCTCATACACCCGTTCAACGACACCGACATTATCGCCGGCCAAGGCACCATCGGAGTCGAGATATACGAGGACCTCGAAGACGTCGACCTCGTAGCAGTCCCCATAGGCGGGGGAGGCCTAATTTCGGGGATAGCGGTGGCCCTCAAAAAGATAAACCCCGACATAAAAGTGGTGGGCGTCCAGCCCGCAGGTGCCCCCTCAATGTTCCTCTCCTACCGCGAAGGCCGCCCAGTAGAGACGCCGCATCCCTACAGCATAGCCGACGGAGTCATAGTCAAAAAGCCGGGAGACAAAACCCTAGCCATAATCAGGCGCCTCGTAGACGACATAGTGCTCGTAGACGACGAGGAAACCGCCAGGGCCGTCTTCCTACTCCTCGAGAGGGCAAAGGTCGTCGCGGAGCCTGCCGGCGCCCTCCCCCTCGCAGCCATGCTCTCAGGAAAAATACCGGTAAGCGAGAAGAAAGCGGTAGCGGTGATAAGCGGCGGAAACATAGACCCCTCCCTGCTCTCACGCATAATAAACCAGGCGCTCTACATGGAGGGCCGCCAGGTAAAAATAACGGGCGTGCTCCCCGACAAGCCCGGCCAGCTTAAAAAGGTGATAGACACGGTCGCCGAGCTAGGGCTCAACATAATATCGATTGAGCATGAACGCGTAAACCCGCTCGTCTCCCCAGGCACTGCCCAGGTGACGCTTGGCCTCGAGGTACCAGACAAAAACAGCGTGACAGTCCTCCTCACAAGGCTAAAGGCTAAGGGCCTCGACTTCAAAATAGTAGAGTGGTGAATGGACATGCCCGAAAAAATATACACCGACAAGGCCCCCAAGCCGGTGGGCCCCTACAGCCAGGCAGTAGTGTCCAACGGCTTCGTCTTCGTCGCAGGCCAGATACCCATAGACCCCGCCACGGGCCAGCTCGTAGAGGGAGACATAAAGGCGCAGACACGCCGAGTCATGGAGAACATCAAAGCCATACTCGAGGCGGCCGGCACATCCATGGACAACGTAGTCTACGCCACAGCCTACCTGGCAGACCTCAACGACTACAAAGCCTTCAACGAGGTCTACGAGCAATACCTCGGGCAAGCCAGGCCCGCACGCGTCACAGTGAAAGCGGAGATACCCAAGGGCGCGCGCCTCGAAGTAAGCGTTATAGCGGCCCTCCGCTAACAACAAAGAAGATAAAAAAGGAGACACATTTTTACCTTGGCGCGCGGGGGTGCCCGAGCTAGGACAAAGGGGGCGGACTTAGGGCCCACGCGGGTAAGAGCTCCGCTGGCAAAGGCCTGCCCGGGTTCGAATCCCGGCCCCCGCACCAAATCTTTTGCCGCAAAACCCGAGAAAAAGAGGGGGTTACCATTTGAACCGGGAAGCCACCTCCTCTAGGCGCTTCACCGTGTCGCCGTCCAGCTTCACCTCGAGCGCACCAAGGTTTTCCTCGAGCTGCTCCACGCTTGAAACACCTATAACGGGGATTATCGTTACACCAAGCTCCCTCTCCTTGTGTATGAGCCACGCGATCGCAAGCTGGGGCAGCGTCACGCCAAGCTCCCCTGCAATGCCGTTGAGCTCCCTCACAACCTCCAGGTTCTCCCTTGTGAGACGCCGCCTCACACTCTCAGAGTACGTTGCACGGGACAGCGCGGGCACCCCGCCCAAGTACTTGGGCGTGAGAAAGCCCTGAGCCAGGGGAGAGTACGCCATCAACGCCAGCCCGTACCGCCGCGCCACCGGGATCTTCGCCTTCTCAATCTCCCTGGCAAAGAGGTTGTAGCGGTCCTGAATAGTAACGTACCCGTAGAGGCCGTAGCGGGCCGCAAGCTCCATGCTCTCAACAATGCCCTCGGGAGGCTCGTTCGACGAGCCTATGTAGTGCACCCACCCCCTCTCCACGAGAGTATTCAAAGCCCTAAGAGTCTCAAGCTTCGGCGTGTCAGGGTCGGGCCAGTGCGTAAGGTAGACGTCCACATACTCCATGTCCAGCCTTCGCAGGCTCTCCCTTATCTGCCACATAATGTGCTTCCTAGACAGCCCCTCCCCGTTAGGCCAAGCGGCCATGCGCCCCCTAACCTTCGTCGAAATAACGAACATCTCCCGGTCATACTCTTTCAGAAGCCTCCCCAGAAGCCTCTCCGCGTTACCCACATGCCTAAGGTCCACGGGAGTCTGAGCCCCATGGTATCGGTTAGCAGTGTCGATAAAGTTTATCCCCGCGTCCACGGCCCTCTTCAACACACGCCTAAACTCCTCCACGTCCACCCGGGGCACGCCGTACTCGTCCAGCTCCCCCATACGCGGCAAGTGCCACGTACCAAGGCAAAGCCTGGAAACCTTAACCCCGCTGGGCCCAAGCCTCACATACTCCATCCACGCGCCACCACGCCCACGCCCGGGGCCAAGAAAAAACATCGCCGCCGTCCATAAACCCTTACCCCTAGGCGGAGCATAGAGCTTATATCTATAACACCTCCTAGGTAGCTGGGCGTTACTCATGGTGAAGGAGTACTACGTTGCGCACGAAGTCGAAATACCCGAGGGAGTCAACGTCACCGTCCAGGGCCGCCGCGTAGCCGTGGAGGGCCCCCTGGGAAAGGTTGAGAAGGACTTCTCCCACCTAAAGAAGATATTCATCACAAAGGAGGACGGAAAAATACGCGTAGAAACCTACCACGCCACAAAGCGCGAGTACGCGGCCGTGCGCACAGTAGCCAGCCACATACAAAACATGATAATCGGCGTCACAAAGGGCTTCAGATACAAGATGAAAATAGTCTACGCCCACTTCCCCATGAACCTCAAAGTCCAGGGAGACAAGATAATAATAGAGAACTACCTCGGCGAACGCGGGACACGCGAGGCCAAGCTGCTCCCCGGCGTAAAAGTAAAGGTGCAGAAAGACGACGTCATAATCGAGGGGATAGACAAGGAAGCCGTAGGCCAGACAGCGGCAAACATCCACCGAGCCGCAAAGCTCACAGGCAAGAGAAAGATGAGCCCCCACGGACGCGAAGGCAGCGGCCCCGGAATCCTCGACGGAATATACCTATACGCGCGGGAACACATGAAGGAGTAGCCAAGCCGTGGAGCTACACATAGCATTCGACGACGCAGACTCCCCCCTAGGCCAGTGCACAACCTACATCACATACCTCGTAGCCCGCGAAATCCTCTCAAAACGCCTAGCAACCTTCCTAGACTACCCCCACCTCATACGCCTAAACCCCAACATACCCTTCAAGACACGAGGCAACGCCGCCACCGCCCTCCACCTACAAACAACCCCCCACAACGCCCAGAAAATAGTCGAACTAGCCGCCGAGACACTACGTGAAAACGCGGAACACCACGGAAAAACATCCCCGGCACTAGCAGTCCTCAAAGGCAAGCCCACACCACAGCTACGCATCCTCTACTCGAGAGCCCTACGAGAACTCGTACCCAGAGCCTACCTAGAACAACTCCTCCACACAGGCAGGCTAGGCCCCGTAAACGTCCTACCCACACCCCACAACAGGGGGCTCGTAGGAGCCCTCGCAGCCCTAGGCGCCTACCCGCTCAAAGACTACACCTACGAGCTACTAGCCTACCGAGACCCCCGAGACAAAACCCCCAGAAAAATCCCGGCCACACTCCTCAAACAACTCGACAGGCGCTACAGGCCACTCCTCTTCGCAACATACGACTACGCCGAGAACCGCCCACTAGCAGTCCCCCACGGCCCCGACCCCGTCCTCCTAGGGCTTCGAAGCCTAGACCCCAGAATACTCGAGGAAATAGCCTCCCACCTCGCCCACACCCTCCCAGACCCAAAAATGATAATATACAAGACAAACCAGGCCACAGACGCCCACCTCACAACAACAAAAACCATCGCACAGCTACACCCCTACGACTCAGCCCGAGTCAAAGGAACAATAGCCAAGCCCCCACAAACACTCCCACGAGGCCACGTAAAACTCACCCTAACAGACCACACAGGCACACTACAAGTCATGGTCTACAAGGAAACAGGACGCCTAAACCGCCTCGCAAAACTACTCGCACCAGGCGACACAGTAGAAGTCGCAGGCGGCCTCCAACCCCGCCACGGCCTCACACTCAACGCCGAACAAATCCTCCTCTGGCGGCCAGCCCCACTCCACATACGCATCCCACCCCGCTGCCCCCGATGCGGCCACACAATGAAGTCCGCCGGAAGAGGAAAAGGCTACAAATGCCCCAAATGCGGCTACAAAGACCCAAACGCAAAGCCCACCATAAAGACGGTCCCCCGCCCCCTAGACCCCGGCCTCTACACCCAAAGCCCACGCGCCTACCGCCACCTCACACGCCCACCAGAAATACGCGGCCTCACACCACTACCCATCCTCGTAGAAAAATGGATATACCCGCCACCTGACACATAGACAAACCAGGCAACCTGCAAGGCGCCCACCATGCTACCAAAAGGGCACGCAGGCCTCAACATGGCCCTCACCGCACCCCTAGTAGCGCTATACCCGGGCAAGCTCTACGACATGCAGCTCTGGCTGTTCATCGCCACGTTTATAGCAGCCTCAACCTGGCCGGACATAGATCTCCGCTTCGAAACAAAACACCGAGGCTTCACCCACACCCTCGCAGGCGCCCTCACTTTCGGCTTGCTCACAGCACTCCTAGAAGGAATGCTCGACCAGGCCTATGCGCCGATAGGCTTCCTCGGCGGTTTCCTCGGAACTCTAGGCCACATGCTAGGAGACCTACTCACATACACAAAGTTCAGGCCCCTCTGGCCCCTATCAGGCAAAAAGTTCGGCCTTGGCCTCTACCGGGCGGACAACCCCAAACTCAACAACTTTTTCGCTAGAATAGGCCCCCTACTCTTTACTGTCGCCATATTATACAGAGAGCTCCTACCACTCCAGCAAATCCTGCTAAGCCATTATTAGCGGGCCTCACAATAACACTTTAATTTATATTTATGAACTAAAATACGGGTGCCCCACACACCCCGAAAAAGAAGAATTAGAACCATAACCCCCTCTGGAAGAGCAATCCGCCACGCCCAAAGAAGCGGAACCAAACACCGACGCGGCCAATTCATCGGAAAATGGAAGCCAAACTGGAGAAGCAAGAAAAAGAGAAAATAACCTAGCCCCTAGCTCTTAAGGAACTTCGACACGTACGGACTCTCCCCGGGACGGCCACGCCTAAAGTGGCCCCCAGGCCTACCGTAGAGGAGCTCCTCAAACCAGGCCTCATGCTCAATCTCCTCATGCAGTATCGCAAGCGCCAAGTCATAGGTACGCGGATCCCTACCATGCGTGTACTCGCAGATCTCAGTATACACCCTCACGGCGCACCTCTCAGCCTCCAAGAGAACCTTCAATATAGACTTCACATCAGCCCCCTCGGGAAGCCTCGCGTCCATACACGCCGCCACGCCAGCAAAATCCCTAATGTCACGCGGCAGCTCGCCGCCCAGCTCGTAAATCCTGGGCACGAGAGCCTCAAAGTGGTTCCTATCCTCGATCCTAGCGTCCTCGACTATCTCCTTTATAGCCTCGCCCTCAAGCCCCACAGTGTGCATCCTAAGAATAGTGTAGTAATAGTAGGTCGTAAACTCCGCAGCCGCAGCCTTGACCAGCATCTCCAGGAGCTTGTCGACGTCTACACCAGCCCTCTCTATGAGGGCACGGTTCTGTTCCGGCACATGTATAGTAGCACATTCTAGTTAATAAGAATTTCTAAAACGAAGAAACTTCTATAGAGAAGGGGGAAGCAATTTCAATGCCCCCGTCATTTACAACCTATGAACAACTGGGTGCAGAAGGCTGTCGAACAACTAAAAAAACACGGGCACAAAATAACCCCCCAGCGCCTCG
>JALVKT010000023.1 GCA_027027675.1 Thermofilaceae archaeon | reverse complement strand
CTTGGCGCTCGAAAACGACGTAGAGTTCCTGACGCTTGACGAGGAGCTGAGAAGGTTCATCCTGGAGAGGGGCATGCGGGACGTCACAGTCACGCCGGGCGAGCTCGCGGGGAGGCTGTGAAGGCCCGGGAATTCCCGGGGCGCCGCCCCTAGGACGTGAAGAAGCTGCCTCCATGTAGAGGGGGCGGAAATATACGTGGCCGGGCAGGCTATATTAGTGGAAGCATGAGGCGGGGCTACGCAGACCTGCCGCTCCACGGCGGCCACGTGCCGCCCTGGCTCCTCTCGAGGATGGAGAGGCTTGCCCGCATAGTGCTCCGGCTCGTAGTCGAGGAGCACGGCACCCGGGGCCTCCTCGAGCGGCTCGCAGACCCCTTCTGGTTCCAGGCCCTAAACAACATAATAGGGATGGACTGGGACAGCAGCGGCAGCACAACCGTCACCGCCGCAGTGGTTAGGGAGGCGTTGGCGGCCGAGCGGCTCGGCGTCTACGGGGCCGGCGGCAAGGGCGCGAGGAGCAGGCAGGCGCCCCGCGAGATCCGGGAGGCCGCCGAGAAGGCCGGGCTCCCCGGCGACAAGCTCGTCGAGGCCAGCAGGCTGGCGGCAAAGGCGGACAACGCGGCCCTCCAGGACGGCTACCAGCTCTACCACCACGCCTTCTTCTTCGACGAGGAGGGCCGCTGGGCCGTTGTCCAGCAGGGGATGAACGCTAGGCGCCGCATGGCCCGCCGCTACCACTGGTTCAGCGAGAAGCCGGGCTTCCCCCAGCTACAGCACCACGCCGGCATAGCGGGCGTCAGGGAGAGCCTCGCCCTCAACACGCTGGACAGGGAGGCCGTGGAGCACCGCCGCGCCCTCCTCGACCTCGTCGCCGAGAAGCCCCAGGCGCTCCGCTCAGAGCTCCACTCCCTCCTCTCCCTCGCCAAGGGCTACAGGCCCCTCGCCTACTACACGCCCTACACGCCCGAGGAGGCGCGCCGCCTACTCCGCCGCTACTCCGCGCTCGGCCCGCTAAGGCCCAACTGGGACGCCGTGAAGGCCGCCCGCGAGGCGGGGCCGACGAGCTTCGCAGAGCTCCTCGCCACCCCGGGCCTCGGCCCCTCCACGATAAGGGCCCTCTCCCTCGTCGCGGAGCTCGTCTACGAGGCGCCGCCCAGCTGGCGCGACCCCGTGACGCACCCCCCAGACCCATTCCGCTACGCCTACGCGGTGGGCGGCAAGGACGGCGTCCCCTTCCCCGTCGACAGGCGCTTCTACGACGAGGTGATAGAGCTCCTCCAGCGCCTCGCCGACAAGACAGGCGACAGGCGCGTGCTACGGCTACTCGCCAAGGCGTCGCGGGGCTGGGAGCCCCCGCCCTGGGGCAAGAGGCCCACCTAGCGGCACCCAAATATCCCCGGGGGCGGCGAAGAATACCTTGGTGGCAGGGGACGCCCAGAAGGGTGTACGTTATAGGGCACAGGGGCTTCCCCTCCGAGGCCCCCGAGAACACCCTCCCCTCCTTCGACCTCGCCATAAGGGCTGGCGCCGACTTCGTAGAGGCAGACCTCAGGGCCACGCGGGACGGCGTCATCATATGCATCCACGACGCCACCCTCGACAGGACCACGGCCGGCAAGGGGCCCGTCTCGGAGCACACCTACCGGGAAGTGGCGGGCCTCGACGCCGGCAGCTGGTTCTCCCCCCGCTACGCGGGCGAGCACGTCCCCACGCTCGTCGAGCTCCTCTCGCTCGCGCAGGGCAGGGCCGGCCTAGCCCTCGACATAAAGACGCCGGGAATCGAGGAGAGAGTCCTCGGCCAGGTCGAGTCCTGGGGCTTCGAGGACGACGCGATAATAGTGTCGGACCACCTGGAAGTGCTCACAAGGGTTAAGAGGCTAAACCCCCGCATAACGCTCCTCGCAGGCATGCCCTCCCCCTCCAGGAAGGCCGTGGACGCCGCCCTGGCCCACGGCGC
>JALVKT010000022.1 GCA_027027675.1 Thermofilaceae archaeon | reverse complement strand
GGGGCGGAGATAGTAAACCCCTGGGTGCTCCGGGGCCCCGAGGCGGCCGAGCCGCGGCGCATCTACGCGCGGGACACGAGCCTCATACGCGGCGCCGACGGCCTCGTAGCCGAGGTTTCACTGCCAAGCCTCGGCGTAGGCTACGAGGTGGCATACGCGCTGTGCCATGGCAAGCCCGTGGCCGCCCTGGCCAGGGAGAGGGCGCGGGTCTCAGCGATGATTAGGGGCGTCGACTCCCCACTCTTCACGATGCTCTGGTACAGCGACCCCCAGGGGGCCGCAAAGCTCGCAGTCAAGTTCATCGCCTCCCAGCGCGGGTACGCGGAGCGTTCCGCGTGAGCACGGCCGCCCCGCATCGCCTCTGGGACGGCTTGCGGCGCGGCAAATAACATAATAATATGTGTATGCGAACCAGCTATCCAAGGTGAATATAGTGAAGATAGGAATACTCGTGCTGCCAGGCGCCGAGAAGCCCGGCCTCGCCGCGGAGTGGCTGTCCCGCTACATCCGGGCGATGGGCGCGGAGCCGCTCCCCGAGGTGCTGGAGAAGCTGCCCGGGGAGGAGCTTGTCAGGGAGAAGCTTGCGGGCAGCGACGGCCTCGTGCTGGTCGGCGGCGCCGGGAAGACCGAGGTCGTCAGGGCGGTGGCGGCCGCGCTGGGCCTCGGCGTCGAGGTGAACGAGGAGGCCTTGCAGGACGTGAGGGCCTGGTTCATGGACGAGGAGGAGCCGCCCAGCAACCTGGAGGAGATGGCCCTTATGCCCGAGTTCAGCTACCCCGTGGGCAACCCGAGGGGGCCGGTGGACGGCTTCGTCGCCCTGAGCCTCGAGGACGACCGGTTCGTCGCGGCCACGCCGCCCGGCTTCGCGGAGTCGATAGAGGTCTTCGAGGCCGGTATACAGGACTTTGTGAGGAAGAGCACGGGGAAGAGGTTCTCCGCGACCTTCAGCTTCCAGCTGGCGCTCGGCGTTGAGAGGGCGAGGAGGCTGGCGGAGGAGGTGGACGCGAAGTTCCCAAGCGTGTTCGCCAGGCTTGACGGGAGGTTCACCGACACCGGGGTGCCCTTGGTCTGCACGGTCTACGCGGGGAGCCCGGAGGAGCTGGGCGCGCTCCACGAGGAGGTTAAGAGGTTCGTCGAGGAGAGGGCTGGAGGCCGCATACTGGAGAGCCACGGCGCGAGGGGCGGGGGCGAGCTAGCCTAGGTTAGCCTGGCCTGCCGCGCCCGGGTTCTGCGGCAGCTGTTTTGTGCAGGGAAACTTTCGGGGTTTTCTTCGCCTGGAAAGCTGGGGCCACGGTGTTCACGGAACGTTGAGCTTGAAGTAAGGCCGCTGTGACGTGGGCGAATATTTCAAAACTGCGTCCTACAAATATTCAAACCCCCACGGTAAGGTTATCGGCTGTGGCAAAGCTTAGGTACGAGGCCGCCCCTGACGTGGAGGCGCTGGCGAGGGACATCGTCGAGGCGCTCGGCCTAGACTGGATAGACCTCTCCAGGGTGGCGTTCGTGAGGAGCAGGGGCTCCCGCTCCCAGGCCTACGCGAGGATATGGGGGCTTCCACGGGTCTTCCAGGAGGCCTTCGGCCTAGACCCGCTCTACGTTGTTGAGGTCATAGCTGAGAGGTTCGACGGGCTCGGGGACGCGGACAAGGCGCGCGTGGTGATACACGAGCTCCTCCACATCCCGAGGAGCTTCAGCGGTGGCCTGAGGCCCCACGGCCGCCTCGTAAACGGGCGGGTTGTGGAGGAGCTCTACAGGAGGTATGCTAGCCTAAGAGGGCTATAGCCGCGTAGAGGCTCGCCGTGGAAACCATGTCGGCGAGCGTGGAGACCAGGGGGTTGACGAAGTTGTCCGGGTTTAGGCCCCTCCTGTAGGTCTCGCCGGCCGCGGTGAGGGATATAGCGAATATCACCGGCATGGCCAGCATGTTCGCCGTGAAGAGGACTGCGAGGTCGTAGGGGAGGCTCGCGAGGGGGCCGGCCGGGGAGACGAGGGAGGCGTACGCAGCGTAGACCGTGAACATCGTGAGCGTGGCCGCCCACACCCCGGCCATCGTGCCCAGGCTGCGGATGTAGAAGCGGGGGCCGGGCTCCGCGTAGCCCAGGTTGAGCCTCGTCGTCCCAACGCTGCCGACTATGCTCCCCGCGTCCCCCACCGTTGTGAGGACGGCCGGGTACACCGCGTAGATCTCCCTCCTAGACCTTATCGCCCTGGAGATCCTCTCCAGTATGTAGCCGGTCACAGAGGCTATGGCCGCAACCATCACCAGGCTCAGTATCTCCTCCCTCAGGTGCGACGTGAACTCCTCCTCCTCGTGGAGCCACCAGACCACGTAGGCCTGGCCGGCCGTCATTAGGGCGACGAGGCCCCAGAGGGCCGCGTGGGCGGGCGGGCCGCCGCTGTAGGCTAGGCGCACCACGTTTACGAAGTAGAGGGTCGTTACTATGTCGGCGACGCTCGACATTATCGGGTAGACTATCTTGTCCGGGTCCAGCCCCCTCCCGTAGGCGAGGAAGGCGACGGCCACTGTTATCGGCGAGACCGTGAGGAAGGATAGGTACATCGTGGCGAAGACGGTTACGAGGAGGCCCCCCATGCCCCTGTACACGCCCGTCACAGTCGCTGCGAGCGCCGTCATGGCCGCGACGCTCAATGCGCCGAAGAACACCATCGAGAAGAGGGCGTATATGAGTAGCTTAAGCCTCCACCCGGGGCGCCTAACGCTCGGCTCGATCGAGCCTATGTTGAGGCCCGTGCTCAGGTTGCCGCTCAGGATCCCTGTTATGACGCCCCTCACGCTCAATATGCCGGGGTACACGAGGAGGACGAGGGGGGTGAGGCCGAGTATCTCGCCTAGCGCGGAGTAGAATATGTAGCCTGCAACTATGTCCAGCAGGCCCGTCGCCGTCGCCACCAGGCCCTCCCTGAAAGCCCCCCAGACGTCCCCGGCGGCAGCGGCGAGGGCCTCCCCCAGCGCCGCCATGCGAGACACCCGGCCGCCCTGCAATAGGAGGGCTACTCTTTATTTCAATCTGCCGGGGGAAAAGGTGAAATAGCTCCCGAGACTTATCCCCGTGGACAGGGTGCGTATGGGCGGCTCCATAGAGGACTTGTTGCGCCAGGGCAAGAGCGTGAGGGAGCTCGTCCGCGAGTCCATAGACATCACCCGCACCGCGTTCGAGCTCTCCCTGCTCGCCCTGGTGAGCGGCGACGAGAGCCTCAGCCGCGCCGTCCTCTCGGCTGAGAGGCAGGTGCGGGAGAGGGAGCTACTCGTCTACATGAGGAACAGCCTCGCCGTGAGGAGCATGGACGACGCCCTCCGCTCCGTCAGCATCTTCCAGCTCGAAAAGAACCTCTCCAGGATAGTCGACGCCTCAGCGGACATAGCGATGGCATACCTCAACTTCAAGCCGCCCCTCCCCCGCCACGACATCGTCGACGGCGAGGAGGTCATCGTAAAGCTCACCTACAGGGCCGGCCACGGGGCCCGGCTGGGCAGGCTCCTCTCGGAGACCGGCGTGATAGTCAACGTCGTGGCCCTCAAGAGGGAGGAGAAGTGGCTGCTCGAGCCGCCCCTCGACACGGTCCTAAGGGACGGGGACGTCCTCGTCGCCAAGGGGTCCATCTATGCTGTGAAGAGGTTCGCGGAGCGGATCGGGAGCAGCGTCCCCGAGCCCCCCAAGAGCGGCGTTATGAAGGACTTCTACGAGGCCGCGAGGATAGTGAGCGTCATGTTCTTCCTCAGCCTCTCAGCCCTCCTCATGAACGCCGACTGGCTCGCCGAGAACGTGGTCGAGCTGGAGGGCGTAATGGACAACTACCACGCCGACCTGGAGGGCAGGATCATCTCCGCGGACCTCCCCGCCACCGCGAAGGCCGCCCTCCTCTTCGCCGCCTTCGCCCTCGAAAGGATCTCCGACTCGCTCAACGAGATAGTTACGCCGGTCCTCGAAGACCTGGAGCCCCACCCGATACTCCTGGAGATATTCGAGGAGACGAAGGAGAGGATAAGCGTGATAGAGATAGACCAGGCCGACGCCGGGAAGACAATCGAGGACCTCGGCTACCACCTCAAGGGCGTGACGGTGCTCGCCGTGAAGAGGGGGGACGTATGGCTCGTCATGCCGCCCATCTCGGCCTTCAAGCTGGAGGCAGGCGACATCCTCATAGTGAAGTACTTCGAGGAAAGCGAGAGCTTCGTCGAGAACGAGGAGCACAGGGAGGACAGGGAGGAGATAATAGAGGAGATCTGGGAGGAGGAAGAGGAGGACTAGGCCGGCCGAGCCGCGGACACGAGGAGGTAGAGAATAAAAGTCGTCGCCGCGTCCGTCAGCGTCGTCTCAAGCGGGTTGACGAAGTTGTCCGGGTCCCACCCCATCCTCTGGGCGCCCACCGCTATGCCCAGCGACACCGCAACCATCACCGGCACTGCGACGAGGTTCGCAGCGAGCAGCAGCACAGCCACCCCGGGCGCGGCCCACGGCTCCCCCGCAGCCAGAGACGCTATCACAGCGTAGGCAGCGAACATCGCCGCAGACACGAGCCACCCGCTCACAGCCTCCGGCGCCACGGAGTACACGAGCTCCCGGAGCCCCGCCGCGCCCCTCACGGCGAGCCTCGTGGTCGCCGCGCTGCCGGCTATCGACGCGACGTCGCCCACAGTGTCCGTGACGGCAGGGTAGGCCGTGTAGATTGGCCTGCTCCTCTCCACAACGTCGCTTATCCCCTTCAGGAAGTAGCCCGTAGCGTTGGTTATGAGGCTGGCCAGCGTCACCGAGAGCAGCGACTGCTCCATAGTCTCCCTGTAAGCCCTCTCCCCCCAGCCAGCGTAGACCGTGAAGGCCGCGGCCGCGGTGAAGGCTGCGGTGACCGCGTAGAGGAGGCCCCTCCCAAAGGGGCCGGAGAAGTACACGTACATCACGCCCATAAATATCATCGTGACGAGCACGTCGGCCACAGTCGACATCACCGGGTACAGTACGAGGTCGGGGTCCCAGCCCCGCCTATACGCCGTATAAGCCGACGCCTCGCTCAGCCCCATCGAGACGGCAAGCGAGAACGCCGATACCGAGAGAGAAGCGGCCACGATGTCCGGCGCCTCCCGGGGCGGCGTGCCCCAGAGCATCATAGCTATCAACGAGATGGTCGCGCCCACGAACACGCCCTTAACATAGGTCAGCGTTACGAGGGCGGCCCGCAGCATCCACAGCGTCTCCGTGTTCCCCCGGAACCTGGGCTTTATCGAGCCTATGTTGAGGCCCGTGCTGAGCCTTCCACAGTATATCCCCGTGAGCGCGCCCCTAGTGCTCAGGACAATCGGGTACAGGGCTATGACCCAGGGCGCCGCCAAGACGAGGCGGAGGTGCGTGGAGACTATGAGGCCCGCGGCGAGGCCTCCCAGGTCGAAGGCCAGGCCCAGGGAGACCTGGCGTATGGGCTGGAGGAGCCTAGCAGCCCCTCTGCGGATGCGTGGAGTGACTGCGCATCGCCGGCCACCCCTCGAGTGCCAGCAGGAATAGACAATGTAAATATAAAAGGGTTGGCTAGTGCTAGGCGGAGAGAATGTCCTCCAGCCTCTCGGCGAGCCTCTTGATCTCGTACATCACCGTGCCTATAGGCACGTCCTTGAAGAAGACTATGAATAGGCAGTCGTCGCCCACCCTCCTATAGGCGACGTCGCCCCTGTCCCCGTCGGCTATCACCGTCCTAACCCTCTTCTTAACGTCGCCGACGGAGAAGGCCTCCTCTATGAAGTAGAAGACCTGGCTCGCCACCTCGGCGAACTCCTCCATCTTCTCCCTGTACTCCTCGTCGCCCAGTATAAGCTTCTCCCCCCTAAACTCTATGTAGAAGCCCTGTACACCACCAACCCTCTCGATAAACCTGCGAGCCTCCTCGAGGACGCGTTCATCCATCAGCACCACCGCGGCGGTCCGCCCATCAAGCCGTCATCACG
>JALVKT010000021.1 GCA_027027675.1 Thermofilaceae archaeon | reverse complement strand
GGCTAGAGATATGAGGAGAAAGCCGAACCCCGTGGGAGCTAGGCTTGTAAGGCTCGCGCCGGGCATAGCCCTGCCCGAGTACATGTCTTTTCTCCTCGAGCTGTGCAGGCCCTGCGGGTACACGAGGCGCGCCGTGGAGGCTGGCGGGCTCCTCAACGTGGACTATCACCCATACTACGTGGAGCTTGAGTGTGGCGACTTGGAGGCTGCTGCCCGGCTAGCGGAGGAGCGGGGGCTCCGCGTGTACAGGGGGCGGCGTCACGTCACGGTTACGGACGGGGTCTACTATGTGCGGCTTTACGGGCCTCAGGGAGAAGGCTAATTAGTTTCGGGGCGATAGTTAACTATCGGGGCGATAGTTTGTACTTTGACCCCAAACCCAAGCGGCGGAGAGAAGACCTCTACGACCGTGAACGGGAACTCGAAGAGTTCCAGGCCTCCCTTGGGGAGGCGCCTATGACCGTGGTGACGGGTATAAGGAGGCTCGGTAAGACCTCGCTAATCCTTGTGGGGCTGGAGGGCAGGCCTCACGTTTTCATAGATTTTAGGGGGGTTCCCCAGTCTAGGAGGGCTATCTATAGGAGGATAGAGTCAGCCCTCAACGAGTTCTTCAGGCAGAACAGGGACGTGTGGAGACGGGTGAGGGACGCGCTTAGAGCTGTGTCGGGGGTCGAGCTCTTCGGCGTAGGGGTGTCCCTCTCCTGGAGGCGGGGTGAGACGGACTTGCCCTCCCTGCTTCGGAGCCTAGAGGACTACGGCGTGGTGCTGGTGTTTGACGAGGTGCAGCACGTCAGGGGCCCCTATGGGAGGGAGCTTGCGGAGACCCTCGCGTACCTCTATGACCACTCCAACCTTAAGATGGTTCTCAGCGGCTCCGAGGTGGGGGTACTCTACGACTTTATAGGCGTGATGGACGCGTCGGCGCCGCTCTACGGGAGGTACTTCAGGGAAGTCAAGCTTTCACCCTTCACCAGGAGTCAGAGTATAGACTTCCTCTGCGAGGGGTTCAGGCAGGTCGGCGTCAGGCCTGAGAAGAGTGTCGTGGAGGAGGCTGTTGACGCGTTCGACGGGGTGGTGGGGTGGCTTGTCTACTTCGGCCTGAGATACCTGGAGAGGCGAGGCGATAGGAAGGTTGTATCGGAGATCCTGGAGGAGGCGGGGCGGCTCTCCCTCTCAGAGTTCACGGGCTTTCTCAGGAGGCACAGGCCTGCCGAGAAGAGGATGCTTGAAATGGCGAAGGCTATAGCTAGGGGGGCTAAAACGTGGTCCCAGATAAAGGAGTACCTTGAGAGAAGGGAGGGCAGGAGCATCCCAGACCCCACGATGGCGAGGCTCTTAAAAGCGCTTGTCAGGTCCTCCTACGTTAGAAAAACGGTTGAGGGCAGAAACGTTTTCTACGAGATAGCGGATCCCGCCCTCAAACACGCTCTCTCCAAGCTTTAACTCTCGAGTTTCCAGGGCCCCGGCGCGCGGGATACGGTTTTATGCGGCCCCGTGCGTTTTATAGCCATGCCGGGGCATCTCGTCGAGGAGGGGGAGCGGGTCTCCCTCCGCACCATAACCCCGGGCGACCTGCCGGTTATCTGGAGGCTTTTCGGCGACTATGAGGTGCGCCGCTTCCTAGGCCTTGGGCTCGGCCCCGTATACCCGGAGGACGAGGAGGAGTGGTACCGCGCCATCAGGCAGGCACGTGACCGGTTCGACTTCGCGGTAGTTGCGGGGGAAAAGCTCGTCGGCGTCGCCAGCGTGCACAGGGTCGACTGGCGGGCAAGGGTTGGCGGCGTCGGCTACTGGCTGGGCCGGGAGTACTGGGGCCGCGGCTACGGGACGGAGGCTGTCTCCCTCCTGGTTAGGCACGCGTTCAGGTGGCTTGGCCTGGAGAAGCTGTGGGCCCGCGTCTACGAGCCAAACGTGGCGTCTAGGCGCGTGCTCGAGAAGAACGGCTTCAGGCTTGCGGGGAGGCTTAGGCGCC
>JALVKT010000020.1 GCA_027027675.1 Thermofilaceae archaeon | reverse complement strand
GGGCCCACGTTGCTGCCCTCCCTGAGCCTGGCCCCAGGCATAACGTGCGTCCCAGGCCCGATGTACGCGGGCCCCTCCACGTAGGCGAAGCTCCGTATAACCGCGCCCCGCCCAACATATATGGGGCCGCCCCTCGCATCCAACACCACGTAGGGCTCGACGAGCGCGCGCTCGGCAACGTAGACCCTCCTGTTGCCGAGAACCCTCACTGTCTCGTCCACCTCGCCGAGCGCCTCCAAGCCACCCGGCCCCCCGTCGAGGTCCCCGGCGAGGAGGCCCGAGTTCCTGGCTATGAGGTCCCAGGGGTACTCGATGGGCTCCACGCCCTTAAGCTCCAGCGCGTCGAGCTCGCCCTTGAGGAGGGAGTAGAGGCCGGCCCCGTCCATCCCGGGGAGCCTGTCGGAGACCTGGGCTGCCACGCGCCTGGGCAGGTGGGCGGCCGCCACCCTGCCGCCCTGGACGAGCATTAGGCCCGGCTTTTCCTTCACCTTTGCGAGGGACTCGGCGAACCTGGGGTCTGCCGCGTAGAGGGGGTTTACGAGTAAGAGGTCGTCGTCTGGCTCGTCCGGGTTTACGCGGAGCCCCCTGTCCTCCCTGTAGAGCCTCTCGAGGAGGGGCCTCACGTAGATGTAGTCCACCCTGCCGAGGAGCCTCCTAGCCCTCCCGAAGAGCGTGTATCGGCCCGTGCGGAGGTCGAACACGGCCCTGGTATAGGTGAGTGGGAGGAACTCTGCGGCCCTGTCCTCGAACACCGCTGTCCTCATGTTCTCAGCCTCAGGCTCCCTCGCGGGGCAGGATAAAAGCATTTGGAAAAATCCCGTTTGAACATTGGAGCGTCGACGTACAGAGTACGGGGGAGGAGGCGCTGCAAATATTATAGCCCCCGTTTTAACGTTTCAACCGTGGCTAAAAGGGACAAGCTCGCACTCATAGACCCCGAGACCGGCCGCCTACACGGCTACGTGCTGTCCCTCCGGGAGCCCCGCGAGCTCGCCGCCCTCGCGAACCCCACGAGGATCCGCGTACTCATGGCCCTGGCGCGCCGCCCCCTCTACCCCCGCGAGGCGGCGAAGATGCTGGGCCTCCAGGAGCAGACTGTCTACTACCACGTACAGGCGCTCCGCCGCCTAGGCCTCCTCGAAGAGGCCGGCACTGTGAGGATGAGGGGCGCCTATGCCACGCGCTACCGCTTCCCCGCTGACGGCGTGGCCTACCTCTTCGGAGAGCCGCGCGGGGAGGCCGCTGGTAGGCCGCCGAGCCCCCTTTTCGACAGGGTGTTCGAGCACAGCCCTGTCTACATGGTGCTCAGCAGCCCCGAGCCCCACGGCCCCTACAGGAGCAGGGGCCGAGACCACTTCCTAGCCGCCCAGCTGGCCTACAGCCTCGGCGCCGCCTACGGCCCCGGCAGGCTACGCGTGGTGCTCGACACGGACGCGAGGGAGAGGCTTGAGGGGGCAGGCCTCATAGTGTTCGGCGGCCCGGCCGTGAACATGGTGACTGCAGCGATGAACCCTGACCTGCCGGTGTACTTCGACATGTCACGCGACAACGCCATAGTGTCCAGGCCGTCGGGGAAGATGTACAGCGACGACAACTGCGGCCTCCTCGAGCTGGCCCCAAACCCCTATGGCGGCGGCCTCGCGCTCATAGTCGCCGGCAAACACCTCTCGGGGACCAGGGCCGCGCTCATAGCGCTGCTGGAGAGGCCCCTCGAGGCTGCGGAGCCGAACCGCTACGACCCCTCCGTCGTCGCGCACGTGGTGGAGGGCATCGACGGGGACGGGGACGGCGTGGTGGACTCGGTGGAGATACTGGAGTAGGCACCGTAATAAGGGTGCGAGGGGAGATAATAGTGGTGCAGGGGATGGAGAAGTGGGATCTTTCGAGGCTCGTGGACAAGAAGTACGCGCACCTGCCGCCGGAGGAGATACTCAAGCTCCCCGTAGACGCCATAAGGGGCATATCAAAGAGGGACGCTGAGCT
>JALVKT010000019.1 GCA_027027675.1 Thermofilaceae archaeon | reverse complement strand
GGCAGCTCCACGTTCTGGAGCACTGTGAGCCTCGGCACCAGGTAGAACATCTGGAACACGAAGCCGACGGTGCGGTTCCTATACCTGCTCAGCTCGACGTCGTTCCTCAGCGAGGAGATCTCTGTGCCCGCGACGACTACGCGGCCCCGGGTCGGCCTGTCCAGCCCGCCGATCAGGTGGAGCAGGGTGCTCTTGCCGCTCCCGCTGGGCCCGACGACGGCGAAGAACTCGCCCCTCCTAACCTCTAGGCTGACACCCCTGACCGCCTGGACGGCCCTGGCGCCCCCCTCGTAGACCTTCCAGACATCCTCGAGTACTACGAACTCACTCATAGCGCAACGCCTCCACCGGGTTTAGTGACGCGGCCCTCCTAGCCGGTATGTATGCGGCGACTATGTCGCTCACGAAGGGTAGAATCGCGGAAACCGCGGCTATCTCCGGCGTGAACGATGGATGCATCTTCATCCCGAAGACGGGGAGGTATATTATCGCCGACGCGACGAGCGAGAGCGCGACGCCGAGCGCCGCTCCCAGCGCGGAGATTATCGCCGCCTCCATTAGGAAGAGGACGAGTATGTCGCGGCTCGTGTAGCCTAGGGCCTTGAGTATCCCTATCTCCTTGGTGCGCTGGACGACGCTAATGGTCATGCTGTCGAATATCCACATCGCCGTTATCCCCATGCCCACCGCCGAGACCATCGCCATGAAGGCCTGGAGGGCGAAGACGAACATCTGCATCTGCTTGGCCATCGCCGCCGGGTTGAAAACCCTGCTGCCCGGCGGGGCCAGGGCGCGCACCTCCTCCGTTATCTTGTCGAGCCTGGAGAGGTCGTTTATCACGACGACTATAAAGGTGTAGCTCCTCTTGCCGCCGGTTATGTAGCGGAAAAACGCGTCGGGCTCCATGTATACGTAGCGGTTCTCCACGCCCGGCCCCATCCTGAAACCGCTCGTCTCCTCAAGCATGCCCACAACGTAGAAGGTGACGCTCTTCCCGCCTATCAGCTGCACGGGCAGCGTCGAGCCTACGTCGAGGAGCTGGCGCCCCGACTTGACGTCCATCCAGAGCTGGTAGCTGACGAGGACTCCGAGACCCCTTGGCTGCGGCTCGCCCTTGGCCAGCGCCGACTCGACGCTGGAGACGCCGAGGTAGTAGGGGAGCCACCTGGGATCTATGCCTACTATCGTGACGATCTTTGCTCCCTCGCTAGTGTAGACGCGGCCCTGAGCTATCGCGATGCCGAAGACGTCGGCGACACCGGGTATACGCCTCATATAGGCTATGTCCGCGTCCGTCAGCTCCCCCGTCCTACCCGGGGCTATGAGTATGCTGTTCGACATCAGCGTCTTCTGGAGCTCCTCCACGAAGACCTTCTGGAAGCTCTCACCCACGCCGAGGGCCATTGACAGCGCGACAACGGCTATCATGACGCCGAGCACCGCGCCTACCGCGCGGCCCCTCTTCTCCTTCAAGCTCGTAAAGGCGAGGTAGACGTAGTCGCCGGGCCTCAACGCCTCTTCACCAGCTTCCACGCAGCGGCTACCGCGGCGACGCCTATGAGCGCCGCCACGAGCGGCCACCACCTCTCAATGAGAGATGGCCTAGGCTTGCCGGTCCCGCTGGCCCGGGAAGCTCCCTGCACCGCGTTCACCGTGACGCTACGTACGGCGCGGTGGGTATTACCGTAGGCGTCCCTGTAGACGACGGTGAAGGTGACCCTGTGCTCGCCGGGCGTCTCGACCCTATACGAGAACGGCACGCTGGTCACGGCCTGCGCCTCCAGCCGGCCGAGGAAGCTGTAGGTGGCCCTCAGAGGCTTCAGGCCTTCCGCGGCGAAGGCTGAGACGTTGACGCCGTAGACGGGGAAGCCGCCGTCGTTCACTATGCTGACTGAGAGGACGAGTATGTCGCCCACCTTCGGCTCGGAAGGAACCACGTCGACCGAGGTAACGTAGACCTGGGAGCTCTGGACAACGAAGAGCGTGAAGGTCCCCGCGAGGGTCGCCGCGCTGCCGTCGGGGGCCACGTAGCTCAACGTGTAGCTCACAGGTATGCTCCCCACCGCTGTCTCTGGGACGGCCACGCGTATCGCGAACTCCCTCTCGCCGTTAGCCGCGACGTCGCCGAGGCTGAGCAGCTGGGGCTCAACGGCCACGCCCGCGCCCTGGGCTGAGAGGGTAACCTTCACGTCCCTGAGCTCTGTGGAGCCGAGGTTCACGAGCCTCAGGGAGACGCTCCTCGTGGCGCCCGCCGGTATGCTCCCGTTCACGGGTGCGAGGAGTACCGCCTGCCCCCTGACCGCGGAGAGGGCCACGGTGGCCGTGGAGACCGTCTCCTCGCCCATGCAGTTCGCGTAGCTCTCCCTGAACGTGAGGACCACGGCGGGGGAGGAGGGTACCAGGCGCAACGTGTAGGCGCGCCACTCGCCCGGGTCGAGCTTCGCAGCCTTGAACTCAACGGGGTAGCTTGAGCCTGAGACGCTGGCGCCCTGCACGTTGACCTCTACGTCAACGTCTGTAACCTTGAAGCGGCCCGTGTTCCCCACCTCCACAGTAACCACGTTCTCCCCGTTGAGGTAGAGTATGGACGGGTGAACCTTCACTGATAGGCTGGGTGTGCCGCAGAACGACGTGTCCACCCTGAGCCTAGCCGAGCCTATGGGCGCCACGTAGACGTACTGCAGCGCCGGGTCCCACTCCTTGTCCCACGTGATCGCTATGGCCCCCTCGCACTTGCCGCCCATCTCCGAAGTGTTCACTGTGAAACGTATGGTCTTGGCGACGCCGTTCGGCCAGCTGCCCAGCATCACCGGCTGGGGCGAGACAACCCTGCCGCCGCAGCCCGGCTCCAGGCTGGCCTTGACGTCGAGGAGTACGCGGCCACCATAGTACGTGACGACGGCCTCAAAGACGCTCAGGTTGCCCCTGGTCTCGACCCACCTGGCCTGTTCGACGGTGAAGGCCTTCTCGTACCCGGGCGCCTTCTCGGGCGCCGCGCCGGAGGGGCTGAGCCCGGGTGGCACAGCAATGATGAGCGGCGCCAGCGCTACTAGTAGGAGGAGAACCGCTAACAGCTTGCCCTTCACTCCTCACCACCCCTTACCAGCTGGGAGAGACGCTGCGAGATGCCGGCCAGCCTCTCGGCCAGGTCGTCGGGGAGCGGGCCGTTGACGCTGACGTAGTCGTAGAGGTAGTCGACGTAGCTCTCGATTATGTCGACTATGTCTGGCAGGTCTAGCGGGGGGAAGACGAGTCCTACGACGCTGGCCTGCCTCTGCCCCTCGGGGGTGAGCCTGTACACCTTCTTGCCGTTCTCGACCCTGTGGGTCACAATGCCCTCCTCCTCGAGGGCCCGTAGCAGGGGGTATATCGCGCCTGGGCTTGGACGCCATGTTCCGAGGCTCAGCCTTTCGATCTCGTTCATTATGTCTATGCCGCTCATGGGCCTCTTCTTTAGCAGGTGTAGCACCACGGCCCTGAGCGGGTTCCTGGCGTAATACTTTATAAACCGGTGCATGGTTATCGATAATCGATATCGATTGGCGATATAAATTGTTTTCCCGTTTTTATACGTAGCCGGACATGTATACATGATAAAAAATCCTTATATATTAGCTGAAACTTACATATGCTGAGAGACATGAAGGTTAGCGTCGAGGCGGAAAACCTGAGGAAAAGCTACGTGACAAAGGAGAGGACAGGACTCATAAGGGGCAGGAAGAAGGTGGTCGAGGCGCTCCGCGGGGTCTCCTTCCAGATATTCAGGGGCGAGATATTCGGCCTCCTCGGCCCAAACGGGGCCGGCAAGACAACCACTATAAAGATACTCTCAACCCTCCTCATCCCCGACGAGGGCGACGCCTGGGTCGAGGGCCACCACGTCGTGAAGGAGGCCGGGAGGGTCAGGGAGCTCATAGGGGTGAGCCTCTACAGCGACCGCGGCTTCTACTGGAAGCTCACCGGCAGGGAAAACCTGCTCTACTTCGCCCACCTCTACCACCTGGACCCCGCGTGGGCGAGGGACAGGGTGGACGAGCTCCTCGCACTCGTGGGCCTTGAGAAGGACGCTGACAGGCTGGTAGAGGAGTACAGCACGGGCATGAAGAGCAAGCTCAACTTCGCCAGGGCCCTGCTCCACGACCCTCCGGTGATATTCCTCGACGAGCCGACGATAGGGCTTGACCCCAACTCCGCCAGGAAGATCCGGGAGGTCGTACTCAAGCTCCGCGAGGAAGGCAAGACGGTGCTCCTCACCACCCATAACATGTGGGAGGCGGACGCGCTCAGCGACCACATAGCAATCATAAACAAGGGCAAGGTGATAGCCTACGGGACGCCCGGCGAGCTCAAGGCCATGGTTGCGGAGCACACCTCGATAGAGATAGAGGCGGTGGGCCTCGACAGCGGCTCCGTCACGGAGGCCCTCCGCAGGCTCCCCGGCGTCCTCAACGTGGCCGCGAGGATACGCGACCCCGTCGCCGGGAGGGGTGAGATAAGGGTTGTCGCGGAGGACGAGGGCGTGATGCCGAGGCTCCTCGAGGCCCTCGTTGAGAGGAGGGTCAAGGTTACGGCGATCAGGACTCTTGAGCCGACCCTGGAGGACGTTTTCGTATACCTGACGGGTGAGAGGCTTGCCGGCGAGGAAGGCGAGGCTGGGGCAGCTGCTCGTAGTTAGGGGGGTCTTCTACAAGACCTACCGCATAATGAGCCGCTACATAGGCTCGCTCATAATGATACTCGTCATGCCGTACATGCTGGGCGGCCTCTTCATGGGGATAGGCTACGCCCTGGGCGGCCCCAACGCGGCCAAGAACTTCGCCGCGAACACGGGGGTGAAGAACCCGTTCCTCTACATGGTGCTGGGCGGCGCGATAATGCTGGCGGCGATGATTATAATCGAGAACACGGGGAGCGCGATAAGGGAGGAGCAAATGATAGGCACCTTCGAGCTCCACTACCTTACGCCGAACAACATGGCGCTCCTCTGGCTCTACCACTCCCTCCCCATAGGGCTGATAATGACCCTGGCCTTCGCCCTCGACATAACACCCCTCGTCGCCCTCCAGGGAGGCCTCCTCAGCCCAGCGGAGTGGCTCGCCGCCGCCGGCATACTCTTCCTCTCGCTCATACCCCTCGTCGGCATAGGGCTCGTGCTCGCCGCCCTCACCGTGAGGTTCAAGGAGGTATGGGCGGTGATAAACACCGTCAACTCGCTTATCACGCTCCTCTCCGGCTTCTACTACCCCCTCGAGCTCTTCCCCAGGATAGTCCAGGAGATAGCCGCACTCGTGCCCACGAGCCACGCGGCCCAGCTCCTCAAGGACATAGTCGCGAGGGCCGTGATCCCCCCGGACGCGGGCTGGAGGGTCGCGCTCCTCGTCGTGCTCAGCGCCGCCTACCTGGCGGCCGGGTGGTACACGTACACGAGGTGGGAGTACAATGCGAGGCGCACGGGCGAGCTCAGCAAGTACTAGGGTGGTAGGCGTGGCGGCGAGGCGCGTTAGGGGGCTGTGGGCCAGGCTGCTCGAAGTCAAGGCGTCGGCTTGGATAGGCCTGACCCTGTACTTCCGCTACCCGGCCTGGATAGTGGCTGACATCGTAACCACGCCGATATGGCTCATAGTCTTCATACTCCCGGCGCTCCTCTTCATGCCCAAGAGCCAGTGGGGGAACCCCGTGACCCTCAACTTCCTCTTCTGGGCGATGACGTTCTGGGGCGTCGTCGGCGCGGGCATATGGAGCTTCGGGAACGCGATAAGGTGGGAGCAGGAGGCCGGCACCATAGAGGCGCTCTTCCTCACAAACGCCAGCAGGGCCATGCTCTTCGCCAGGAGGATATTCAGCGGCCTCCTCTCAATCGCCCTGGACACCGCCTACACGGCCCTCTTCTTCATACTGCTCTTCAACGCCCCGCTCTACTTCAACAACCCCCTCGGCGTCGCCGCGGCCCTCATCGTCGGCCTCCTGATCTCGGCGGGCTTCGGCCTAAGCTACGGCGCCCTCGTGCTCCGCTTCAAGAACGT
>JALVKT010000018.1 GCA_027027675.1 Thermofilaceae archaeon | reverse complement strand
AGGCTTGTCGGCCGCGTAAAGACGGGCGACACCGAGGCGCCCGAGGTCGGCAGGGGCGAGGCCGTGGAGGTGTCGACCGGCGCGATAGTCCCCTACCCAGCCGACGCCGTGGTTCCCGTGGAGTACACGCACGAGGAGGACGGCGTGGTGACGGTGTACAGGTCTGTGAGGCACGGCGAGAACGTTGACATCGCAGGCTCCGACGTTGTCGAGGGCGAGGTTATAGCGTGGAGGGGCGAGGAGGTGACCCCCCTCACGGTCTCGGCCGCCGCGGCCGTGGGCGTCGAGGAGGTCTGGGTCTATAGGAGGCCGAGGGTCGCAGTCATACCCACGGGCAACGAGCTCCGCCCCCTGGGCTCGCGGCTAGAGTACGGCCAGGTGTACGACTCCAACAGCCACATGGTCTACAGCCTCGTAAAGCTCATGGGCGGCGAGCCCCGCATCTATGGCCCGGCCAGGGACAGGCTCGAGGAGATAAAGGGCCTTGTCGACGAAGCGCTTAGCTGGGCCGACGTCGTAGTGACTATAGGCGGCACCTCCGCGGGCCTCGAAGACTACGTCCACCGCGTCTTCAACAGCTACGACCCCGGCGTGATACTCCACGGCGTCAGGCAGAAGCCGGGCCGCCCCCTAGTAGTAGCGGCGGCGGGCGAAAAGCTCCTCATAGGCCTGCCGGGCTTCCCCCTCTCATGCCTGGTGTCAAGCCACCTCTACCTTGCGCCGATAGTCTCGAGGCTGCTCGGGCGCCGGGGCCCAGACTACCCCGTAGAGGAGGTCGAGGTCCAGGCGCCGCTGAGGGGACAGCCTGGGATAACACTCTTTGTCCCCGCGGTCACGGCTGTCAGGGCTGGGAGGAGGATAGCGTTTCCGCTGCCGGGGCACAGCGGCCGCATAGCCTCCCTAACTATGGTGGACGGCTTCATAAGGGTGAGCCCGGACAACGAGTACCTGCCCCCAGGCTCCAGGGTTGAGCTCATACGCCCCCTGGGCACAAGGAGGTACGAGTTGAACCTGATGGGCAGCCACTGCCCGCTACTCCAGGACATCGCGGCCAGGGTTGGGGCCGGCAGGATACGCTTCGTCAGCATGGGCAGCAGGGGCGGCCTGCAGGCGCTGAGCAGCGGCGTAGCTGACATGGCTGGCACGCACCTCCTCGACCCCGAGACGGGGGAGTACAACGTCCACGCGATGAGGGAGATGGGGCTTACCTCGGAGGAGGGCTACGCGCTGGTGAGGGGCTACTTGAGGGAGCAGGGCTTCGTGTACAGGAGGGGCATCGAGGTCTCCTCGCTGTGGGAGGTGGCTGAGAAGGGCCTGCGCTTCGTGAACAGGAACCCGGGCTCCGGGACGAGGCTCCTCGTAGACCTCCTGGCCGAGAGGGAGGCTGTGGAGCACGGTGTGAGCGTGGATGAGCTGAGGAGGCGGATAAGGGGTTACGCCTTCGAGGCTAGGAATCACGAGACGGTGGCCTACCTCGTGGCGCGTGGGATAGCGGATGTGGGCGTTGCTGTGAGGTATATGGCTGAAAGGTATGGGCTCGGCTTCACACCGCTGGTGGAGGAGCGCTTCGACCTGGCCGTGAGGCTGGACGCCTTGGAGGAGGGGCTTGGGGCCCGCCTGGTTGAGGAGTTGAGGAGGCTTCCCCGCGGAGAGGTGGAGGGCTACCCGGGGTATAGGGTTGACGGGGAGACAGGCAGGGTTGTCCATATATCGGGGTAGGGGAGCATGGATGCGTTAACCTTATAATTGATATCCTAAAATATTCTATTAGATTATTTATGGGAAAGATAGGAGAGGTACTCCTAGGGGTCGGTGAAAATATCATCATTAGGGGAAAGGGAAGCATGAAGTCCCCCCTCTCAGGCCAGGGAGAACTAATCCTGACTAACCTGAGGCTAATTTTCCGCTCGAAGTACGGCTTACACGTAATACCGCTTGAGGAGGTAGCCGACGTGTGGACTGACAGGTCGATTTTCTCGTCAAAGCTCTACGTTGACACGGGGGACGAGACCTACGAGATATGCGTGAAGAACCCTGAGAAGTGGATGGCCAAGATAGAGAAGTGCGCGGAGAGGCTGGAGGAGGTGTCCAAGTACCTTTTTGGGGTTAAAATTTAGCAATATTATATACAAACCTATATATTAAAACTATTCTATGGAATATATGGATGCCACAGTTATGCCTGAAAAGCTTATCCGAAAAGTACAGCTAATGGGAGGCTCAACATACATAGTCTCACTGCCGAAAGAGTGGGCCCGCAAGCACGGCATAAAGCGGGGCAGCATAGTAGAGGTAAGGCCCCAGCCAGACGGCAGCCTACGCATACTGCCCGGCTACAAGAAGCCCCCCGAAAACGCCGTAACGCTAAAGGCCGAAGCCCCCCACACGGTAAACTCTATAGTCAGGGAGATAACCGCGCGCTACCTGGCAGGCTACAAGCTGATAACCGTAAAGTATCCGCCCGAAAAGGGCTACGTGTTCGCCGAGAAAATACGCGACCTCGCCTCCAGGAAGCTTATGGGGGCGGAGATCCTCAGCGAGGCAGACGGCGAAACAGTGATCCACATACTCGTCAATATCCGGGAACTCCCCCTCAACGAGGTCGTGAGGAGGATGTCCCGCGTCTCGAAGAGCATGCTCCTCGACTGCGTGGAGTACTTTGAGTCTGCTGCGCTGACTCCGCCTAGGGTTGACGAGATAATCTCGCGTGACGACCTCGTAGACAAGCTCTTCCTCTACGGCATGAGGCAGCTCTTCCTGCTCTTAAAGGGGTACCTGCAGCCCGACGAGATAGGCGTGAAAGGCTTGTATGAGACCTTATCCTACGCCTCCGTCCTGAAGAGCATTGAACGCGTAGCCGACCATGCGGCCGCGGTGGCGCACACCTGTAGGGACGTGAAGGTTGACCGGGCCTCCTGTAAGAAGCTGAGGTGCCTTGCAGATATGGCTGGGCTTGTGGCCCGCTTCTTCGAAGAAAGCGTGGACGTGTTCCTGAGGAGAGATAGGAGGGAGGCGCACAGGCTTCTCGACACGATGCCCGACCTCATAGCGGCCAGGGAGGAGAAAGTTGTGAAGAGTATTCACGGCTTGCCCGTAGAGGCGGCTATAAAGATGCGGACGGTGCTTTTCAGCTACAGGAGAGTGTCAGATTACAGCTGTGACGTGTTGGAGGCGACTCTGGGCCTGGATGTGTAGCGGAAAGGATTTTAAACGGTGGTTGACGTATAGATTTTGTGTCTATAGTGCGGAAACATGCGCTTGTGAACATAAACGAGCTGCGCCCCCACGAGGAGATAGATGAGAAGCACCTCGAGGAGCTGCTAGAGGAGATCGTGAGGGACGGGATACTTAAGAAGCCTGTAGTCGCCGACAGGGAAACCCTGGTGGTCATTGACGGTCACCACCGAGTTGAAGCGCTGAAGCGGATCGGGGCCTCAAAGATACCCGTCGTCCTTGTCGACTACGGCGACCCGAAAATAGTTGTTAAGAGCTGGAACGGGAGTCCGCCTCCCTCTAAGGACGAGGTTGTTGAGAGAGCCCTTAAAGGCAGGCTTTTCCCCCCGAAGACCACGAGGCACGTAGTTGTGGAGGAGGGCGGTGAGAAGCACGTCTCAGAGCTCGTGGGGGAGGCGAACGTGCCCCTCACTTCTCTGGGGGCTCGTAGTTCTCGAGCGGCTCGCCGAGCTTTATGAAGTCTGCCTCGCGGCACCAGTCGCACGACTCCATCTTGTAGACGTCGAAGTCCCCGCTTATCTCGAGGTGTATCGTCGCGTCCTCGTGGTAGGGCAGCCTCAACGTGAGCTTCCTCTCCCTATCCCCGGGCATCAGTATCAGCGTGTACCATATTCCGCCGTCGGGCTTCGACCCCTCAAGCCCCGAGGGCCCGGCCTTGGCCACTATGAGGAGTCTGCGCCGAAACTTCACCTCTGTGTCAACGTTGTACCCGTCCTTCTTCTTGCTTCCGAGGCTCTTTATGAGGCGGCCGTCAGCTATGACCACGAAGTAGCCCTTCCTGTAGCCCCTCCCGTCTCTGCGCCTCTCGTAGAGCACGCCTCTAAGCCTTACAGTCGGCAAGTCCACTCAGAAGGGTTACCGAGCCTAGAGGCATAAATGGGTTTCCCGTCTCAGAGGGGTGTCGGCCAAAGGGGTCTCGTCACTCCCGCGAGGGTCGGACCCCCATAGTCTCGTCACGCGCCCCGAGCTGCACGTGTACATGCAGGGCTATAACTCTTTGCCGCCGAGAAACCGTGAAATCATACCTGCCATACATATACGTGTGGAGAGGAAAAGACGCGCCGCCCAGCTGCTCGAATCGCTCAGGGCGGGCGGCGTCAACGTCTTGGAGATAGCCGTGCTCGACCTCAACGGCGACTTGAGGACAAGGACGGTTGCAGCGACTAAAGCCCTGTCCCTCCTAGAGGAGGGTGTGCCCTTGGACGGCTACAGCATAGGCTACGCCCCAATAGAGGACTCGGACATGCTCGCCCTACCCGACCTTGAGAGCACGTGGCTCTACACGGCGGGGGAGCAGAAACGCGCAATGGTGATGGCGGACCTCTACAGGGACGGGAAGCCCCTGCCCTGGTACCCCCGGGCCTACCTGCGCCGCCTCGCCGCCGAGGCGCCGCTTAGCTTCACCATGGGCGTGGAGCTGGAGTTCTACGCCCTTGTAGACGGTAAGCCGGGCGACAGGGGAACCTACATGTCAACATACCCTATCGACGCGCTTGACACGCTCAAGGCCGAGTTCATGGAGCTCATGGCGGGGAACGGCGTGGACGTGCCGCTGACCCACCACGAGGTGGGGCCGGGCCAGCACGAGTTCCTGACTCCCCCCTTCGACCCGCTGAGGCTTGCAGACTTCATCGTGTTCTTCAAGAAGGCGGTGAGGAGCTTCTTCCACAGCCACGGGGTGACGGTGACGTTCATGCCAAAGCCATTCCCGGGGCTTCCCGGCAACGGCATGCACCTCCACATCTCGGCGCAGAGGGACGGCGAGGAGGTTTTCGCCGGAGACCCGCTCTCAGAGGAGGGCCTCTGGTTCCTAGGCGGCCTCCTAAAGTGGGCCCGCCGCATATCAGTCTACACGAACCCCACGGTAAACTCCTACAAGAGGCTCGTAGCCGGCGCGGAGGCGCCCGTCTACCTGGTCTGGGGCCGGGGGAACCGCTCAGCCTACGTGAGGATACCCTCGGCCAGGGGACGCACATATAGGCTCGAGCTCCGCGCCCCGGACAGCTCCGGCAACCCGTACCTCCTGCTGGCGGCGGTGCTCCACGCAGGCCTCTCCGGGCTCAGGGAGCGCGTAGACCCGGGCGAGGAGTACCGCTTAGACGCGTACAAGCACGGGCAGGGGTTGGAGAGGCTCCCCACGAGCCTAATGGAGGCCGTGGAGGAGGCTGAGAGGGCACCCCTATTCCCGGGGGAGCTTACCAGCCGCTACTTGGAGCTGAAAAAGGCGGAGTGGAAGGGCTACCTCGAATACCTGGACGAGAACAGCGTTACCGACGACCCAAACGTCGTGACGGACTGGGAGAGGAACATGTACCTCTACAGGTAGATGCCCGGTGAAGCTTGTCAGGGACAAGATCCCCCTCATAGCGCCTCACCGCCGCTACAGGCGCGCAAGCCCCGGGGAGCTGCCCCGTCTGCTAGCGGAGAAGGTGGTGGAGGAGGCCCTGGAGCTCCGCGACAACCCCTCCCTCGAGGAGATGGCAGACGTCTACGAGGCCCTCCGGGCGCTCGCCGAGGCCCTCGGCTACGGCTGGGCTGACGTGGAGGAGGCCGCTGAGGAGAAGAAGAGGCGGAGGGGAGGCTTCAGGGAGGGCTGGGTGCTAGTTGATTAAGCAGCGCTACTAAGGGAGCAGAAAAATACTGGGGGCCCGTTGAATCCAGCGTGAAGGTGGTAGTGTTCGCGGACATAGACGGGACAATGACTGATGAGAGGGACAAGATACCTCCCGCCACCGTGGAGGCCCTACTGAAGCTCGAGCGCGCGGGCGTAGCGGTCGTGCCGAGCTCGGGGAACGCGTA
>JALVKT010000017.1 GCA_027027675.1 Thermofilaceae archaeon | reverse complement strand
CCGGGCATCTTGGGGCTTAGAAGCGTTATTTCCGCCTTGACGCCCTTCACGTGGAACCTGTAGCCTAGGAGCGTGGCCACCTCCATGGGGTATATGCCGCACCTGAAGGGCAGCTCGGGGACAAGTATCACCATTCTGCCTCCCCGGAAGCCCTTGAGGGCCCCGTTCATCTCCACGGCGCCCTGGGGGCTGTAGTTGTGGCTGCCTGCCTCGGCTAGGCCGGGGTATGCCTCCCAGCCGTTCCTGAGGCCTAGGGCCACTATTAGGTGGCTGTAGCTGAGCGTGTCGCCGCCTTTAAGCGTGACCTTCCGCTCCTCGGGCTCTATCTTGGCTGCCTCCTCCACGAGCACCTTTACGCCGTACTTTTCGAGGCCCCTTATGGGCGCCCTCGTCGCGTCGACGGGTAGCCCTTCTAGTGCCACGTCGATCCAGAGTGGGGGCATGTAGTGCCACTCGTCCCTCGATACGAGGGTGACGTTGTAGTTGAGGCCGTGCTTCTTCTTCGCCTCGGCGAGGCTCAGCGCGGCTATTACCCCTGCGGGGCCGCCGCCGAGTATTAGGATGTCTTCTCCCATCGCTTGCGCCTCGTTTCGTGCATTGAGTAGTAGTCATAACTTGTGTAAAAGCCACTATGTATACGGGGAAACACGTCAACATTTTAACAGTGGCTTGGAGAAAATGTTCACCAGGCTCCCCTAGATAACGGTAAATTGTACATGAACCAGCCGCTCACACATATAGCATGTGCCGCGGCAAGCCCCCTGTGCAGCCGCCCCGCACAATGTCCACCCAGCACCCAGACAACGCATCGCCGCCCCCATGGGGCTCCGAGCTTATAGCAGGCGAAGACGAGGTCAGAGAAGTTGTCTACGCATTCGAGGAGCTCGGCGTTGGGGAGCAGATGTGGGACTGGGAGGGGAAAGACGTCGACCCCCACGTCGTGCGCAAGCTCCTCGAACACGCCCCCGAATTCTTTGAGAGACACGTGCTGGGGGAGGACGTCAGGCTTACCTACAGGTTGCCGAACCCCGACGAGGAGGCCGGGGAGAGGAAGGTGTTCGCCGAGGCGCTGGAGACGATACCGCTGGGCGCCGACGTCGCCGAGAAGTTCTACGGGCGCCCCGTCGCCCCGGTCTTCGAGGCCATTCTCCCGCTGACCAGGAGCGCCGCCCAGCTGGTGCGCGTCCACAGCTACTACAGGCGGGTCGTCGTCGGCAAGGCCGATGCGACGCTGAGCGACGGCACGAGGGTTGGCGACTGGATAGGGGGCTTCAGGCCCCAGCGGCTCGAGGTTATACCGCTCCTCGAGGACGCCGAGAGCATACTCGGCCTCGAACACGTACTAGAGCCCTACGTGGAGGCCGTCCGGCCAGGCTACCTCAGGGTGTTCATCGCCAGGAGCGACCCAGCGCTCAACTACGGCCTCATACCGGCGACGCTCCTCGCAGCCGCGGGCCTCTGGAAGGCAGGCCTCCTCTCCGAGAGGCGCGGGATCCCCGTTTACACGATCATCGGGGCCGGCCCCCCACCCTTCAGGGGCCACCTGGCGCCCCCGAACGTGGAGCGCTTCCTCGAGACATACGGCGGCTACCACACGTTCACCGTGCAGTCCGCGTTCAAGTACGACTACCCCGCGGCCGAGGCCAGGAGGGCCATCGCCGCCCTCGAGGGCGGAAAACCGCGGAGCCCGCGCCCCGTGGACGAGCAGCTGCTACGCCGCGTCCTCGGGAGGCTGAGCGCCGCGTACCGCGCCAGGGTATCCGGCCTGGCCGGCTTGGCGCTGAGGGCGGCCGAGGCGGTGCCTAGGAGGAGGGCGAGGAGGCTTCACGTGGGCCTGTTCGGGTATAGCAGGGCGGGGGTCGGCGGGGTCAGGCTTCCAAGGGCGATAAGGTTTACCGCTGCGATGTACTCGCTCGGGGTGCCGCCGGAGCTGCTGGGCCTGTCCGCGCTTGCGGGGCTGGGGGAGGATGAGTGGGGGCTTGTGGAGGAGCTGTACCCCTC
>JALVKT010000016.1 GCA_027027675.1 Thermofilaceae archaeon | reverse complement strand
GAGCCCGGCGCCCCCGGGCTTGACAGGGTGGACAGGTTCCTGGTTCCCGGCGACGTGAGGGTCGTGGTGGGCTTCTACTCACCCATCGACAAGAGGTCCGTGCTTGAGAGGAGCGGCGGGCTCGAACACATCGACAGGCTGGGCGCCGAGGCCCTCGAGAAGCTAACGTCAAAGCCGGGCCTCCACGAGTTCATGGCCGAGTCGCGCCGCTTCGCCCTGGAGTCCGGACTCGCCACGGAGCGCGTCAGGGCGGCGATAAGGCTCCTCGCCGAGAGGGGCTTCGAGGCTTCGATGGCCATGATAGGCGAGACCGTCTTCGCGCTCGTCGACGAGGAGAGGGCGGGGGAGGCGGCTAAGCTCCTAGAGTCCACGGGGGCCCGCGTCCTAGTAACCCGCATAAGCTGGGAGCCTGCGAGGCCCCTCTAACCGTTAGACCCGGGAAACTATTTTACTTCACCCGGCCGTCATACACCACTGATGGATATGGCGGATATGTGCAGGGCCCACATATACGTGAGCGGCAGGGTTCAAGGCGTATTCTTCAGGGCTTCAATGCAAGAGGTAGCCCTGAGGAACGGTGTCACGGGCTGGGTGAGAAACCTCCCAGACGGACGCGTCGAGGCCGTGCTGGAGGGCCCATGCGACGCCGTGAAGAGGGTCATAGAGTGGGCCCACCGCGGCCCCCCGCTGGCGCGCGTCGAGAAGGTGGAGGTCGAGTGGGAGCCCTACAGGGGCGAGTACAGCGGTTTCAGGATAAGGTGGTGAGTTTGAGGAAGCTGCACCCGGTCTCAGAGGTCATAGAGGGGGCGGTGGCGGCCCTCGGGGGCCTGGACAGGCTGCCCGTCGAGGAGGCCCCGCTGCGCCTCGCAGCCGGCCGCTACTCGGCCGAGCACGTGGTATCGTCCAGGAAGCTCCCGCCTTACCCGAAGAGCGTGGTCGACGGCTACGCGGTTAGGGCGGAGGACGTGCTCCCCGCGTCGCCCTCCTCCCCCGTCAAGCTCAGGCTGAGAGAGGAGCTTGTGCGGCCAGGCCCGAAGCCGGCTTTCCAGCTTGGGAGTGGAGAGGCCGCGCGCATAGAGACGGGCGGCTACCTGCCAGATGGGGCCGACGCGGCCGTGCCCGTGGAGGACACTGTGGAGAGGGGCGGCTCCGTGCTCATCTACAGGAGGGTTGCGAGGTGGGAGAACGTCTCCATGCCGGGCGAGGAGTACGACGAGGGAATAACGATTTTGGAGAGGGGGTGGCGCATAGACGGTAGGAGGCTGGCCGCCCTGGCGCTCGAGGAGAGGGAGAGCGTCAAGGTCTACGCGTTGAAGGCGCGCGTCCTCAACGTGGGAGACGAGCTCCTCAGAGAGTCGGCCGGCTTCCCGCCCTACACGCACCTACTCGTCGAGGAGTGGCTGCGCTGGGCCGGCTTCCAGGTGGAGGAGACCCGCTTCGCGGGCGACGACCCGGAGGCCATCGCTTCCTGGCTCCGAGGAGGAGACGCGTGGCTTAGCGTCGTTATGGGGGGCACCTCGATGGGCGGCCACGACTACACGGTCAAGGCGATAGAGTCTCTAAGCCCCAGATTCATGGTCCACGGGGTAGCCGTACAGCCGGGCAAGACGGCCTGCATAGCAGTCGCCCAGGACAGGCTCGTAGCGGCGATAAGCGGCCTGCCCGTCGCGGCCCTCAGCACACTGGAGCTCGCCCTCAAGCCCCTCCTCGAAAGGCTGGGGCTAGAGCTCCCCAGGAGGCCCAGGGTGAAGGCCAGGCTTGCAAGAAGGGTCACGGTGAAGACTGGGCTCGCGGGCTTCGCCAGGGTCAGGCTCGAGAAGCGGGGCGGCGAGCTCTGGGCCGTGCCCCTCATGGTTGGCGGCTCCGGGAGCCTCAAGAGCCTCGTCGCGGCGCACGGCTACATAGCTGTGCCCGAGGAGAGCGAGGGCTTCGACGAGGGCGAGGAGGTGGAGGTCACGCTCTTCTAGGGTGGTCGTGGTGGAGAGGAAGATCTATAGGCGCCTCGTCCA
>JALVKT010000015.1 GCA_027027675.1 Thermofilaceae archaeon | reverse complement strand
GCTATACAAGGCGGTATGGGTAGGCGTGTAAAGACGGTCGCCCTGCGCCCCGAAACCTACAGGGCGGTTGTAGAGTTCAAGGAGCGGCTGGGCCTCAAAACATTCGACGAGACAGTGGAGGCCATGCTCCGCCTCTCAAAGATAGCCCTGGCGGCAGAGGCGGCCGAGTACGTCTCCAACAGGCAGCTAACCCCCCAGGAAAGGGAGGCCCTAGAGGAGGCCCGGAAACGGCTCAGAGAGGAGGGGGCATGGCTGAGGAGAGAATAGTCGTGGACACGGATGTTCTCATAGAAGCCTTCGAACGCGGGAAGAAGGGCCTAATATTCTGGCTCGCAAGCCGCGACACGTACATCTCCTACGTCTCCCTCTACGAGTACCTCTGGGGCTTCGCGAGGATAGGCGGCGACGTAGACGCCGAGAAGGAGGCCCTCGAAAAAGTCGTAAAGGTCGTCTACCCAACCCAGGAGCTACTCCTCAAGGCGATGCGGATCGACGTGGACCTGGCGGCCCGGGGAGAAAAGGTGCCCCAGGCGGACATCCTGGTCGCGGCCACCGCTTTAACGCTTAGAGCCCCGCTGGCTACCCGTAACAGGCGGCACTTCGAACGGATGACGCGGTACGGGCTAAGGCTCGAGGAGCCCCCGCATGTATGATATTTTTAGCAGTTGACAGGCTGTCAAAACATTATTACAGTTTTATTGTTACTGTCTTGTAGCTCCATATGCGGTAAACATGTCAATTTTTATACTAGAGCACCCAATTATACACGGAAAAGGTTACAAGAAATGAAAAACAGCCTACCCCTCCTGCTAGCAGCCATCCTCCTAGCAGCCACGCCCCACGCGGCCCTAGCCGGCACGCATGCAAAGGCAAACCTAAGCATCTACGTGCTAACCCGGCAGCAGCCCAGCCTCTCCTCCCTCGGCCCCCAGGGCCTCCACGTGGCATGGGACAGCGGCAGAAACGGCTTCCAACACATGTCCACCCAGCTCTACCTCACACTCAAGGGCGACAGCCGCGACGTCAAAGCGGCGCTCGAGACAACAGGCCACATAGTCTACGTGAGGCCCGGGCGCAGCGGCGAAACACAGGTGGCGGTGAACGCCTACCCCTGCGAAAACCTCACCCTCAAGGCCCGGGGGCGGACATTCAGGGTGGTAGAGGCCACCGTATACAGGATGTACGCGAAAACCGGCGAGGCAGCCCTCACGCAGAGCGGCGACACGGTCACGGTGACCTTCACACTCGACTACGACGCGCTCACAGCCGCGTTCCCCACCGCGTCCTTCATAAGCCTCCTCGTCTCCTGGAACCAGACACTGGAGCCCACCGCCATAGTCGCGCCCGGCGGCGCAAACCTCCTAGACAACCCCAACGCCACCCTTCACTGGCGGTACACAGGCCTACTCCTAAGCCTCAAGGGCCTGGAGAGGAGCGGCTACACCCTTAACGGCCCCTGGACAATAGCCGCACGCAAGGCCGACAAGCCCTTCTACGCGGGCCACGGGAAAGGCCTCGTACACGCCACCCTGAGCCTCGACATGAAGGCGGAGAAGACGGTCACCCTGGGCCCCGGCGAGACGGCGACGATAAGCCTGCTCGACATCACGGGGCCCCCGCCGCGCGGCTGGCGCCTCCTCTTCCCCTTCTTCATACACGCCAGCGGCGACACCGACAACATAAGGCTCACAGGCGTGAGCTACCAGACAAGGTTCTACGGCCTCCACTTCACCCCCCACACAGACACCTTCAAGGCCACAAACACCGGCTCCCACACGGCCACCCTAACCCTCAGAATCCTCTACACCATCCGGCGCCCCCTAGAGCTCAAGCTCGCCCACGGAGGCGACCCCAGCAGCCTCAAGGCCTACATAAGCGTGCCCGGCCCCGCGGACCTGCCCGGCGGAGCCACCTACATCGGCCTCAGCGTCTCAAACAAGGGGCACTTCAAAACCCTCGGGCTCCACGCCCCAAACGGCACGCCCGCCGAGGAGCTCGTAGACGTGGAGGACGAGAGGCAGACAGT
>JALVKT010000014.1 GCA_027027675.1 Thermofilaceae archaeon | reverse complement strand
AGCAAGGGCACCTTCTAAAACAGCCTATCTTTTTATTTCCGCGTCACAAGTAACGCTAGGAGGGCCTTGCCGCCCTCAGCCACGGGGACGGCAAAGGCCTCCACGCCAAGCTTTTTCTCAAGCAAATCCTCGACCCGGCCTGCAAGGTCGCTCTTAAGCCTTGAAGACGCGAAGCCCACCGCCTGCCCGTCGTCCTCCACGCCGAAGAGGTAGAGCTTAGCGGGGGAACCTCTAAGCTTCGCCTCAACGTCTCTGAGGAGTGTTTCCGGCTTCGCGAGGGCCTCGAAGAGGAAGTCTGAGGACTTGTACTCCAGCAGCTCGTCTTCTGGGGCGCCCAGGCTCTCGGGGATGTGCAGCAGTGTCAGGGCTTTCCGCGCCACCATTTTTAGGGTGTAGCTGAGCTTGAGTTTCTCGTTTGCGCCTGCGAGAAGCAGGAAAGCCGTGGCGTGTAGGAGTGTCCTTAGGAAGGGGTCTTCCAGCTTCGCCGCCTTCGTGGCGAGCATCCCGATGGGGGGCGGCGCTTCAACCCTGTTGTAGATTAGGGCCTCGCCGACCCTGAGCTGGGCGGGGGCTAGGGGGTCTGCCACGTGGAGGAGGCTTATGCCGCTCGTCAGTGAGGAGGCCATCTCTGCGAGGTAGGCCGGGTCGAGCCTTATCCGGCCTTTGGCGGCGAAGAGGAGTTCTACTCCCTCATAGTTTTTCCTGGCAAGCGTCTCCTCGCCGCCGGGTGTTTTGAGGACGACCTCGTGTCTCCTGTCAATTATCTCGCCCATGTGGGCGTTGAGGGATGAGACTATTTCGAAGAACTTTTTCCTCAAGGCGTCTACGCCGTAGCGCATGCTATAGTATGTCTCCTTGAACTCCCGGGGGCTTAGCGTGAGGTTTTTGCCTACGACGACGCGCCTCACGGTTATAGCGTTGACGGGGGTGGGCAGGAGCACTAGGCCGTCCTCCTCGAAGGTGGGGGCCGCGTACTCCGCGAGTAGGCGTTCAACGTCTTCGTCCCCAAGCTCTAGGACGGCGTCGAACCCTGCGAGGGTGAAGTATACCCTGTACTTGCCGCCGTAGTAGTGGATGGCCTCTGAGGGTGGCATGCCCAGCCACTCCGCGAGCGACCGCGTCTTCACCTTCTCGTAGAAGCGGACGTGAACCTCTCCCTCCTTGAGGGTGAAGCTCACGTAGCGGAGCACGTTTCCGCTGTCGAGGAGTCTCGGGTAGATCTTCCACTCGGGCGTGATTGTCGCCTCTCCGTAGACGCTGTGGCATATGAGTAGCTTCTTGTCGTCCTCGAATAGGAGGGCTACGGCGTACTTCTCCTGCTCCCTCATCCTCGACCTCATGGAGTCTGTGAAGTCGTTTAGTAGGAATTCGAGAAGCCGCTTTGCCCGCTCCTCTCCGGGCCCTTTGAGGAGCTCTATAACCCAGTTCCTGACGTTGGACTTTAAGTCGAGGTCTCTCATCTTCTTCTCCTGGCCGCGGGGGAGCTCTGCGACTATTTGGTGGAGCTTCTCCAGGGCATCCGGGTTGCCGGCTATCCTCTGGTAGCTGAGCTTGCCCTCTCTAACCTTCTTGTAGGCGGCGTGAACGGCGCCACCCGTGGCGGGGGAGATGTAGTCTGTTATGTGAGCGCCTCCCCTACCGGACATTACACTACATCTCTGTGTTATACATCTATCGTGGCTCTCTAAAAACCTATGGTTTAAAGTTAAAGCGTAGACGTGTATGCCACGAGCTATCTCTATTAGTGCGGGCGCCGTGAAGCTTAAGGTGCGCTCTGTGAACGACGCGACAGCTAGGAGGTACATAGCCTTCGAGGGGATAGACGGCGCTGGTAAGACGCTTATGACGCGCATGCTCTCCGAGGAGCTTAGGAGGAGGGGGGTCGGCTTCGTGGCCGTCAAGGAGCCGTGGGGCAGGGAGAACACCCGCTTCCTGTACGAGTCGGGGCCAAGCCCCCTCGCCGAGGCCATAATTTTCGCCGCCGACAGGCTTGTGCTCCAGTTCACAGTTGTCAGGCCGGCTCTTGAGAAGGGGCTGGTCGTGGTCAGCGATAGGAGCGTGTACTCGAGCCTTGCATACCAGTATGCGCGCGGCCTCAGCGAGGAGAAGATACTGGAGCTGAACAGCGAGGCACTGTACCCGGGCACCGTGTTCCTGCTGGACATCACCGTCGACGAGGCTATGAGGAGACTCAACGAGAGGCGGCTCACGAGGTTTGAGCGGCGCGACTTCCTCGAGAAGGTTAGGCGGCGCTACCTAGAGCTCGCCGAGAGGTACGGGTTCCACGTGATAGATGCGTCCAAGACGCCGCGCGAGGTGCTCGAGGAGGTGCTTATACGCCTAGACGGTGTGCTGCCATGAAGCTCCTCATCTCCAACGATGACGGCCCCGGGCCCGGGCTGGAGGCCCTCGTGGCGGAGGCGGCGAGGAGGGGGCACGAGGTCTTCATAGCGGCGCCCAGCGGGCCTAGGAGCGGCGTGGGGAAGGCCGTGTCCTTCAGGCTAAGCTATAGGCGCGGCGAGCTTTACGGTGCCCCCGCGGTGCTCGTCGACACGACGCCCGCCGACGCCGTGGCTGTGGCGCTGGACGGGCATAGGAGGGACTTTGACTACGTGCTGAGCGGCGTGAACAAAGGGCCGAACCTTGGCGCGTGGGACGTCTACAGCTCCGGCACGCTGGGGGCCGTGTTCGAGGCGGCGCTCCGCGGCTTCAGGGGCATGGCCGTGTCGCTCGTCGCCAGGACGTGGAGGGACTACGAGTCCATGCCTGCTGAGAGGTACGTGGCTGCGGCGAGGCTCGGCCTCGAAGTCCTGGAGAGGCTTTCAAGCGTGGAGTGGGCGACGCCTGTTGTGAGCCTCAACGTGCCCGCGTGGGGCTGGAGGGGCGTCAAGGTGGCGCCCGTGGAGCGGGGGGAGGTTGAGAGGCTCCTCAGGTGCAGCGGCGGCGTCTGCGAGTTCGAGGAGTGGACGCTTGACAGCTACAGGTGTATAACGCCTGGCAGCGACGTGTGCGTCGTCAAGGAGGGCTACGCTTCCCTCTCGGCGCTCAGCGTTGAGCCGGGCGGCGACAACGCGTGGCTCAGGGAGGCGTTGGGCGGGGAAACCCTTTAACGCGCGGCGGCCATTCCCACCTGCAATGAAGGTTGTGGGTTTTAACGGTAGCCCGAGGAAGTACGGCAACACGGCTAGGCTGCTGGAGGCCGCCCTCGCAGGCGCTAGGATGGCCGGCGCGGAGACCGTGCGCGTCGACCTGTACGACTACGAGATTAGGCCCTGCCTTGGCTGCCTCTCGGACGTTGAGGAGGCGTGCAAGCTGCCCTGCGTTATACGGGACGGAATGGACGTAATCTACCGTCTCATAGAGGAGAGTGACGGGTTGATACTGGCGACCCCGATTTTCTGGTTCAACGTGAGCGGGGTCGTGAAGAACCTTATCGACAGGATGACCGCGTTCGAGAACATGATACACCACGTTGGTAGGAGCGTGGTGGAGGGCAAGGCGGCCGGCGTCATAGCCGTGGGGAACGAGCAGGGCGGCGCCATGGTGACGGCGAACCTCCTCCTCACCCTTAACTCTATGGGCTTCGCGATACCGCCCTGGGGCTTCGCGTACTACACTGACAAGGGGGACGCGTTGGAGGACGAGGCCGCCGTGCTAGACTCGGTAAACGTTGGCCTGGCCGTCGCGGAGGCCGCTAAAACCTCTGCCAAGCGTCCATGGTACAGGAACGACGTGCCCCTCGAGGAGGTGGTGGACGAGGTGAGGCGCAGGATAAGGGCGTTCGAGGAGGAGCAGAAGGGCGAGCGTGGACCCCTACGCACCTGGTGGCTCAGCGGGGAGAGGAGCGGTCAAGCCTGAATCTTTCAAGCGAGCCCGAGTCTACCGAGCAGCAGGCGCCGTACCTCTCCGCGTCGGGGGCCGCGTGGGGCGATGGGGCCACTATGCGGTCTATGAGCCCCTCCTTGACAGCCAGGGGGTCGACATTTTTCCTCACGGCCGGGGGCCTCATGCACCCCAGCGCCACCTCTCCCGGCGCCAACTTTCTCGCCAGCCTGAGCAGCTCCATAACCCTCGAAGGCGGGGCTTCTGCGCGCATAGGCGCCCCCTTTAGGGGTGTCAACGCTATAACGACTATCAGGTCGGCCCCCGCCTCCGCGGCGAAGCGCAGCGCCTCCTCCTCCCCCGAGGGGCGGCCGGCAAGCTCCCCCACCAGTATGTGGGGCACCGGCTCGGCCCCCGCCTCAGCCAGCGCGTAGAAGCTCTCCTCGACGCTGCGCGGCGATGCTTTGAGCCCCCGTAGCGCGAGAACGCGCCTGTCGAGCGTGAGGGGGTAGTCGACCCGTTTCACGCCGGCCTCGGCGAGCCTCTCGGCCTCCTCCCTGTTGACGAGGAACTGGTGGGCGATCGTGTAGAGCCTGCCGCTGTGCCTGGATATGACGTTGTAGAAGCCGTCTAGTGGGAGCTTGCCGCGCCTGTCGAAGCCCCCGCTTATCTGTACGCCCCTGGCCCCGCTGGCCTCGAGACTTGAGAGGAGCATGTCTAGGAGGCGTGGGGTGGGGGCCTGGGGCATGCCGTGGAGCAGGGTTGCGGCGCAGTAGGGGCAGTTGAGCGCGCACCTAGCCCCTGTAACGCTTACCGTGGGGAAGAGGGGTATTGGGTAGAAGGCCTTCATCGCTTTAGCCCCGCTTCACGCATGGCCGCTTCGAGGTTTTTCCCCAGCAGGGCTGGGGATGGGTAGTTGTACATGTCGCCCGGCCTCTCGGTGTAGAAGGGCCTGTTGCAGCCCGGGCATCCCTGTGTGAGGAACGCGTGCTCCAAGCCTTTGATGCCGAGGAGCTTCTCTGTGGGCTCGAGGCGCTCCGTGAAGAAGTCGCTGGGCCTGCGCCCCGTGTTTAGGAGCCAGGCCGCCAGTTGTAGGCGCCTGTAGTAGCGCTTGTCCACGAGTGTCTTCCAGGGCCTCCTCGTGGAGACGAGTGGGAAGAGTGCTGCCCGCGCGCCCATCCCGTATAGCATGTCAAGCAGTCTGAGTGCTTCGCTGGGCGTCTCGCCGAGGCCAGCCACTAGGTGCACGTATACGTGGCCGGGGCCGAAGACTCTGAGCGCGCGCCGCGTGTAGTCTATGTACGTGGCCCATGGGTAGGGCTTCGAGGCCTTCAGGTGTATGCGTGGCGTGAACGCGTCCAGGCCGACCCCGAGGAAGTCGACTCCCAGCCGCTTCATCTCTTCGAGCCAGTAGGTTGGCGCGGGGGTCGATGCCAGGCTTATGGGCACGCCTTTCCCGGAGAGAGCCTTGACTATCAAAGCGGCTTCTTCGAGGAAGCCGGGCTTCAGAACCGTCTGGAGGCATATGCGCGTGAAGCCTTCGAGGCCTGCGGAGACGATTTCCTGGAGGCTTATCGCTGGCCAGGGGATTCTCCCGAGCCTGTCGCCGCCCCGGGCCTGGGCGCAGAAGGTGCAGGAGGCTGCGCAGCCGGCCGGGCTGTACTGGAGTAGGTAGAGGGTGCGCGGCTCGGCGAGGCCCTTGTAGGCGCCTCTTAGCGCGTCGAGCGAGCCCTGGGAGATGCGCAGGGTTATCATTAAGGCCGTGCCCCCCGGTTATAGGCTCGATGCGCGCCTTACGTATAGTTTTCGACGGCTTTAGGGGGGCCGCGTGGAACATGGCCTTCGACCTTGCCCTGCTCGAGAGGTGTGCTAGGGACGGGGTGGCCACGCTCCGCATATACGGGTTCAGCCCCAGCGCCGTAACGCTGGGCAGGTTTAGGCCCCTCAGCGACGTTGACCTGGAGGCGGCCGCGGAGGCCGGCGTCGACGTTGTCCGCCGCCCGAGCGGCGGGGGCACCGTGTTTCACGACGAGGAGGGGGAGGTGACTTATAGCGTTGCAGTCCCCCTGGATTGGGTGGGCGAGCCGTGGAGGCTCTACAGGGCTGTGTGCGGCAGATTGGCGAGGGAGCTTCGGGGCCTCGGGCTCGACGCCTCCTACAAGGAGCCGAACGACGTGCTCATAGGCGGCTTGAAGGTTTCCGGTAGCGCGCAGGTGGTTAGGGGTGGCTGCGTGCTGCAGCATGGGACGCTCATGTACGCTACCAGGCTAGGGCTTTTGAAGAGGCTCGTCCCGGGGGCCAGGAGGGTCACGA
>JALVKT010000013.1 GCA_027027675.1 Thermofilaceae archaeon | reverse complement strand
ATATGCCCCGTCTGCAGGCTCGAGGCGTCCCTAAGGTCGCTGCTCGGCTTCAACCCGGACAGGGACGACGTCTACTACGTCCTCCCAGCCATAGTGATGTCCCCCGCCTACTCCTCCCACTACTGGTCGAGGCTGGCACTAGCGCTCCAGGCGGGGGACAGGCTGGCCTTTCACAGCCCCGACTTCTGGAAGAGATACCTCGGAGGCCTAAGCCCCGTCGACGTCGCGCGCAACCCGCTCCTCCTCCACGCCGCCGCGGAGGGCGTGGGTGAGGCGCAGGTCAAGGCGCTGGCTGAGAAGCTCAGGGATAGGTACGAGCCCGAAGACCTGGAGGAGATGGGGCTCCCGGCCGACTACGAGGAGGCGGCGCGCGCAGTGGCGAGGGGCGACGTGCCCCCCGAGGCCGCGGAGGAGCTGGCGAGCCTCGTGGAGGGCGAGGACTACGCGGCGGCCATGTACAGCGGCAACTACATGGTCGTGGCTGCGAAGGCGCCCGGCTTCAGGGACGAGGCCGAGGCCAGCAAGATGCTGCGCCGCCTCAACAGGGCCCTCATGATTCACAGGCTCTTCCACGCCTTCGTCCTAGTCCCCGACGAGAAGATGACCCCGTTCCCCGAGCCCAGGCCCCTCGGGGCCGCGAAGGCGCCCCTTAAGGCCGACCTGGCGTCGATGCTCAGGGAGAGGGGCGTGGAGCTCAGGGAGGGCTGGGTCGACTTCAGGGACGAGGGGGGCGTGAAGCTGCCCGCGGAGGAGCTCTCCATGGCGCTCACCGCTGCGGAGCTCGTGGAGTACGAGATGCGGAGGGCTAAGATAGGCTATGGCCGCTCCGGGCTCCTGGAGGTCCTCTCGCGGCCGCCGGGCATGCTGCTCGCCCGGTACGTCAACGCGAGGGGGCCCAGAGGTTTGCGCGTTTTTTTGGGTTATCTAAACGAGTTGGAGAAGAGGTGGTGGGTGTGAGTAGACCCCTAGTTGTTATGAGGGAGAAGGGGAAGGCCCCCAGCATGGGGGAGATTAGGGAGGAGATAGCCGAGATAGTAAAGGTGCTGGCCAAGTACCTCGAGTACTACAGGCCAAGACAGCCTGGATACAGCAAGCACGCCATAATGGGCCCCGTCGGGAAGCTCCTCGGAGTCCTTGAGAGCGGGAAGCTCTACGACAAGGACGCCGTCGTCGGCTACGTCATAAGCGTCCACAGGAACACCGCGGCCACCGACTACGTGCCCCCCGAGGCCATCAAGACCCTCGAGGAGGCCGTCGACAAGCTCGTGGCGCTCCGCGAAAAACTGCCCAGCAGGCTCTGGATAAAGGTGCTGAGGGAGATAGACTACGCCGTCTACAAGGCGAGGCTGGAGTGGATACTCGAGCGCGCCGAGAAGAAGGCCGCCAGCAGCTCTGGAGGTGAGGAGTAAATGGTGAAGTACGACTTCCTCGAGCCCCTCGAGGGGCTCTTCGAGAAGCAGGCCCCAGTGCTCGCCACCGCTAAGACGATCCAGGTACTCGTGATGAGGCAGACCCACGACTACACGATCTTCAGGACAGAGGAGACCCGCGAGCTAAACGTGGTAACCCTGCCCAGGAGCATCGACGACCCCGAGGCGGTACTCAAGGTCGTCTTCCTGGCGAGCAAGCAGAAGGCCCCGGAGAACAGGATGTACGCCACCCTCTTCAAGACCTACGCCGAGGCCCTCGGGGTGCCCCTCGACCCCGAGGTCAAGGCGTGCAGGCTCAAAGACCACCTCTGCCGCAAGTGCCCCCGCTGCGTCCTCTTCGGCGCCGTGTCCACGGAGGGCGGCGCGGGCCAGGAAAGGTGGAACATAAAGCACAGGATAGAGTATAGCAGCGCCTACAGCATCGAGCCCTACGAGGACATAAGCGAGCTCATAACCTTCAACGCCGTCGACCCGGCGACGCAGAGCACGGGCCAGGCGCTCGGCTACACGGAGAACGTGAGGCCCATAGCGCACTTCCCGAGCGTGGTGACCCTGAAGAGCGTCACCGAGGAGGAGCTCATCTGGTACCTCAAGACCCTCATGGCGACGAAGAGCTAC
>JALVKT010000012.1 GCA_027027675.1 Thermofilaceae archaeon | reverse complement strand
TCCTCGAGGCCTTCGCGTTCCCCAACCTAGTAGCCGGGTGGATGAGGGGCAGCCACAACGGCCCGCTCATGCCCGTCGGCCTCAAAGACGCCAAGTGCACGCGCTTCGACGGCCCGCCAAGGGTGGTGGGCCTGGGCTTCCAGCTCCACGACGGTATACTCGAGGGGCCGAACGACCTCTTCGACGACCCGGCCTTCGACTACACGAGGAGGATCGCCACCGAGATCGCCGACTATATACGCAGGCACGGCCCGTTCGCGCCGCACCTGCTCGGCCCGGACGAGCTCGAGTACACGACGCTGCCCAAGGTCCTCGAGAAGCTCAAGACGCGCTTCCAGAAGGCCGAGGACTAAAAACAATATTTTCTCTTTCTCTTGGGGGACACATTTTTCAGCCCACCCCGTCATTCTAGAGGGGTGAAGGCAGTGGCGCTTGAACTGCCGATAGTTGAGTATGTCGGCCTCTACAGCGAGGCCGCGGCCAGGATCTACAGGAGAGAGTTGAAGGCTAGGAGCGAGGAGGAAGAAATACTCAACATGTTCTGGCAGGAGATGGCCTCCGCAATAGAGGCCAGCGGCGAGGCCGGCGTGGAAGAGATAGTGGCTAGGGCGCGAAGGAGCCTTAGGGAGAAGGTGGAGGCTAGCAGCGAGTACAGGGAGCTTGCCGCGAGGGAGCCTGAGAAGGCGAAGAAGCTTTTAGCCTCCCTCCTCGACAACCTGGAGCAGATTATACGCTACCTCGTCCGCGTCTCCAAGGAGGAGTCCAGGGAGGAGGCGTATAGGCGGGCCAGGAGCATAAGGGAGGAGCTTGAGAAGAAGTATAGGGAGAAGTGCGCCGAGATCTGCTAGCAAAAACCGTTTTTACCCCGCAAGCGTTTCACAAGGCGAGGTTTATGCGCCTGTCAAGTAGGAGGAAAAAACAGCTGGCAGCCTCCCTGCTGCTACTACTGGCCGTGGCGGGGGGAGTATACTATTACCTGAACCTCCTGCCGCCGGTAATGTTCACGTGGATAGAGTGGAAGCCCGAGATAATACGCGCCGGAAAGCCCGTGACCTTCACCGTAACCCTCAACTCGACGGGCGGCTCCGGCACCCACAGGGTGGATGTCTACGTGGCAAGGGTCTACTATGCGCACGTCGGGGAACCCGAGAAGGCCGGAGGCTTCGAAGTGCAGGTGCCGGCCCACGGCTCCGGGAAAGGCTCCTTCACGTACACTTTCGACAAGCCGGGCTTCTATGTGCTCTACTTTAGGAGCGGCCAGGCCTCCCTGAGGCAGCTCGTCTACGTGTCGCCCGGCTACAACGCCGACGCCCGCTTCACCTTCGCTGTCTACGGGGACAACAGGCCGGTAAACAGTATAAGCCCGCAGCCAGATGTCTTCAAGGAGCTCATAAGGGAGGTAAACCTGATACACCCCGACTTCTCAGTCCTCGTCGGGGACGTGATCTACGGCTATAGGAGCGACGTCGCCAGGCTGAAGTGGCAGTGGAGCGACTTCATGTCCGTCTACAAGTCGTCTATAGTCCCCATCTTCGTGGCGCCGGGCAACCACGAGATGCAGACGGAGAACGTGCCCGACTCCGGGAACCCCGTGGCGCAGGCACTCTACATGTCGCACCTCGGCAGGCTCTACTACGCCTTCGAGTACGGCAACTCCCTCTTCATAGTCCTCGACACAGACATTGTGGGCCAGTCCTACCTTGTAACCGGGCGCCAGCTACAGTGGCTGAAGGGCATGCTCGAGTTGGGCAGGAACTACAAGCACGTGTTCGTATTCCTCCACAAGCCCGTCGTCACCTATGAGGGCGGCGACATGCTCGACAACGCGGAGCAGCTAAAACAGCTCTTCACCCAGTACCACGTCACCGCGGTGTTCCAGGGCCACGACCACGCATACTACCATGAACGCGTCAACGGCGTAGACTACTACGTGACAGGCGGGGCCGGCGCGCCCCTATACCTGCGCCCAGGCTCGGGCGGAGTACATCACTACCTACTCGTCACAGTTGACGGAGACAAGGTTCACGTTCAGTTCTTCCTAGTCCCCTCCTTCAAGGTGGAAGGGGGCGACACGTCGAAGACGATAAGCTACGTGTTCGACCAGCCCCTCGTGTTCCACAGGTACGGGTACACGTGGAGCGCCAAGCCGGAGCCAGTACTCCTCAGGGGCATACCGCTCAAGCCGGGCAACGTGGAGGGGGGCCAGCCGGTGGCGAGGGACAACGGCTACGTGTACGTTGCGGCCAGCCTGGATCCCGGTGAAAGCGTTACCGTGAGCAGCGGCCCATAGAATTTATAAGTTTTTTCGCTTTATCCGGATTTTTACCCATTCGTCATTTAACGGGATAGATATATTTTGGCGTCGTATACTATTGTCTTGATGAGGAACAACAAAGCTTTAATATCCCTGGCGGTGGCGCTGCTCCTCATACTACCACTAGCACTTAACGCTGCCGCGCAGCCCCAGCTAAAAGTGCAGTTCTACTTCCCCCACTACTTCAACCCCACATTCAAGGCGCAGACAAACGAGCAAGTAATAATCTCCGGCGGCTATAAGGGCCGCGGAAGCAACTACGGCGCCGTATACGTCACCAACACAGGAAACCAGGAGCTCAAAAACCTGCAGCTGGAGGTGTGCGTGCCAAAGCAGGACGGCTTCGAAGTACTAAGGCCGCCGAGGGGCGGAAAGACGAGCCCCGACAAGGCCTGCTTCACCGTCACAATAAACTCCCTCAAGCCCGGCCAGACCTATAGGGCCAGCTTCAAGGTCAAGGTGCCAACCACCTACACCCAGAAGATAGTCGAGTTCAAGGTGACGATAAAGGATGCGCAGGGCAACGTGATATTCCAGCAGACCTACAGGCGCCCCTTCGTCCCCACGCCCTTCTACATCTACCTAGTGCTCCTCGTCGTCACGCTCATAATACTTGGTATCATGTTCTACCTGATATCTAAGGGCAAGCTCTACGGGAAGAGCTTCAAGACCAAGGACATAATCTACACCACCATCTTCGCCATACTCCTCGTCGCATGGGTCCAGATAATCGGGAGGATGCTCGGCTTCTTCGCCCTCACAAACAGGGTGCCCATACCCTTCGTCAACTACGCCCTCGGAGACATAGGCTACGCCACGATATTCGTCCTCGGCGTGCTCCTAGTCAGGAAGCCCGGCGTCGCCACACTCATGCTCCTCATCTACGACATCGTCAGCGAGCTCCTATTCTACGGCCTCGACCCCAGGTGGTGGCTCTACCCGCTCGCCGAGGGCATCCCGGTAGACCTCTACCTGGCCTTCGCAAACAAGGTCTTCGCCAAGAAGTACGCCACCGAGACCGGAGTGGTGATGCTTAAGGGCTGGATAGGCTACATAGACGCGGCCATAATTGGAGGCCTCCGCGCCCTCTTCGCCTGGCTCTCGCTCTACTACGTCTTCTACCCGTACCTCAGCCACTTCTACACCACGACCTACGTCGTCTTCATGCACACCGGCACGATAACGATATTCAACATGATCTACGGCGCCCTGATAGCGTACCCGCTCTACCGCGTACTCGTAGACATAATACCGTAACGGAGAACATTTTTTACTCCCCACTTCTTTATCAGATTCACTCCGTCAAGCGAGGGGGCTACGTCTTGAAAGACACGGTTCTAAAAGTCGAAAACCTGTGGTACAAGTACCCCAGAGGAGACAAGTGGGCTCTAAAGGACATAAACCTGGAGGTCAGGAAGGGAGAGTTCGTCGTACTCACGGGGCCCAGCGGCTGCGGCAAGAGCACCCTGGCCCTCTCAATAGTCGGCTACATCCCCCACGTGATAGAGCGCGGCGTGATGAAGGGCAACGTCTACGTCAAGGGCATAAACACCAAGGAGAAAGAGCTCCACGAGCTAACACAGCTCGTAGGCATAGTCCTCCAGAACCCGGAGGACCAGCTCTTCGCCCTCACCGTGGAGGAGGACGTGGCCTTCGGCCCCGAGAACCTGGCGCTGCCCAAGGAGGAGATTAGGAGGCGCATAGACAGGGCCATGAAGGACGCGGGCGTCTGGGAGATAAGGCACAAGGAGATATTCGCGCTCAGCGGCGGGCAGAAGCAGCGCACGGCGATAGCGGGCATCCTGGCCATGGAGCCCGAGATACTGATATTCGACGAGCCGACCAGCGACCTCGACCCCCAGGGCGCCTACGCAGTCCTCTCGGTGATAAGCGAGATACAGGAGAAGAGGGACGTCACCGTGATACTCATAGAGCACAGGCTGGACGAGGTCTCCAAGTACGCTGACCGCATAGTCCTGATGGAGGAGGGCCGCATAATCGTCGACGCGGAGCCCCACGAGGCCTACCGCGAGCTGGACCGCTTCCTCAGGCTCGGGGTGAGGCCGCCCCAGGTCAGCGAGGCAGCGTACAAGTTCGAGAACGGGGCGGTTAAGGGCTCCGTGCCGATAGACCTGGACGAGGCGGAGAAGTACTTCCTCTCGATCCTCGGGGGCAGGGCGAAGTACCCGTTAAAGCTGGAGGAGCCTGAGGGGCGCAGCGGCGAGGAGCCGATAATCTCCTTCCAGGACGTATGGGTCCGCTACCCGGACGGCACGGTCGCTGTGAAGGGCGTGAGCCTCGACATCTACCCGGGCGAGATGGTTGCCATTATAGGGAAGAACGGCAGCGGCAAGAGCACCCTGCTCAGCCTGACGGCCGGCCTAAACAAGCCCTGGAAGGGCAAGGCCTACGTGGCCGGGATAGACGTGAGCACCGCTACTACCAGGGAGCTTGTGCAGCACGTGGGCTACGTCTTCCAGAACCCTGACCACCAGCTCTTCACGAACAGCGTCGAGGACGAGCTGGCCTTCGGCCCGAGGAACTTCAACGTTCCGGAGGAGGAGGTTAAGAGGAGGGTTGAGGAGGCCCTGGACATGCTCGAGCTGCGCGAGATGAGGCACATGCACCCCCAGGCCCTGTCTAGGGGGCAGCGTCGCAGGCTGGCAGTGGCCAGCGTGCTCACGATGTACCCGGAGATACTCGTGCTGGACGAGCCGACGACGGGGCAGGACTGGGGCCACTCGGTGATGCTGATGGAGCTTGCGAAGAGGCTTAACAGGGAGCGCGGGATGACCGTGATATTCATCACACACGACATGAGGATAGTGGCCGAGTACGCGGAGCGCGTGGTGCTGCTCCACATGGGCAAGCTCATAATGGACACGGGGCCCCGCGCGGTCTTCAACAGCGAGGAGATACTCAAGTACAACATATACCCGCCCTACATAACCCAGCTCAGCCACAGGGTGTTCGAGGACAGGCCCCCCGTGCTGAGGGTTGAGGAGTTCATAGAAGGTGTGAGGAAGGCTAAAGGTGGTGAGGCATGAACCCCCTCTTCGCGGACATATTTAGCGCGCTAAAGTTCCTCTTCGACTTCACGCTGTTCTTCATACTTGGGCCCGGCGTCCTCATCTACGCTTTCTACAAGGTGATAGTGAGGGGTAGCCTCAGGAGGTTCTTCCTCTACGAGAAGAGGGACAGCATAGTACACCAGCTGGACCCCAGGGCGAAGATCCTCTGGGCCATAACCCTGACCACCCTGGCCGCCATTCTGGAGGACATCTACGTGCTCGCCGCACTCTTCCTCTGGTCAGTGATAATGTGGATACTCGCCAAGCCGCCCAAGGAGAAGCTGATAACGGCGTTCGTGCTCCTGCTCCCCATACCGGTAAACGCGATATTCTACCAGGGCATAAGGTACGGCTACGACTTCTGGCACCACTCCTTCATCTACCCTGTGACGCCGGTCTACGTGATGCACCCGGCGCTCGACTACATCCTAGGCGGCCACATAATAACGTTTGAGGGCATGTGGTACGGGGCCTTCCAGAGCCTCAGGATACTCGTAGCCGCGAGCACGGGCCTCCTCCTAGCCGTGACCACCGCGCCCAACGCCCTCCTACTCGGCCTCTCAGACTTCATCAGGATAAAGGACAGGCACATAGGGCTCCCCTACGTGCTCAGCTTCGCCGTGGTCATAGGCATAAGGCTCATACCCACGATGTTCGAGGACGCAAACATAGTGTTCAACGCTGCAAGGGTCCGCGGCCTCACCCTCCAGGTAGTCAAGAGCAGGAACCCCATCAAGGTGGCGAAGGCGCTGGGAAGGGCGACGCGCTACTTCCTCTACATGATAGTGCCGCTCATAGTGAGCTCCCTGAGGCGCGGCAGCAACATGGCCATAGCGGCCGACCTCAGGGCCTTCAGGGCAAAGCCGTACAGGACCTACCTCATAGAGAGGAAGTTTAACAAGCTCGACTGGGCCTTCACGATAATAACGCTGATAGTGCTCATACTGGGCTGGGTCTACGCGTACATGGGAGGAGCGGCTACGCCCGGCTTCATACTATAAGAGAAAACAAGGATTTTTTAGAGGCTCCACCTCTCAATCCATCCCTCCTCCTCGAGCGTGGAGGGGTTCACCTTTATGTAGCCGAGCTGCACGTACATGCCGCTGCTGGGCTCGACGGGCGTGTACACGACTAGGCGCCTATCCTTCGGGTCAACGCTCTTTATTATCCCGAGCCCCCTGAAGAGCTTCTCCCTGTCCCCGAACGCCACGAGCGTGTGCAGGAGCTCCGGCCCCGTGAACGCCTTCACATACCTCTTATCGTAGACGCTTGAGAGCAGCTCCACGCCGGCCTGGGGGACGGGAGTGTCCGTGAACACGACGAGGCTGTCCCCGCTCTCCTCGCCATAGTACACCTCCACGCCCAGAAGCCCGGCGATAGCCTCCAGCTCCTCCCGCGGCAACGGCTCGCCGCTGAACACGAACGAGTAGCCCGACACCACGTCCTCGAAGGACAGCTCCACGTCCCTGGCGCCCACGAAGTATTTCTCGTAGGTGGACCTCCTAATCTCCCTCCTCTCCTCCCTGCTCCGAGGCCTAAGCTTCACGGCGGGCTCCACAACCTCGACGCGGTAGAGCTTCGACAGGAACCTCGTCAAGTGCGAGAGGCTTCTCCCAGGGTCGATGGCGACTATTAGGTCGGGCTGAAGCGCCGCCGCCTTCGCAAGCTTCAAGTCCCGCCCGCCGGGGTCGTAGACCCAGCCTGTAGTGTCGACGAGCACGACGTCGGCGCCGGCCGCCAGCCCCTTCTCGGCCATGAGGGCTACGCCCGCCACGCTCCTCTGGAGCAGGCCGCTCGGCGACGTCAGGCCAACGAAGAAGGCGTCGTAGAGGGGGACCTCGCCAAGCATGACAACCTGCCTCTCAGCTATGCCCAGGCCTATCGTCGTGGGCGGCCCGATGTCGCTCTGGCCGGTGTCGGCGTCCACCACGGCTACCCGGAGGCCCGAGGCTAGCAGCCTGTTGAGCAGGAAGGTTACTAGGCCGCTTTTCCCCACGTCGACGGGCCCGATGACCATGACTTTCCCGGGCTTTTCGGAGGCGATCTTCTCCGCGAGGCTGCGCCACGACTGGGGCACGGTGTCCCCCTCCTCCGCCCAGGCCTTGCCCCCCTCGATCCTCAGCAGCGAGTCCTTGAGCGTGTATACGGGCGCCGCCTTGTAGAGGTCGACCTTTGCCTTAAAGCCGGGGCCCGCGTTTATGCCGAAAACCTCGGCCTCACCCTCTAGGAGCTCAAAGACAGCTTCGCCCTCAACCATGAGCGTTGAGCCGCCTGGAACCCTAACCTCTATGGCTGGCATCACACCTATTGCCCCCTTGAACCATTATATTTTATAGCCGCGCCTGCTACGCGGGGTGACCGGTTTGAGGGAGTACAGGGTTGGCCGGGTAAGTGTTCAGCTCGTAGAGGGAGACATAACCGAGCTTGAAGCCGACGCGATAGTCAACGCGGCCAACCGGTGGCTCAAGCACGGGGGAGGCGTGGCCCTCGCCATCGTGAGGAAGGGCGGCTACACGATACAGGAGGAGAGCGACGAGTACGTCAGGAGGCACGGCCCCCTACCCGTGGGCGGGGTCGCCGTCACGGGCGCCGGCAGGCTGAAGGCGAGGTACGTCATACACGCCGTGGGGCCGCGCTACGGGGACCCCAGGGGGGACGAGCTCCTAGCCAGCGCCGTGAGAAACGCTATCCTAAAGGCGGAGGAGCTCGGCCTGAGGAGCGTGGCCCTGCCGGCAATCTCAACGGGCATCTACGGGTACCCGTATAGGCGGGCTGCAAGGATAATGGCCGAGACTATAAAGGAGGTAGCGCCCCGCCTCAAAAGCCTCGAGAAGATAATCGTGTGCCTTTACGGCGACGAGGCCTATAGGGTGTTCTCTGAGGAGTTCGACAAGGTTCTCGGCGGGGAGCGGTAGACCCTCGCACGGCCCTGCAGGTATGCTAGGAGGCCGCCCCCCGGAACGTTGCTGAGAAGCCTATAGATCCGCTCCAGGTCGTAGGGGCTGAGCCCGGCATAAGCGGCCCAGTATTTTTCCCCGTACCTGCCAAGCGTGAGGGGGACGCCCTGCTTACCGGGAAACAGCTCTTTTAGGAGGCCCTCATACCTGTCGAAGCACCCCTCATAGGTGACGTCGCAGAGGTGGACGCAGCGCATCCCAAACGCCTCTGTGAGGAGAGCCTCGGTGTAGCGGCAGAACACGCATTCCTCCACGCCATACACCACAGCGGCCGCCCGCGGCTGTGACTCGCACCTCCTCTCCTCCAGGAGGGATAGAAGCTCCCCACCGGCCTCCCGCAGCCCCTTCCCGGTGAAGCCCGGAGCCCCATCTAACGCGTCGCTGCCGGCGAGGGGCTTCACGTAGCGTCTAGGCCACAGCACGGCGAGGTATTCGCGGCCCCCCTGAACCTGGGGGGTGCCGGCCATGAACTCGCCCACTATGGCGTCGATGGGCTGGCCCGCGTAGACGTGCACTATGTCGCCGTGCATAACCCCGTCTGGAGGCGCCGGTACGGCTTCGCTGGAGAAGGCCTTTTCTGCCTCAGCCGGGGCGAGGCCTAGGAGCACGTGTCTAAGCCTGTACACACGTGTATAGTGTGGGATATACTTATTTTTCTAGCATAGGCAGCCATATTACAGGTGCATATTGTGGCGCGCACAGCTCTAGCGCTCCTACTAGCTTTGGCCGCACTGCTGCTGGCCGCCTCCTCCGTGGGCGCGATCCCCGGCTACGTCAAGGCGTGGCAGACAAGCCCCTCAGGGACAGTGGGGGACATGGAGGTCGGCAGCTACATCGCGGTCCTCGCGGGGGACAAGCTATACATACTCCTCCAGAACGGCACCGCCGCGTCCACGACGACGCTGAGCTACACTCCCGAGGCAGTGGCCGTCTACGGCTCCACCATAGCGGTGGCCTCAGACACTCACGTCTACCTGTACTTCCCCAACGGCACCGAGGAGAGGAGCTTCCTTGTCAACGGGGCCAGGGACATCGCGCTAACCTCCAGCCTGGTAGTCGTGGGGGGCACGGGCGGCGTAAAGGCCTACGCCAGGGACGGCTCCCTCCAGTGGAGCGTAAACTCCACCGGGGACATAGACGTCGTAGCCGCCGGCGGCTCGGTATTCGCGGCAAACACGGCGGTCTACAGGATAAGCCTTGGGGGAACGCTTTACTGGAACGTGAGCCTCGGCGCCGCCGCGGTGGACCTGCAGGCGCTCGGGACAAACAGTGTCGCCGCCGCCACCTCTAGCTCGGTCTTCATGATAAGCGGCGGCTCCATCGAGTGGAGGAGAAACTTCACGGAGACCGTGAAGACGCTCGCACTATGCGGGGACACAGTGCTCGTATACACGAGCGGCCACGTCTACGGCTTGTCACCCTCTAACGGCAGCGTGCTGTGGAGCGAGGCAGTCGGCTCCACGCCCGTGAGGGTCAGGTGCGGAGGCGACAGCATATACGTGGCGTTCAGCGGGGCGGTTGTGAAGTACGTCAAGGTGGCAGGCGTCACCATAACCACTGAGCCGAGCGGGGCCCGCGTGTACGTGGACGGCCGCTACAAGGGGAAAACCCCCCTCACGGTCTCGCTGCCGCCCGGCTCGCACAGCCTTCGCCTAACATACAGTACATATGAAATTAGGGACCGCTTCACTCTGGACCCCGGCGAGTCGAAGACGCTGCACTACGTCTTCAACGGGACACTCATAGTGGTTACGATGCCGCCGAAGTCGAGGGTCAGGCTCAACGGGGTCTGCATGGGTTTCACGCCTGTGAAGAGGGAGCTTAAGCCTGGCACGTACGACATGCTCGTCGTAAACGGCCCCCTATCATATAGGAGGAAGATAACGATAGAGCCCGGGGAGACGCTAAACCTCACGATAGTGTTTAACGGCACCCTCATCGTTGAGACGAGGCCCGAGGGGCTCAGCGTAAAGGTGGACGGGAAGCTCGCCGGGAAGACGCCTATTAGGATGCAGGTGAAGCCGGGGCCACACCACGTAGTCATACTCTTCAAGAACGAGACCATAATTAGGAGCGTAAGCCTAGAGGCAGGCGAGATAAAGAGGATATTCCTCCAGTTCAACTCGACAATCCTGATAGACATTGTCCCCAAAGACGCGGAGGTATACCTGGACGGCAAGGAGACGGGGAAGGCGCACGGCCTCTACAAGGTTCAGCCCGGGGAGCACGTGGTGCTCGCCTACTGCGGCGGGCACGAGTACAGGAAAATCCTAAACCTGGGCGCGGGGGAGGACGCCGTGGCTAGGGCCGTGTTCAACCTCACACTCAAGGTGGACAGCATACCTCGGGGCGTGGACGTTTACATTAACGGCTCGAAGAGGGGTGTGACGCCGCTCTCAACGCTGCTGCCAGCCGGCAGCTACGTGGTGGAGCTGCGCTACGGGAACGAGAGCGTTGAGAAGACAGTCTCGCTGACAAGCTGTAAGGGGGAGGCCACGGACATAGTTGTAGTCTTCAACTCGACGCTCAGCATCGACACTTTCCCGAGGGGTCTTCCCGTCAGCGTCGACGGGAGGGACGTGGGAACATCCCCCGTCAAAGTCAAGGTGCCCGTTGGGGAGCACACGGTGAGCGCCAGGTGGATACTCTACATGAAGAGCGTGAAGGTCGACGCGGGGCAGGGCGGCGCCGAGGTGAAGATAGAGTTCTGGGAGCCCATACTGGTTGCCGGGGCGGCCGTCGCCGCCATAGTGGTGCTCCTCGCCTACCTGATGCTTGCGAGGAGGAGCAGGAGCAGCTACGCCTACGGCGGGGGATGGTCGCGCCCGGTTTCGAGGCCTAGGCCTACCAGGAGGAGGCGTGGAGAGCTCTACGGCGAGGAGTACGGTGAGGAGGAAGAGTGGGACGAGTGGTAGTCTAGTTTTCTTTACCCGCACATTGTCAAACAAATTTTTTATCCGAATTTTGCGATACACGTTACATCATGGAGTCTAAAGCCCTGGTCGTCGAGGGCCTCAAGAAGACCTACCCGGGCGGCGTGGAGGCCCTAAAGGGTATAAGCTTCACCGTAAACCCGGGTGAGATTTTCGGCCTCATAGGCCCCAACGGGGCGGGCAAGAGCACCACCCTACGCATAATCTCCACGCTCCTAAAGCCGACCGGGGGGTACGCGCGCATCTACGGGGTAGACGTCGTCGAGGAGCCCCTGAAGGTTAAGGAGATGATAGCCTACTTGCCGGAGGAGAGCGGGGCCTACAAGAACCTCAAGGGCATAGAGTTCCTCCGCTTCATCGCCAGGCTAAACGCGGAGGGCAGCGAAGTGGAGGAGATGCTCGACTACGCGCGTCGCCTCTCAGGGCTCGGGGAGAGGCTCAACGACAAGGTGTCCACCTACAGCAAGGGGATGCTCCGCCGCCTACTGATAGCCGCCACCCTGATGAGGAGGCCCAAGCTGGCCATACTAGACGAGCCCACGTCGGGCCTCGACGTCCTCAACGCGAGCAGGGTGAGGACGGCTATACGCCGCTACGCCGAGGATACGGGTGCCGCGGTGCTGCTTTCCAGCCACAACATGCTCGAGGTGGAGTACCTCTGCGAGAGGGTTGCTATTATACATCAGGGCCTCATAGTCGCTGAGGGTGAGCCCGCGGCCCTCAAGGAGGAGTTCTCCGCCCGGAACCTCGAGGAAGTATTCCTTAAGGCGGTGGGAGCATGGGAAAGCTGAACGTTATAGTGTGGAAGGAGGTCTTAGACCTCGTAAGGGACCCCAAGTTTATCGCAGGCCTCTTCATACCGCTGATAGTATTCCTCGCGATGGGCTCCATGTTCTCCTCCACAGCGGCCAGCGTGCCGCAGAAGCCCTGCATCGCCCTCGTAGACGAGGACTCCTCGCAGGCTTCACGGCTCTTCGCCGAGGCACTTGCGAGGTACGCGGAGCTCTCCTGTGAGAAGCCTAACGCGAAGGTGGTGCTGGAGAAGGGCTTCGGCGCCAAGGTTAGGGAGGGAGTGTTCGACGCAAAGGTTTACTACATCTTCTCTTCGACCAGTATCTCGGAGTCCGAGGTCGCATCCAAGGTCGACGACGCGGTAACGGCGGCGGCGCGCGACCTCTTCCTCAAGATTACCGGGCTCAAGCAGAGGCTCGAGCTGAAAAAGTACACGGTGTATAAGGGCCGCGTGCTCGGCATACCGCCGGAGGCGTTCTACGGCATAGTGTTCGGCTTTTCAAACACGCTGATCTGGGCGGTCTTCATCGTGGCCGTTATGGTGTTCCAGCTCGTCGCCATCTCCATAGCTTCGGAGAAAGAGTACAAGACCCTGGAGATCCTCCTCACCCAGCCGATAAAGAACACTACGGTGCTCCTCGGAAAGCTCGTGGCCTCCATACTCGTAGCCTTCCTCGAAGGCCTAGTAATGGCGGTTGGCATGTTCTTCTACTTCCAGGGGATAGCCTCCATGTCCTCGCCCACGGCCACGACAACCCCCTTCAACGCGACCGGCGACATTCTCCGCCAGCTCCAGGAGGCCGGGCTGACGCCGACCCCCACCGCCCTGGCCATGTACCTCGGCCTGGTCTTCGCGTCCCTCATATTCATGCTCTCCATCGGCGTCGTGGTGGGCGCGGTCTCCAACGACACGAAAAGCGCGGGCAGCCTCTCAGGCATACTAGTGCCCGTACTCATAGTCCCGGCCTTCTTCACAATGTTCATAGACATAGACACGCTCCCCCTCGCCCAGAGGGCAGCGGCGCTCCTCTTCCCCTTCACCCCGATGTTCGTCGCCGGAAAATACCTCGTCACAAACAACGTGCCCATGCTCCTCTACGGGCTCGTATACACGCTCGCGTGGGGCATAGGGCTAATGGCCCTAGCAGCGAAGATATACACGTCCGAGAGCCTCCTCACATTCTCGGCTAAAACGCTGCTCAAAAGGTTTAGGCGCAGCAGATTGACCCACTAGGTTTTTAAAAACCCCGCTTTTTCCCTTAAGATAGTGCTGGTCATGGCGTCCTACACGCTAGCCGTGCTCTCAGGCGGCAGGGGGAAAAGGATAGGCGGCTACAAGCCCCTCGTCCAGCTCTGCGGCCGCCCCCTCATATGCCATGTCCTCGACAACCTCTCCCCCCTGGCGCAGGAACGGATACTCCTCGTACACGACAAAAAACAGGAGGGAATCCTCTCAAAGACCGTGAAGAGGTGCGGGCACAGGGCAAGCGTCGTCTCAGACCTCCCAGGCGAAAACCTCCCCATAGTGGGGCTCTACACGGCAAGCCTCTACTCCACCGGCGAGGTCATACTCGTCGCGCCCACAGACACCCCCTTCCTCACGCCAAAACCCTACCGGAGACTCCTCGAAGCGCTAGGCGACAAGGACGCAGCGGTTCCCCGGTGGCCCAACGGGTACCTAGAGCCCCTCATAGCCGTCTACAGGGCGGAGCCCCTCAGGAGGGCTACAAGGCAGGCCCTCGAGGAGGGCAAGCTGAGGTCAAGGGCGCCGCTCAGCTACATGGACGCGGTCTACGTGCCCGTATCAGAGGTCTTCGACGACCCGGCCATGGAGACATTCAACGTAAACTCGCAGGAAGACCTCGCGAGGGCAGAGGAGATCTGCCGGCGCATGCTCAAAGCACGCGAAGCAATACCTCGGTGAGCCCGCTGCCGCCCCACACCCATGCGCGCGCCTCCTCCGGGGTAACTATAAGCCACACCTCCCCGGGGCACTCCATCATATACCTCACGTCGAGGGGGCTCGGCCTCGCGCGGCCCCGGACGTGCGTATGATACATACCTATATACTCGAGCCCCCTCTCCTCGCCGTCCAGTACGGTGCGCATCCACTTCACGGGGTCAACCCTGAACCCCCCGACGCCCCACGCCAGCGGCACAGCCTCGGAAACAACCGCCTCACCCCCAGAAACAGTGCCTAGCAGCGCACCCGCCTCCTCCAGGTCGCCCCTAGGAACTATTTTCTCCAAGATGCCCCGGGGCACGGCGAGAGCCTCGGGGTGGGGGAGCCCGGATATCACGCTGCCCCCAGCCTCCACAGCCCTCACCGCGGCCACGGGTCCCTTAGGAGGGCGCGCAGCAACGCTACAGTCGCCTCTATGTCGCTCTTCAACGCCAAGGCCACAGGCGAGTGAATGTACCTCGCCGGCACCGCGACACCGGCGGTCTCAGCCCCCTCGAGGAGGAAGCGGCCGGCGTCCGTGCCGCTATAGGGGGAGAGCTGCAGCTGGTACTCGACGCCCACCTCCGAGGCCAGCCCCCTCAGGTGCCTGACGAGGCGGGGAGACGCGAGGATAGTTCTGTCCATAAGCCTTATCGCAGCCCCGCCGCCCATCCTAGTAACCCTCTTCGTCTCCCCAACGCCGGGTATGTCGTTTGCAATCGTACCCTCCACGGAGACGCCGAAGTTTGGCCTCAGAAGGGAGGCTAAGGCGGCGGCCCCCCGGGTGCCAACCTCCTCCTGCACTGTAAACGCTACAGCAATGCTACCCGACGGCGGCGGCTCGGCGCCCCGCAGGGCTTCGAGGAGAACATAGCAGCCGAGCCTGTCGTCAAGGGCTTTGCCTGAGACGTGGCGCCCCCAGTCCCTGAAGTTGCCCACAAAGGTGAGCGGTGTGCCCTTTTCGACGCCCATGCTCGCCGCCTCCTCCTGGCTGGAGGCTCCAATGTCCACGTAGAGGCTGTCAAACGTCACCTCTTGCTGCTGGCCACGGGCCGTGTGCGGGGGCTCCGCCCCTATAATTCCTGGGAGGAGCTTTTCCCCTGCTAGGACGACGACCTCGGTGCCGGGCAGCGTAGAGGCCCTGAGCCCGCCCAGGGGGGTTATCCTGAGGAACCCGGCCTGGTCTATAGAGGTGACCATGAAGCCTACCTCGTCCATGTGGGCTGCGAGGAGCATGAGGGGGCGCCCCTCGCCAAGCACGACGTACGTGTTTCCAAGCTGGTCTGTCTGGGGCTCGAAGCCCATCTCTGCCAGCTCCTCCACTATGATGTCTCTGACCGCGTCCTCGAAGCCGGAGGGGGCCGGCGCGTTTACGAGCTTGGAGAGGAGTTGTGTGTTCATCAAGTGGGGGAGGGTGTGCGGGGATAAATATTATCCGGGGGCAACGAGTATTGGAAAAAACACGATATTTACGGCTATGGATAACGAAACCCAAATTAATTAATTGTAGAAAATATTATTTGTAAAAGAGGAAGATAGCATGAAGGGATACGTCGGAAAAATATTGTACGTAAACCTCACCGACAAGACCCTGCGCGAAGAGCCCATAGACCCTAAGGTCGCCGAGAAGTACATCGGAGGAAAAGGCTACGCCCTATACCTCCTCTACTACAAATACCTAAAAGAGTACATGAAAAAGGGCATATCCCCCAAGGACATCAACCCCCTAGGCCCTGAGAACGTCCTCATATTCGCCACAGGCCCCATCACAGGCGTCGCGGGGGCGCCCAGCCCCGGCCGCTACCACGTAATGGCGCTACGCGCCCCCCTCACGGGCTCCATAGCCAGCGCTAACAGCGGCGGAGAGTTCGGCCCCTTCCTCAAGTTCGCCGGCTACGACATGGTGGTCATAGAGGGCGCCTCCGACAAGCCCGTATACCTCGAGATAATCGACGGTCACGCGGAGATAAAGGACGCGTCCGACCTGTGGGGCAAGAACGTCTTCGATACTACAGCCGTCCTGAAGAAGAGGGTCGCCGAGAAGGGTGGGAAGAACATTAGCGTCGCCTGTATAGGGCCCGCCGGGGAGAACCAGGTACTCTTCGCCGCTATAATGAACGACGACCACAGGGCCGCTGGCAGGACGGGCGTAGGCGCCATCATGGGGAGCAAGAAGCTAAAGGCCATAGTCGTCTCCGGGACGCATGAGATAGAGCTGGCGGATCCGGAGGGCTTCAGGGAGCTCTCCAAGAAGCTTATTGAGAGGATGAGGAAGAACCCGGTCACCGGGGAGGGTCTGCCAAAGTACGGCACAGCTGTCCTGGTGAACATTATCAACCAGGTGGGCGCGTTCCCCTACAAGAACTGGCAGGGCGCGTACAACCCTGACGCAGAGAAGATAAGCGGCGAGACTCTGGCGGAGAAGTACCTGATAAGGAGGAGGCCGTGTTGGGGCTGCCAGATAGGATGCGGCAGGGTCGTAAGCGTCAAGTTCGGCCCCTACCAGATACTCTACAGCGAGGGCCCGGAGTATGAGAGCATATGGGCCCTGGGAAGCGACACCGGAGTCTCCGACCTAGAGGCGATAATAAAGGCCAACCACCTATGCGACGAGCTGGGCCTCGACACTATAAGCATGGGCTCCACGATAGCGGCGGCCATGGAGCTCTACGAGAAGGGCTACATACCCGAGGAGGACCTCCAGGGCATAGACCTCAAGTTCTCCAACCCGGCAGCCCTGGTCGAGGCTGTCTGGCGCACAGCCTACAAGTCCGGCTTCGGCAAGATGCTCGCCCTCGGAAGCAAGAGGCTTGCCGAGATATACGGCGCGCCCGACCTCTCAATGAGCGTAAAGGGCCTTGAGATGCCGGCCTACGACCCGCGCGGCATCAAGGGCATAGGCCTCGAGTACGCCACCGCCAACAGGGGCGGCTGCCACGTGACCGGCTACTCCGTCTCCGCTGAGGTGCTCGGCATACCGGAGAAGATGGACCCGCTCAGCTATGAGGGCAAGGCGGCCCTCGTCAAGGCGTTCCAGGACTTCACCTCGGTCGTGAACTCGGCCGTGAACTGCCTCTTCGTAACATTCGAGGTGAACGCGAAGGACTACGCGGACCTCTTCAACACGATAGCGGGCTTCAACTTCACCGAGCAGGACATATTCACGATAGGCGAGCGCATCTACAACCTGGAGCGCTGGATGATGCACTTCTACGGCTTCTCCGCGAAGGATGACACGCTGCCGAAGCGTCTCCTCACCGAGCCCGTGCCCGAGGGGCCGACCAAGGGCCAGATAGAGGAGCTCGACAAGATGCTCCCAGAGTACTACAAGCTCAGGGGCTGGGTGGACGGCGTACCGACCCTCGAGAAGCTCAAGGAGCTCGGCATAGAGCCGTAAAAATTTTCCCCTTTTTCCCTGATATTTTTCCGGGTGGA
>JALVKT010000011.1 GCA_027027675.1 Thermofilaceae archaeon | reverse complement strand
TCTCCGCCAGTCCAGCTAGCTCCTTCTCTGCCCGAAGCACGTTTATCTCCTTTTCCACGTGCTTCACCATGCTACATTTAGCGGGCACACCCCAATAAACCCCGGCGAAACTCTCAGGAAAAGAGTTTGCGGAGGCGCAAGGAATAAGGCTCTCCCCAGCCTAAAAATAGTGTTGAGAGATGCCCCGCCGCCCCAAGCCGCGCCCAAAGCCTCCCCTCCGCGACGCCACAGAAAAGCTCAGCCGCGCCGCCCAGCGCGTCCAGAAAACATATAGGCGCATGCTCCGCTACACATACCTCGACGCTATAAGCGCCCTCATATACCGCGGCTCGCTCAGGGAGGCGTCCAGCCACGCATACACGGCGTGGCGCCTCCTCCTCTCCCTCCTCGCGGCTCGCCTCGTCGCGCCGAAACTGCTCGCCGCGGCCGCCGCGGGCGACGCGGACTCAGAGGAGGTTCTCTGGTGGGCGAAGACGGGGCTCTCAGCGCCCCCCGGTGAGATAGAGAAGATAGCCCTAGCCGTTACACGGGAGCTCGAGAAGAGCGACCCTGAGGCGGCGCGCGACCTCCTCAAAGCCCTGGTTCTCTCCGAGAAGGTCAGGCTTTACTCCCACTACCGCATGCCCCCCGAGTCGATCGGCTACAGGGGGGAGGAGGAGTACGAGTCAGACCTTGTAGAGTTCATGGACATACTGAGGAAGCTGGGCTCCAAGTACTTCAAGCTCCCCCTCCCACCGCCCTAGCTAGGGCCTCACCTCCTCAACCCTACTCTTAAACCACCTAACCTTCGCCTCCACAAGGTCCACTAGGCGGTCGAAGTACAGCTTTGACCGCTCCTCGTCGAACACCACGTCGCCCTCCCCGGCGCTATAGTTTATAATGCTCCCCACGTAGGGGTACGTCTTAAAGCCGGAGGTATACACTTCAACCTCCTCCCCCCTGTAAAGGTCCCTCTTAACGAGGCCGGGCCTGGTGGCGAGTATGCACGCGGTCTCATCGGTGCCCGCGTGGCCCCCCTCCTTGCCGAGAACCTCCCTCGTCAGCCCAGCATCCCTTGCGAGCGTCCACCACATGACAACGGCTACGGGGAGCCCGTGCTCCGTCCACGCCCTATAGGCGGCCCTGTCAACTGCGGCAACCTGCTCGCCGCCGCCGTGGCCGTTGAGCACGACGCCGAGCCTGAACCCGTGGAACGCCATGCTCCTCAGTATCTCGTAGACGAGCCTCTCAAGGGTTTCAGGCTCCACCCTCACGCTGCCCGGGTAGCCGTGGAGGCTCTTCGTCACGCCGTAGTATACCGTGGGTAGGAGTGCGGCGCCGAGCCGCTCAGCAAGCTTCTCGCCGATAGCCTCGGGTATGAGCGCGTCGGTACCCAGGGGCAGGTGTGTCCCATGGGGCTCAATTGTGCCTACGGGGAGGATGAACGTGTCCATGCCTCTGCGGAGCGCGTCCCTAACCTCTATCCAAGTGGCCTCGTGAAGCTTCAAGTCCGGGCCACCAAGGTACCCTAGGCTCCGCGGCTATATACCTCTTGTTGCCTGGGTAAACCTCATATATGTCTACATTAATTGGGTAAACAAGTATGAGCTACGTCACGGTCTCCGCGAAAATACCCAGGAGGCTCAAAGAGCTCATGGACAGGTACGGTGTAAAGCCGGGCCCCGTGATAAGGGAGGCCCTCGAGAGGGAGGTGAGGATGAGGATACTGGAGGAGGCGGAGAGGGAGGCCAAAAGGCTCAGGGACAAGCTATCCCGGATCCCCGACGAAGAGTTCGCCCGCCTCATAAGGGAGGACAGGGAGGCAAGATGAGGTATGTCTTCGACGCAAGCGCGCTGGTCAACCTGGCCAAGAGGGGCTGCCTGAAGGTGCTCATCGACGGCGCAACGCTGGACCTGGCGGCCTATGAGACACTAAACTCTGTGTGGAAGGAGGAGGCACTGCTCGGCCGGATAGACCGTGAGACCGCCAACAGCTTCGTGAAAGTGCTCTCGCTCGCACTCCGCGGCGTAAGGGTTACCGGCATCGCGGGCCATGAGGCCGATGTCTACAGGTTAGCCTCCGAGGAAAAAATAACGGTGTACGATGCAGCCTACCTCTGGCTAGCTGTCCGGGAAAACCTCGTCCTAGTCACCGACGACAAAAGGCTCAGAGAAAAAGCCGGCAAGTACGTGGAGGCAGTGCCGAGCTCTACGCTGGATTGCTAGGCCCCTCCCCGTACCTCTCCAGGTACACGAGATCCTCAAGCCTCCGCCTAGGCGTAGGCCTCGGCCGCACAGCGGGCCAGCCCACGGCGAAGAGAGCCGCCAGAACCTTCTCCTCGGGGACTCCGAGTATTCTAGCTGCTTCCCCGTTGCCGTACACCTCTATCCACACGGCGCCCAGGCCTAGGCAGTGGAGGGCCAGCCACAGATACGTGGCCGCGACCGAGGCGTCTATGAGGTGGGTGTGGGGCGCCCGCGCCGGGTCGGCGACAACGGCTATGCCTGCCCTCGCACGCCTGAGTGGTGCGCCTCCGCCGGCCGCCGCGGCGAGCCTGTCAAGTGTTTCTCTGCGCTTCACGATGATGAAGCTCCAGGGCTGCCTGTTATAGGCGCTGGGAGCATGCCTTGCGATGTCCACGGCCTTGAGGAGTAGCTGGAGGGGCACGTCCTCGTCCCTGTAGAGCCTTATACTCCTCCTTTCTAGGAGCGGCTTCACACAGCCCTCCATCTTCTCCACAAAATTGTAGTGTATAGAAGTTGATATATGAGTCGCCGGAAACCTCTCTCACATTTCTTCTCTTAGACTAATATTTTTTCCCGCCAAACTATATATCGAATCCCACGGGTGAACTACGTAAAACTTGTAGCGAGGTGTAGCCTACGGGAAACGGCCTAGGCTTCAAGGAACACTTGGCGCTGGCGGCGGCGCTGCTACTAGTTGTCTTCCTCACGGGCTCCGCCACCGGCGTCCAGAGGACGGTGCTCTCAATATACGCTAAGGGCTTCGTAAAGTCCGCACTCCTAGCCTTCATGCCACTCGTCATCTACGGCCTCTTCAAGGGCACGATAGACATGATAGGCGGCTGGCTCAGCGACCGCCGCGGCCGCCGCTTCGCAATAATACTAGGCACAGCCGTGTACCTCCTAGGCGCCTTCTCAATAGTCGGCCTCAGAAGCCTCAGCGGCATAATCCTAGGCAACGTGATGGTGGGCCTCGGCGAAGGCATAGTATTCGCCTCGGCAATGATAGCCCTCTCCGACATCGCCGGGAGCAAGGAGGCAGGCCTCGGCTTCGGCTTCATGGAGGCCTTCGTCTACAGCGGCTTCGGCGCCGGCGCCACCATAGCAGGCTTCCTCTGGCAGGCCTACGGCATACAGGCCCCCTTCTACTACTCCCTAGCGGCGAGCGCCACAGCCCTCCTACTGGCCATCACAGCCGTCAGGGAGACGAAGGGCCTCGTAAAGTTCGAGGAGCGGGCCAGGGCGGAGGAGAACATCGCGTCCACCCTCGAGGCCTACAAGATATGCATACGCACGCCCAGCGTACTCGTAACCTTCTTCGCCGCACACGTGGCGAAGTTCACCGACGCCCTCGCCTGGGCCGCCTTCCCACTACTCTTCGCGGCAAAGGGCTACGGGGACGTCCAGATAGGCCTCCTCCAAGGCGTGATAACGTTCTCCTGGGCCCTAACAATGCCCATATTCGGCAGGCTAAGCGACAAGTGGGGCAGAAAGCCGATAATAGTGAGCGGCCTCTTCCTCAAAGGCCTGGGCATACTGGCGCTCCTAGAGGCACCTGGCTTCATGGAGAGCCTAGCCGCCTCCCTGCTCGTCGGCGTAAGCTACAGCATGTACTACCCCATACTCCCGGCGGTGGCCGTCGACATAGCGCCCCTCAGCGTGAAGGGCCGCGTACTCGGCCTCTACAGGGGGATAAGAGACCTCGGATACTTCACCGGGGGCCTCCTAATAGGCGCCCTTATAGACGCCTACGGCCTCCCAGGGGCATTCAACTTCACAGTGACACTCATCTTCGCGGCCGGCGTGCTCGCAATCTTCCTCCTAAAGGAGACGAGGCCTATCTGGCCCTTCTTCCGCCTAGTCCTCAGCCACGTAGACACGATGCAGAGGACAGCCGTCGCCTACTGGGAGCTGGTCGACGCGTACCGCCGCGGAGACGTCGGGGAGGCCGAGGAGCTCCTACGCGAGGTCAAGGAGCTGGAGCACCTCGGAGACAAGCTCAAAGTGGAAATCCTCGACAAGATATGGGCCTCACGCCTACCCTTCGGCGACAGGATGGACTTCGAGCGAATCGTCGAGACACTCGACGTCATAGCCGGCCGCCTCTACCAGGCAGGCGAGAAGCTCCTGCGCCGCAGCAGGGGAGAAGTCCCCGACGAGTTCCTCGACGAACTACTCTGCCTCATCGAAAAGCTTAGGACAGGCCTCGAAGTATTCAGGCGCGACGTAGAGGCACTCCACGAGTCGCCGGCCTACGCGCTAAAACTGGCGGAGGAGGTGCGCGAGCTGGAGCGCGAGATGGACTCCGCTACGGAGAAGGCGTTGACGCTCATCGAGGACGGCCTCGACGCGGGCAAGATAGACGTCGTCACCTACATTTTCCTCAAAGAAGTGGTCGACAAGGTGGAGGACGCCGCCGACTACCTCAAGGATGCGAGCGACATCGTACGAGTAGTCTCCCTGAAGCACTCGACTTGAAGCAGCGAGCACCCTAGAGGGGCGTGAAGCGGCCCCCTCCATAGGAGATGCTCGAGACTATACGCCTGTCACTGCCGCCCTCCGGGACGGCGGTGGCGACAATCTCCACCTTGTCCCTCAGGGTGCCGGTCTCAACCTTCTTTGCGAGGAGCTCTTCCACCTGGAATATGCCGGCAGAGTTCTCCATGTCAACGACTATCCTCACGGGCTTCTCCTCTCCCCTTTCAACCCTTATGTCGCTTATCGAGAGCGCAGACACCGTGTGTATGTTAACGTTGCCCGCGTCAAAGGGCATACGGCCGCGCCCCTTAAACATGTCGCAGCCGTCGGCGATGGCCACCGCGCTCGCCTCGTCCGTAAGGCTCGGCGTTCCAGCCTCGTGAGAGTATATGGCGTGGAGTATCATTCCCCTCATCTCCGCGGCCCTCTCAGCGTCGCCATAGACCTGGGAGAGGAGCCTACCAAGTATGGGCGCCGCAAGCACGGCCCCAAAGAGGGGGTGGTTCCTCCTGTGCACCTGGTTCCCAATATCGTGGAGGAGAGCGCCGGCCACCGTGACTAGCATGCTGTCGCCGCGGTCGCCAGGCGGCTCTGCAGCGTCCAGGGTATAGCCGCTATCCAATAGGAGGCCTACGATCTGGGAGGCGAAGGCCGCCGTTATTATAGCGTGGGTGTCGCCGTGGTCGTTGTAGCCGAGCTTCTCCACGGCCATGTAGTCGGACATGTCCCAGGAGCCGTTCACCTCCTTGTCGGCCAGTATGAGCTCGGCCGTCTTCTTAGCCTTCGGGTAGGGGGCCAGCCTCTCGTAGAGCGTTGCAAGCATTCTCTCCTCGAGGCCCTTGTAGCTTTCCGGGACCTGTATCTCTATGCCGCTGCGCGTTCTTTTATCTTCTATAGTTTTTACCAATTGTTTTCAACAAGAATATTACATATTTATCAGTTAAAAAGGTTTCTATTTAGCAAAAATCACTTCCGCCTCCGCCTAAACCTCCAAATCTCCACCGCAGGCACAAGGTAGAACGACGCCGAAGCCACGACCTCAGGCACAGACACGCCTATCGCCGCAGCACCGGTATAGTGGGCTGCGAACACTACGAGCGACGCGTAAAACGTCGCGATGCCGTAGAGGCTCCCCCTCTCACCCCAGTACGCGGCCAGCCCCGCCAACCCGTTCACAAAGTAGAGGACAGATACGTAGAAGTGTATCCTCCCAAACCCCTCATGGTACACGCCCACCAGGACGAGGAATATCGAGGCCACGAGGAGCAGGAGAGCCGTCCTAGGCCGAACCCTCCGAAACACCGCCGCGAAGTAGGCCGTGTAGAGCATGCCGGCCACTATGAGGGTGTAGTTGAACACCCAGTAGAGACGCGTATTAGCAGGGTTGCCCAGGTCACTCATAGCGTTCCTCGAAAACGAGAACCACGGGTTCAGCAGCACCGCGGCGGCAGCGCCACAAGCCAGCACGAGCGTCGCCGCCAAGTAGAGGGCAAGCCGCCACCCCCCTTCAAAGCCT
>JALVKT010000010.1 GCA_027027675.1 Thermofilaceae archaeon | reverse complement strand
GTGACGGCGGCTTCCCGCAGCCCCTGGGCGGTTATGGGGTCGAGGTAAAGTTTTTCCACTGCGAGCCTCACTATTCTCCGCTTTTCATCCTCGGGGATGCTCCTCCAGAGGTTGTGCATCCTTTCCACGTCGCCGCCGGTTATCTCCAGGGCTTTCTGTACAGCCTCGCCCTTTGCTCTCAGCCTGGCCAGTATCTCCTCGCACCTTTCTCCTTCGGGAATGTTAACTTCTACAGTCATGGCAGGCACCTTTTCGGGCACCGTATAATTTTCCTGCTTTTCGCATCTTACTCTATACTTTGTTCTATATATCACTTCTTGGTCAATCCACGTCGACCACCACGGCACATGGAAAGAGTTAACGGGGCGGAAACAACAATTCTACCGGAGGAGACGTGGAGAAACGCTTCGTCGTAAAGAGGGATGGCCGCTGGGAGCCCTTCAGCAGGGAGAAGCTCGTGGCCAGCCTCGTCAGGTCCGGGCTCCCCAGGGACGAGGCCGAGGAGATCGCATCCCTCGTCGAGCAGCGAGCCCCCAGGGTCGTCTCCGCGAGGGAGCTGCACCGCATCGTGAAGAGGCTCCTCGCCGCCCGCCACCCCCTAGCCGTGAAGCGCTACGTCCTCAAGAGGGCTCTCATGAGGCTCGGCCCCGAGGGCTACCCCTTCGAGAAGTACTTCGCGAGGCTCCTGGAGGCGCGGGGCTTCGAGGCGAGGACGAACCTCGTAGTCAAGGGGAGGTGCGTGGAGCACGAGGTGGACGTGGAGGCCGTCAAGGACGGCAGGAGGTACATGGTGGAGTGCAAGTACCACAACAGCCCGGGCATATACACGGGCCTCAAGGTAGTCCTCTACGTGAGGGAGAGGCTACGCGACCTCAGCGGCCGCTTCGACGAGGCATGGGTGGCGACGAACACGAGGTTCAGCGTCGAGGCCATCCAGTACGCCAGGTGCGCGGGCGTCAGGCTGACGGCGTGGGGCTACCCGCCCGGCTGGAGCATACAGGAGCTCGTCGAGGGCCCCGGCCTCTACCCCGTAACCGTGCTGGAGGAGCTGGGCGTCGACGCGAGGCGCCGCCTCCTCTCTGCAGGCCTCGTCACGCTCAGCGACATCGTGGCGGCGGGGCCTGGGAGGGTGGCTGCCCTGCTGGGCTGGCCCCTCGGGGCCGCGGAGAGGATTTTGAGGGAGGCGGCCGCCGTGGCCCGCGCAGGCTCTGGGAAGATATAGGTTTTCCGGCCAACCCTATAATACTACCGCGTAGAAGTATAATGGGTTCAACGTTATGGAGGAGGGCCTTTCCAGGCTCGTAGAGCTCATGCGAGACCTCGGCCTCACGGAGAAGGAGGCTGAGGTCTACGCGGCCATATACCTTAGGGGCACCGCTACGGTCAAGGAGCTGCTGGAGGCCCTCGGCGACATACACCAGCCGCAGCTCTACAACGTGCTAAGCAGCCTCCACAGGAAGGGCTTCATAAAGGTGTCCATGGGGAGGCCGAAGCGGTACAGCGCCGTAAGCCTCGAGGCCCTGGTGGAGGTGAAGAAGGCGAGGCTCGACAGGCTCCGGAGGGAGGCGGAGCGGCTGGCGCAGGACATGAAGAGGGTTAGGGGCGAGCTCGGCGAGGGGGAGGCGTACGTCTACCTGGTCAAGGGCTACAGCGGCATAGAGGCCGGCGTTGTCGAGATATTCTCGAACGCCGAGAAGGAGGTCTGCGCGGAGCTCCCGGAGAGCGTACTCAAAAACCTGCTGCCCTCCATAGAGTCTGCCCTCAGGCGGGGCGTCACGGCCCACATACTTGTCTTCCCCAAGGTGGACAGGGCGGTCGCGGAGAGGCTGGCCGCCTACGGCGACGTAAAGGTTAGGGAGCACAGGCTCGGCGGCTTCCTGCTGGCGGAGGCGGACCTCGGCAGGGCGGTCTACGCGCGCCGCCGCTTCTACAGCACCTCTAAGCCCCCGCTCCCCGACAGCGAGGTGTACGGCTTCCACATAGCCGAGAAGGATCTCATCTGGAGGCTACTCCTAATCTGGGAGGAGGCGTGGCGCCACAGCCGCGAGGTTGCCGCCTGGCCCATCGAGCCCTCCAGCTACCCGAAGCGCTTCCTAGAGTTCGGGCTCAGCGTGTACGAGGTGGAGGAGATACTCAAGGCCGGGTACAGGCCCTGGGTGTACGTGAGGGGCGCCTACGTGAAGACCAGGGAGCCGGTCGAGCTGCGCGGCCCCGTAGCCGCCGTGAGGAGGAGCCACGACATATGGAACTTCACCGTGGAGACCGAGGAAGGCGCGCTGACCGTAGGCGGCTTCGACGCAGAGATCGAAGACGTCGAGGCCGAAGAAGTCGTCGTGGAGAGAATAGAGAAAAACGCCCAGAAGTAACCGGGGGTGGTCCGCCACTCGCCAAGGCCGCCAATGTAAAGTTTCGCCGAAGCGTAAGTTAGCCGTAACGTGTTATCGAGGAGTCTGGCGCGTCATGTTTCCTCGAATCCTCGCCCTCTATCGGTATGCTTACCGCTATGGAAGCCTACGTCTCGAAGTCCGCCCTAGTGAGCGCCTCAAGGGCTTCATCGGCGTACTTCTCTAGGAGTCTCTGGAAGAGTGCCTTGTTGATGCCTAGCCCCTCATATATTGTCTTCTGCGCCAGGATCCTGTACCCCTCGCTCATCATTATGAGGCTCCACAGCGTCTTCTTTGCCAAAGCCTGGGCTTCTTCTTTAGTGGCGGCTCCTCTAAGCGTTTTCACGGCGGCAGCGAAGGCGGCCTGCATTGTGAAGAGATCTATGCCCTCCCTGAGCGCCTTGTAGCCTACGGCGAGCAGTGTTTCCCAGAGTCCCTCCCTGCATTTTCCTAGTAGGATCTTCTCCACGGAGTCCAGGAGTAGTTCTTCGAGGTCTCCGCTTGTCTGGCCCAGGAGGGCCTTGAGTGTGTCTCGTACAGCTTTCCTTAAGTGCTCCTTGTCTACCCTGTTAAATAGCGACATTATATGTTGAGACTCGGTGTCTCTGATTCCTAGTATTTCTGCGAGTGTATGTGCTTTCTCTTTTATGGGACACGTTGTGTCAACGCTATTTTCGGCCACAATATTGTAGATACAGAGTGTAGAATAAGTTATCGCTTCGAAGAAACCACAATGTCTTGTAATATCTGTATTGGGTATATACATGTTTTTTATCAAATGTTAACAATAACGTTTTATGACACTGGGATATAGTTTATAAAGTCCTACATACAGTTTAACACGATGAGACAGGTATCAGTCCTCTTCGGCGGGGCAGCCGGAGACGGCGTAAGAGGCTCCGGCAGGCTCCTGGCCAGGATAATGTCCAGGTACGGGTGGCGCTCCTTCGTCTACGACGACTACCAGAGCCTCATCAGGGGAGGCCACAACTTCTCAATAGTTACCTCCAGGAAGGACGAGAAGGTGCTCGCACACTGGAGCCGGGTCGACGCGGTAGTGGCCCTCAACCAGGACACCATTGACAAGCACAAGGACAGGCTACGCGAAAACGGGGTCATAATCTACGACGCCGACAGGGCGAAAAAGCTCCCCCAGGGAGTAGCCACCGTAGCAGTCAACGCGTCAACGATTGTGAGGGAGAAGAGGCTCGCCCCCATCTACAGGAACGCCCTCCTAATGGGGGCCCTCCTAAAGGTCCTCGGGGTACCCCTCGAGGAGGGACTCAAGGTCTACGAGAAAGCCTTCGGCCCCGAAACGCCGAACAAGCAGCTCCTCCAGCAGGGTTACACGCTAGCGGAGCCCCCCGTCAGCTTCAACCTCTCCAGGGGCAGCGCCCAGCCCCTGCCGGTGCTCACCGGGAACGAGGCCGTGGCTCTCGGCCTCCTCAGGGCCGGGCTCAAGGTCTACCTCGCATACCCCATGACCCCCAGCACGTCTATCCTACACACGCTCGCGGCCCTCCAGGACAGGTACGGGGTCCTAGCCTACCAGCCGGAGAACGAGATATCCGTGATAAACATGGCTCTCGGCGCGGCCTACGCAGGCGCCCGGACGGCCGTCGGCACCTCCGGCGGGGGCTTCGCGCTCATGACCGAGGCCTTCTCCCTGGCTGGGCAGAGCGAGACGCCCATAGTTGTCGTCGTCTCCCAGAGGCCTGGGCCCGCGACAGGCGTCCCAACGTACACCGCGCAGGGAGACCTGGCATTCGTGCTTAACGCGGGCCACGGCGAGTTCCCCCGCGTGGTGCTGGCGCCGGGCGACGTGGAGGAGGCGTTCTACATGGCGGCGGACGCGCTCAACCTGGCGTGGAAGTGGCAGGTCCCCGTTGTCCTCCTGATAGACAAGCACCTCTCGGAGAGCCCCACGTCCGTGGAGATTGACGAGGGCCGCGTCACGGTCGAGGAGGGGAAGGTTGTGAGGAGCAGGGAGGAGCTTGAGAGGCTCGGCCTGGAAGCGTATAAGCGGTACCTCATAACCGGGGACGGCGTGAGCCCCATGGCCCTGCCGGGCATAGAGGGGGTCGTGGTGAAGGCTAACAGCTACGAGCACGACGAGTGGGGCCTGACTACGGAGGACCCGGTGGAGATATCCAGGATGGTCGACAAGAGGATGAGCAAGCTCCCCCACATCGTCGAGGACTTGAGGGCGAGGGGGCCGGTGAGGGTGTGGGGCGACGCTGGCTCGCGGAAGGCCGTGGTCTCCTGGGGGAGCACTAAGGGGGCGATACTCGAGGCGCTCAGGCTCATGGGCGGAGGCTTCAAGTTCGTCCAGGTGAGGGTTCTGGCGCCCTTCCCGGGGGAGGAGGTGGCGCGGGAGCTGGAAGGCGCGGACGTGGTTGTGGACGTGGAGAACAACAGGACTGCCCCGCTGGCAGACCTTGTCAGGCTTCACGCGGGCGTTAGGGTTGACGGGAGGGTTCTCAAGTATGATGGTAGGCCGTTCACGCCGGACGAGCTCGCTGCTAGGCTTTCGGAGGTGATGGAGGGGTGAGCGTGGTGAAGTTGAAGCTGGACACGGGGTATAAGATAACGTGGTGCCCGGGATGCGGGAACTTCGGCATACTGGCCGCGTTTAAGAGGGCTCTCCAGGAGCTCTTCGACGAGGGCAGGGTGAGGCCCGAGGAGATAGTGGTTGTCGGGGGCATAGGGTGTCATGGAAACATTATAAACTATATAAACGTGAACTCCTTCGGCGCCCTCCACGGCAGAGTCCTACCGGTGCTCCAGGGGATAAAGCTCGCCAACCCCAGGCTCAGGCCGGTCGGCTTCGCCGGGGACGGCGACATGCTGGACGAGGGCATCTCCCACTTCATCCACGCGGCCAAGAGGAACGCCGACGTCACAGTGATACTTCACGACAACCACAACTTCGCGCTCACCACCAGCCAGAAGACGGCGACGAGCCCCCGCGGCTTCAAGGGGCGGAGCACGCCGATGGGCAACCCGGAGGAGCCGCTCAACCCGGACGTGCTGGCGCTGACGAGCGGCGCCACATTCGTCGCCAGGACCTTCGCCAGGGACATAGGCCACATGACAAGGGTGTTCAAGGAGGCGATCATGCACAGGGGCTTCGCCTTCGTCCACGTGCTCCAGCCCTGCGTGACGTGGTTCGACACGTCCAAGTACTACCGGGAGGCCGTCTACAAGGTTGAGGGCAACGACACGTCCAGCCTAGAGGAGGCCCTGGAGCTGGCCAGGAGGTTCTACGTGGACCCGGGGCTCAGGCTTCCGCCGAGGGAGAGGATACCGATAGGCGTGTTCTACAGGGTTGAGAGGCCTGTGTACAGCGACTCGTTCACGTGGGTTAGGGGGCCGCTGGCCGGCGACTACAGCCCTGTCAGTGTGGGAAAGGTGCTGGAGGAGCTGGTGTAAGCGTTACAACGCATATATATGACGGTTGGATATGGATAGCGGTGGGAAAATGGCAAAGCCGTTTGGAGACCTCATATACACGCCCCAGAGGGCGTCCGGCGAGGCCATAAGCAAGGCTGAGACCCACACCCCAAAGATAGAGGCGCCCGACACGGTAAAGGCGGGCGAGGAGTTCAAGGTCACCGTCACAGTTGGCCCCCACCCGAGCACTGTTCAGCACTCGATACGCTACCTGAAGCTCTACTTCGCCGAGGAGGGGAGGGCTTTCAACCCGGTGCACCTGGCCACGGTGATCCTGGAGCCGGAGTATACGGAGCCGAAGGTTACGCTCACCCTTAGGCTCAAGAAGAGCGGCACTATCTACGCGGTCGACTACTGCAACCTCCACGGCCTCTGGGAGGC
>JALVKT010000009.1 GCA_027027675.1 Thermofilaceae archaeon | reverse complement strand
TCGTCTTTATAGGCCTGGGCGGCGCCCTCATCGCCGGACTGGCCGGCTGGCGGTCCAGGAGGCTCTGCGAACTGCTAAGCGTTGCCTTCTCGGCCCTGGCGGCGGCCCTCTCACTGTTCTACCTGGTAGCTGGGTGGAGGGGCGCGGAGTGGCTCGCCAAGCCGTACCTCGTGTTCTACAGCGACCCCCTCGCCCTCTTCATGCTCGCGGTCGTGAACGTTCTCGGCGCGGTTATAGTCCTCTACAGCGTGGGCTACATGGCCCGCGAGAGAGACTACGTGCGCTACTACTTCCTAATACTCGCCTTCATAGGCTCCATGTCCGGCCTCGTACTCGCCGGGGACGTGGTTCTCCTCTACATATTCTGGGAGGCCGTCGGGATCTGCAGCGCCCTACTAATAGCGTACTGGTGGGAAAAGCCGGCTGCGAGGCGCGCAGGCCTCAAGGCCTTCACAGTCACCAGGGTCGGCGACTTCGCCATGCTCTTCGCGATAGCGCTCCTAGCCTTCCAGGCACACATGACAAACATAGAGTCCATAGTCTCAGCCAGCCTCCCAGCGCGGCTAGCCCAGACCGTCGCCCTCCTCCTACTCGTGGGGGCATTGGCGAAGAGCGCCCAGTTCCCACTCTACGTGTGGCTCCCAGACGCCATGGAGGGCCCGACCTCGGTCAGCGCCCTGATACACGCGGCCACCATGGTGAAGGCCGGCGTCTACCTCGTCTCCAGGTTCTACCCAGTCATGGAGGCCGGCGGCGCCCTCCAGCCCCTCTTCTGGGCCGCGGCGGCGACGCTCATAATCTCAGGCATCTCGGCGCTCGGCGCCGACGACGTAAAAAAGGTTCTCGCCTACAGCACGATAAACCACCTAGCCATAATGTTCGCCGCGCTCGCCCTTGGCGGCTGGGTCTACGCGCAGCTACACCTCCTCTCCCACAGCCTCTTCAAGGCCCTCCTCTTCCTCTGCGCCGGCCTAATAGTCCACGAAGCCGGAACCAGGAAGCTCGACGAGCTGGGCGGGCTCTGGCGCGGCGGCCTACGCATAACAGGGGCGGCGTTCCTCATAGGCTCTGCCAGCCTCGCCGGGATACCACCATTCCCAGGCTTCACAACCAAGGAGGCCGTCCTCTCACTCCTAGAGGAGAAAATGCCCCTCCTCGGGCCGCCCCTCGCCTTCACCGTGAGCCTCCTCTCAGCCCTCTACATATTCCGCCTCTTCCTCCGCCTCTTCACCGGGGAGCCGCGGCGCAGCTACAGGGAACACGACCCGTGGATGCTCACACCCATAGTCGTCCTGGCAGCGGCCACAGCCGCCGGCGCGGCGCTCCTCCCAGCCACGGCCTCGCTCTTCCACTCCCACATACAGCTCTTCGAGGCCACGCCGCTAGCCCTGCTGGGCACCGTAATAGGCCTGGCCGCCGCCTGGCTCGTCTGGGGCCGCGGCCACGGAGCTGGGCTCCGCCGCTCCCTCCTATCCGTGGCCAGGATCGCGGACAAGGGCTTCCTGCTCGACGACGCCTACACCTGGCTGGCGAGGCAGGCGGTAAGGGCCGGGAGCTTCCTGTCGACAAGGCTCCAGACAGGGGTGCCCTCGATAAACGTGGCGGTCCTCGCATCCTTCCTGCTACTCCTACTCCTCTACCTGGCAGGGGTGATATAGGATGAGCGAGTACACGGTCTTGTTCGGGACGCTCGCGGGCATACTGGCCTCACTGGCGGCGCAGCTCCTCCCAAGCGGGAAGCGCAGGCCCCTCGTCACCGCCGTCGCCGCCGCAGCTGCATCGCTAATTCTCGCGTCGCTCTACCCATACCGCGGAGCCCCCGGAGTAATAGGGCTCACAGCGTACCTCGTAGCCCTCGCCGCAATCCTCACGGCGCCCAGCTACATGCCCCCCGGAGAAAACCTCGCGTTCCACGACTCACTCGTCCTAGCGCTCGCGGCAACCTCCTACCTCGTCTCCACCGCCGACAGCCTCCTAAGGCTCTTCGCCCTCTGGGAGGCCATGAGCGTCGCGGTCGCCGTGCTGACGGCCTACGAGAAGCGCCGCGAATCCGTGGAGGCCGCGCTGAAGTACGTGATGCTCTGCGGCACAGGAAGCCTCC
>JALVKT010000008.1 GCA_027027675.1 Thermofilaceae archaeon | reverse complement strand
AGGAGCCTCGTGGCCAAGTATAGGCATCCGAGCTCGAGGAGCAAGTACCTCGCGGTGTACAGGTGCCCCCGCTGCGGGAAGCGCTTCACAGTGGCCAGGAGGAGGCTTAAGGTAGTTATCGACGATGACGAGGTACGCTTCACACTGATCTTCAGGCCGGTGGAGGAGAAGCTCGAGGTATACCTTGAAAGGTACGAGTGAGGAGAAAAAGGGCTTGTTTTGCCGCGAATGCCAGCTTATTTTCTCTTCTTGGCCAGGTACCAGGCGGCTGCGGCGACGGCTATGACTGCTACGGCGGCTCCGAGGTATAGGGCCGTGTTGGGCGCCGCGCCGGGCTGGGAGGGCTGTCCCTGCGCCTTCGCTACGGCCTGGTCCACCATCTCGGAGACCTTCCTGTACTTCTGGACGGCGAAGTTGCGCCACTCGCTTATCTTCTGGTTTCTGAAGGCCTGGTCGCTCCACTTGGACGCGTACTGGAGCGCCTCGTCCTCCGTGAGGGGTATCTTCGTGAGCTCTGCGAGTATCTTCTGGTAGTCCTGGGGGCTCATCTTGTCCTTGTTCTCGTTAAGCTTCTTCCAGGCGGCCACGAGGTCGTCGTGCGTGTCTATTATGAGGGCTCCGAAGAGGTCGTTTACGAGGCTCCACCTCTTGCCGCCCTTGCCGGCGTCGTATCTGAGAACGCTCTTAATCTCGAAGGGGTTTACGGGCACGATGCTCCTGTCCTTCAGCTCGTCGTAGAGGCTGGGTATGACAGACATCCTGCCGAGCGTGTACTTCTTGGGGCCGTCGGGGTACTTGCCGGCCGGCAGCATCCAGAGCTTCTGCCCCTCCTTGCTGAGCACGAACTTGACGAACTCCCTGGCGACGTCGCGGTGGGGCGCGTTCTTGAGTATTGCTATGCTGTCGGGGTTTATCACTGTGAGCCCCTCAGGCATCACGTAGCCAATGTTCTCGCTGCCAACCTTCGCTATCTGGGCCCACGCGTAGAAGTCGATGGCCAGGCCGTAGGCTAGCTGGCCGCTGGCCACGGCCTTGGGTATGGCGCTGCTGTGCTCGGGGAAGTCCCTGATGTTTCCGCCCATCTCGGTTATTATCGCCCATCCCTTCTCCCAGCCGTAGGCCTGGAGTATGATCTCGTAGGCCATGTGGGTGCTGCCGCTGTGCCTCGGGTCGGCGCTGCCAACCCATCCCTGCATCTTGTAGTCGGTTAGGTCTGCCCATGTCTTGGGCTCTGGGAGGCCCAGCTTTTTGAGGAGCGGCTTGTTGTATATTATGCCGAAGCCGCTCAGCGCGGTGCCGAACCACATGTAGTCCTTGTAGTCGTAGACGGGTATGCCGTTGAACTCTTTGGGTATCTGGGATAGTATCTGCGCGAACTCGCTGTCCTCGCTCGGCGGGAACGCCTCGAGGAGGCCTTCAGACTTGAGCTTTAGGAAGGGGTCGACGCCGCCGCCCCACATTATGTCCCAGCGGCCCTCCTTATGCTTGGAGTACCAGTCCTCGATTGCGCGTACACAGTCGCTTGTGCCCATGCTCTCCCATACAATCTCGACGTCTACGCCGTGTTTCTGCTTATACCAGGCCTTGAAGGCCGCGTCGTACTCCTTCCTGATCCCCTCCCAGTGGGGGGTTATTATGACGAGTTTCGCCTGGGGCTGTGCCTGGGCTGTGAGGGGCAGGGCTGATAGTAGTAGAAGCGCTGCAAGCAGTGCCGCTGTACCGGTTGCTCCGAGCCTACTTTCCGGCATCATGTAGAAATAACAGCAAAGCTATATATTATTCGGTTTTCGACAAACGACGGTTATCGGCTCCTATATATCAATTCACCAACAATGTAATATACCCTCAGCCATGCACGCCGCCTCTCCGGTGAAGGCCCTAAGCGGCAAATCTTTATATTCTCCGTAAAATGAAAATCGAGGCAGATGGTCTCCGTCAGGCTCGTCAACGTCAAGAAGAGGTTCGGGAAATACGAGGCCCTACGGGGGATAAGCATAGATATCCGCGACGGAGAACTCTTCTTCCTCCTCGGCCCAAGCGGCTGCGGCAAGACTACAACCCTTAGGATCATAGCCGGCCTCTACGCGCCAGACGAGGGAGAAGTATACTTTGGGGACAAGCTCGTCAACGACGTGCCCCCCTACAGGAGGAACATTGGGATGGTCTTCCAGAACTACGCGCTCTGGCCCCACATGAAGGTCTATGATAACGTCGCCTACGGCCTCAAGGCCCGGGGGCTCCCCAGGGACGAGATTGACAGGAAGGTTAAGTGGGCCCTCGACCTCGTCGGCCTGAGGGGCATGGAGGAGAAGTACCCGAACCAGCTTAGCGGGGGCCAGCAGCAGCGCGTCGCCCTGGCCAGGGCTCTCGTTGTGGAGCCTGAGGTTCTCCTCCTAGACGAGCCTCTAAGCAACCTTGACGCGAAGCTGAGGGCGAGGATGAGGAGTGAGCTTAGGCTGCTCCAGAAGGAGCTGGGAATAACAACGGTGTACGTGACCCACGACCAGGCGGAGGCGCTCAGCATGGCCGACCGCATAGCCGTGATGAACATAGGGGTCGTCGAGCAGGTCGGTTCTCCCAGGGAGGTGTATAGGAGCCCGAAGACGAGGTTTGTCGCCGACTTCATAGGGGAGATAAACTTTCTCGAGGCACACGTCTCCTGCAGTGGCGGCGTCTGCGAGGCCGATACTCCGCTGGGGAGGATGAGGCTGCCGGGCGGCTCTAGGGAGGGAAGGGTTACCGTCGCGTTTAGGCCGGAGTCGGTGAGGATTGTTGAGGGGCGGGGGCTGCGCGTGAAGGCCGTGCTGTACTACGGCTTCTACGAGGACGTGTACCTCGACGCTGGCGGAGTGGAGGTTAAGGCCAGGCTTCCGGCCGGCGAGAGGTGGTTTGGGGAGGGCGACGAGGTGGGCGTGAGAGTTGAGCCGGAGCAGATAGTGGTGTTCTAGGGGTGCCTACGGATGAGGGAGGTGAGCCTTGGAAGCCTGGCCTTGTGGGCCCTCGTGATGGCGTACTTCGCCGTGTTCCTCGCCTACCCGTTGAGTTACGTGTTCTATAGGGCCCTGTTTATAAGGGGTGCGCCCAGCCTCGAATACTTCGCCATAATGGTCGGCGACCCTGTTCTGAGGCAGAGCATATACAACAGCTTCTACATAGCGACTGCCAGCACGGTCGTCACAATACTCGTAGGCTACGCCCTCGCCTACGTGATGGTGAGGTACGAGTTTAGGCTTCGGGGCGTGTACGAGTCGCTGCTCCTCATACCCTTCATAGTGCCCCCCTTCGTCGGCGCGATAGGCATGTTGAAGCTCTTCGCAAGGTACGGCTCGATAAACCTCCTGCTGATGAGGCTCGGCCTGATAAGCGCGCCGATAGACTGGTTCGCGAACAGGATGGTGGGGATAATACTGCTGGAGATCCTCCACCTATACCCCATAGCGTACCTCAACATAGCAGCCAGCCTCTCGAACATCGACCCAACGCTCGAGGAGAGCGCTGAGACCCTGGGCGTCACGGGGCTCCGCAAGTTCCTCACCGTCACGCTGCCCCTCTCGCTGCCGGGCGCCGCGGCGGCCGCCGCCATAGTGTTCATCTGGAGCTTCACGGACCTGGGCACGCCCCTCATGTTCAGCTTCTACAAGGTCGTCCCAGTCCAGATCTTCTCGATGAGCATGGAGCTTCATGAGAACCCGATGGGTTACGCACTCACAGTATTCGTGCTGGTGCTGATAAGCCTTGTTTTCATAGGTATAAAGCGGTACACCGCTGCTAGGAGCTACGAGATGCTGGGGCGGGGCCATATAGCCAGGAAGAGGCCGAGGCTCACAGGCCCCGTGGAGGCAGCCGTCTCCACGCTCATAGCGGTGTGGATAGCGGTGGCGGCCCTCCCCCACGTCTCAATAGCGCTCCTAAGCGTGTCTGGCCGCTGGTTCATGAGCGTACTGCCCCAGGAGTTCACGCTTAAATACTACCAGTCCATATTCACGAACACCCTCACGGCCACGTCGATCAGGAACAGCATCTTCTACAGCGTGTCGGCCACCGCGCTCGCAGCCCTTATAGGCCTGGCCACCGCATACGTCGCGAGCAGGGGGAAGCTTCCGCAGCCCCTCCGCGACCTGGCCGACACGGTGTCCATGTGGCCCCTCGCGATCCCCGGGATAGCCCTGGCGTTTGGCTATCTCAGCAGCTTCGCCGACGTGCCGCTCCTCAGCGCCTACCGCGACCCCACGCTCCTCCTCATCATAGCGTATACGACGAGGCGACTCCCATACATGGTTCGCAGCATATACGCTGGGATACAGCAGGTTCACAGGAGCCTGGAGGAGGCCGCGCTGAGCCTGGGCAGCAAGCCCTTAAAGGTTGTCAGGGACATCACCCTGCCCCTCATAGCGGCCAACATCTTTGCCGGCGCCATACTCGTGTTCGCGGAGTCGATGATAGAGGTGAGCACGAGCCTCATGCTCGCGCTGAGGGAGCAGTACTACCCGATAACAAAGACGATATACGAGGTGAGCACAGAGCTCGTAAACGGCCCCGAGCTGGCCAGCGCCCTGGGCATGGTGCTCATGCTCGTCGTCGCCACAAGCATGGTGCTTGCAAGCAAGGCTATAGGCGCGAAGATGGGCGAGCTTTTCAGAGCCTAACTACCACAAATTTACAGTGGGAGACCCCTGCAAGCCGGGGGAAAAGGCTGTCTAACAAATACATTGGCAGGGCCTCGCCACCCAGTCTTATCTCCTAAGAAATAACGTGAGACCCGCCGGGGGACATGGCAGGCTTCAGTACCAGCTACTCGTGTTTCCCCGCGAGTTCCCGGAGGGCTACCTTGGAGAGGGAGGCGGAGCCTGTTATGCTGCTTAGCCAGAGGGGGTAGACGCGGCGGCCCGGATCCCCGTAGACGTAGTCGAGGGTTTGGCGGATGTAGCTCCACCTGCCGGGTAGGCCCTCCACGCCCGCGATGGCGTCGCGGGCGGCTTCTAGCAGGCTGCGCGGCGGCTCCCCAGGCTCTAGGAGGCCGTCCCAGGCGGCCCTGAGCCTCGCCTTCCAGACGTCGCTCACGTGCGTGGTTACTAGGTCTCCGGGGACGGCGAGGTAGTCTGGGAGGCGCCAGGGGAGAAGCTTTACGCCTCTGGGGGAGACCTCGGCTAGGACTCCGAAGTCAGACTCGTACATCCGCAGGCCTACCTGGAAGGTTTCCCCGGAGACGGGCGATGCGACGGCTATCCTGAAGTAGGCGCCCCGCCTCCCCCACCTGATGTAGGCTACGCGGCGCGTAACCCTGAACTCGATGGGGAGGCCTAGGAGCGCGGCGGCGTTGACGGCCCGCGCCACGAGCTGGTGGGGCTCGGCGCCGGCGAGCCTCGCTACGTGCTCCCAGTCGTCCACAGCCCTATAGGGGGCGGCGCATATACTAGCGTTGCCCCTCCCCCTCGGGCGGGCTGGAGACGCTTTCCAGGCTTTTCCAGGTTTTTCCGGGGCCATCCCTTATATCCCTGGCATGCGCGGCCCACATGATGGATTCTAGGGTGGACGTGGCCGACGCCGCGGCTATGGTTGCCGCGTATGGGGCGGCTGTGGCATTCCTCTTGCCGCCGATGCTCTCCACGCCGCTCCTCCCGGGGATTGACGGTCCCTACTACGTGGTGCAGGTGGAGTGGCTCCTGAGGCACGGCGCGCTGAAGTACCCCGACCCGCCGCTCGCCTTCCTGCTCCTCGCCGCCTTCTACCTTGTGCTGCGCGACCCGTTCATGGCGGTGAAGCTGGGCTCCACGCTCCTAACGGCCCTCTCCACCGTGCCCGTGTACCTGCTGGTGAGGCGGGCCACGGGGTCTAGGGTGGCCGGCGTGGCCGCTGGCCTCGCGGTGGCCGTGAACCCGTTCACGGTGAAGCTCTACAGCGACTTCGTAAAGAACGCGGTGGGGCTGGTCTGGCTCAACCTCTTCATCCTCTACGAGTACCTCTACGCGCGCGAGCCCTCCCGGGGACGCCTCGCCGGCCTCCTCGCAGCCCTGGCCCTCACCGCGCTCACCCACATACTGGACTACGGCGTCGCCCTCTTCTACGCCGTTACCATGTTCCTCGCCTCCCTAGCGCTTAGGCGCGGCTACAGGGAGACGCTTCCAGGCGCAGCGGCGGGCCTCCTCAGCCTTGCCGTGCTCGTCGCGGCGCCCTGGCTTGTAGGGGGCGACGTGGAGAAGGGCTTCACCTTCCTCGCCCAGCTCGTGGAGGCGGAGCCGGAGCAGCTCGTCATGCGCCAGTACTGGTTCCCCTTCGCCCTGGGGGTGGCGGCCGCCCTCCTGGCCCACGCGTACGCTTCGAG
>JALVKT010000007.1 GCA_027027675.1 Thermofilaceae archaeon | reverse complement strand
TAGGCGTCTGGCTGGGCGGCTGTGAGGAGGGGCTCGCCGCTGGGGCCGGAGAGGGTGTAGCCGTAGAAGAAGAAGCCGCTGTTTAGTAGGGGCTCCGGGTCTAGCTCGCCTGTCCTCATGAAGTCTTCTATGATGCGGCGCAGTATCTCCCAGAAGTCGTCCATTTCGACACCCGCTATATAATGTGTTGCCAAGTAATTATCGGTGTCGTAGCCTGCCAACGCCGTCTGCCATTTAACAAAGCATGTTGTTGACATCCGAGTCTTATAATTTAACTTTAATGAATGATTTTGCCGATATACTATGAATAACTAACACCTATATACCATCTAGAACATTCATACCCGAGACGAAATGGACACGAAAACAATCGCCATTTTGGGCGCGGTGCTAATAGTCATAGTAGCCGCTGGAGGCATATACCTCTACATGTCCCCAAGGAAAACGCAGCAGGCGCCACCCCCACAGCCGCCCCAGCAGCAAGGCCAGGGCGGGCAAGGCGGCCAGCAAGGCCAGCAGGGCCAAGGAGGACAGCAGGGCGGAGGGACAGGCGGGACGAGCGAGCAGGGAGGTCAGAGTGGACAGAGCGGCCAAGGCGGCTCCGGAGAGCAGGGGCAGACCGGGCAGCAGGGAGGACAGCAGGGCAGCGAGCAGCCAAGCCTCGGCGACATGTTCAAAGCGTTCCCCTCCAGCTACGTGATGACAGGTACGATAAGCTTCAAGAGCCACACAGCCAAGGGCGACAGCGAGGGAAACGGCAGGTTCAAGTACGCCTACGCGGACGGCAACTCCCTCCAGTACATGAAGTTCTCCGGTAAGAGCCAGGGCAAACCATTCTCGGGTGAGACGGAGTTCCTCACCCTTAAGCAGGGAGACCAGGTCTCATACATCATGTGCTTCAGGACGCAGCAGACACAGGACAAGTGGGTCTGCATGAAGGTTCCCCAGCAGATGTACGAGCAGCAGTCACAGTCAACCGGCGGGGAGAACCCTGGGGAGAAGAAGGCTGAGTGGGAGCAGCAGATAAACAGGTTCCAGTACGAGGGCGTGAAGACCATACATGGCGTAGCGATGCACTGCTGGCTAGCCCAGTACACGAACGAGGAGGGCTACCAGGTGCAGCAGAGGGTATGCTTCGACGCGTCGCAGCAGCTCAGGTACATGTGGTGGCACCAGGAGAAGGGCGGCGAGTACAGCGAGGGCGACATGTTCATTGAGAGCATCTCCACCTCGGTCCCCGCGGACATCTTCACCCCGCCCGCGACCCCCCAGTCCTTCCCGGGCTACGGGGGCTAAACTCTCCCTTTTTACGTTTAGATCTTCGGCTTTTTCCCGGCTGCACCAGTAGGTTATTGGATAATGTCTTTTTATATTACCGTTACTAATATAGCATTGATGTACGACGTCGCCGTGGTCGGGGCGGGCCCCGCAGGCTCAACCGCAGCCCACCTCCTAGCCCGCATGGGCTACCACGTCCTACTACTCGAGGCGCTTAAGATGCCCCGCAGGAAGCCCTGCGCCGGCGGCCTCACAGTGGCGTCCATCTCGCTCCTCAAGAAGCTGGGCACGTACACCCCCGACTACGTGACACACACGACTGAGAGGGGCTGCGCCGTGTTCCCCCGCTTCAACGCTGAGGCATGCTTCCCCTCGAGGATAGGGATGACCGAGCGGGCCATCTTCGACAAGGCCCTCGCCGACGCGGCGGTGGCCAGCGGGGCCCAACTGGTGGAGCAGCGGCCGGTCCGCGGACTCAAGGCCAGGCCCGGACACGTGGTCCTCCACGCCGGGGACGTCTACGAGGCCCGGGCCGCCGTGCTCGCGTGTGGCCAGCCGTGCCCCCTCGCGGGGATGGCTGGGCTGAGGCCGAGGTTTAGGCTTGCCATGGCGTTCGAGTTTGACGCTCCCCTGCCTGAGGGGCTTGACGCTGGCACCTCCTACTTTTACCTCTCGCTTAGGGCGAGGTTTGCCGGCTACCTCTGGGTGTTCCCCAAGGCGGGGCACGCGAACATCGGGTTTGGGACGTGGCTGGACACGGTGAAGAAGTTTAAGGAGGAGGCGGGCGGCGACGTGAGGGCCTGGATGAGGAGGGAGCTTGAGAGGCTGGGTCTCA
>JALVKT010000006.1 GCA_027027675.1 Thermofilaceae archaeon | reverse complement strand
TTCCGAGAACCCTGTGCCCCTCGTACTCCAGCACAACGTACTCCCCCACTCGTGGGGGCCTCTTCGATATGAAGGGGGCCGCGGTGGTAGCAGCCTCCCCGATAACCCTGCCGACCTCCTCGCTCACAGGTACCACCTAGCAGCCAGGACTATCTTCAAGCCAAGTATCCCGGCAATAGTCTCTATGTCCTTCTTCCTCACGATCACGTCTCTATGCGCGAGGCGGAGAACATAGGGGTATCCGGCCGCGGAGACCGGTCTCAGCCCCCCTATGATGCGTGCCGCGGCCTTCTCCCCGGTAAATGGTATCTCGAACCTCAGAACGGGTCCTCCCCCTCTCAGCCGGGCATAGTATACGTGGACCGGGACTTTTTCTAGGAAGCGTGAATACGGGGTTCCTCTCGGCGGCTCCAGGTATGCCTCTCCCGCGTCCACGTATCCCCGGCCCACCGTGGTCCGTTCGAGCACGGCGATGTCGGAGACGGGTTTCTTGAAGAGAGAGTTGTCGGTCGAGTTTTTGGCGACCCAGACTATGCGGCCGCCGAAGTCGTGGAGTATCTTATAGAGGAGGTATGTTAGCTCAAGTATTTCGAGCGTCGCCGCCTCCCTCCTGGTTTCCTCCGAGGGCTTGTCCTCGGACGCCAACCCTTTAACGAGGAGTCTTGCCGCGGAGTCGCAGTAAGGCAGGCACGTGTCCACCTCTATCTTGTCGCTGAACTCTGGGGCTAGAGAGGGGCTGTAGTAGCGTCTCAGAGACTTTGGGAACGCGTTGAGCAGGCTTCCATCCATTAGGACGAGCGAGTTCTTTACGTTCTCCAGCACGTGTAGCGCGCTGCGTAGCTCTAAAATGGACATATAGGTTCTGGCTCTCTCGCGGGGCAGCCAGTAGGGTAGCATGAAGTCGGCGAACCCTGCAGCCGCGAGGCGTTCTGCACCGTTTTCCGCCTTTACGGCCTCGGCGTCAGCGACTGTGAAGAGACATCCCTTGTATTCGATGAAGTTTACGCTTCCGTCGACGCCTGCCACGGGGCCTGGCCAGGAGGCCTCGGGGAGAAAGCGCCAGTCGACTTCTGGCAGCTCGGCGTCGTCCTCGGCTACCGAGGATACTGTGGAGAGGATTTTCTCCCTGTTCCGCGATATGTACTCGAGAATTATGTCTTGGAGCATGGAGGACCCGCGTTGTCAAAAAGGCGTTTAAGCGTATTAATGCTAAACCCTATAACCGCGAAAGTAAAAACTCTAAGAAAAACTTGGAGGAAATGTTAAAACATGTAGCTACTCACATACGCGGCTATACGCTTGATACCCTCCCTAATCCTCTCTTCAGGCTCCGTCACGAAGGTCATCCTCACGTGGCCGACCCCCTTGCTCCCGAAGTACCTGCCCGGTATCACCACCACGCTCTTCCTGTAGAGGAGCCTGTTAGCGAACTCCTCGTCATTCCTACCCATAGCCTCGAGGTAGCGCCTCATGTCGACGAAGAAGTAAAACGCCCCCTCGGGTAGCACCGTACGGGCCTCGGGGAGATACTCCTGTATCAGCTGGTACATGAGGTCGCGCCGCTTTTTGTAGGTTGGTATTACGACGTCCCTGAGGTACCGGTCCTTTATGCCGTCCTCGTGGAACTTTATCATCGCGTACTGCGCCGTGGTGCTCGGCGCTAGTGAGACGTACTGCTTTATCTTCTCCATCGCGTCAACCGCTTCACGCGGCCCTGTTACGTAGCCGAGGCGGAGGCCTGGTATCGAGGCCTCCTTGCTGAAGCTGTTAATGGTTATTGTCCTCTCACGGGCCTCGGGTATCGCGTCCACCCAGGGGGTTTTGCGGCCGAATGAGATGTGCTTGTAGACGGCGTCGAAGATTATCCAGAAGTCGTACTTTACAGCCATGTCTACGAGCCCCTTGACGAACTCCTCCGTGACTATCCGGCCGGTGGGGTTGTCGGGGCTCAAGAGTATGAAGGCCTTCGTTATGGGAGATATGACTCGTTCCACGTCCTCCAGGGAGGGTTGATACCCGTTCTCCACGCTTACGGGCACGTAGCGCACTTTTCCGCCGAAGAGCTTTATTGCCTCGCTGTAGCCGAGATAGGTGGGGTCTAGTATTATCACCTCGTCGCCGGGCTCCACGGTGGCCGCCAGGGAGAGGTAGATTCCTTCTGTCCCACCGTTCACTATGAGTATGTCGTCCGGGTCGTAGTCTACGCCCCAGTGCTTCTTTAGGTCCTCGGCTAGTAGCTGCCGTAGCTCCGGTACCCCCTTCGTGCTGGAATAGGCCACTGTTCTCGCAGGCTCCTTCTTTATCATCTCGGCTAGGTAGTCGACTACCTCCGGTGGAGGCGGTAGGCTGGGCGCGCCGCCGCCGAAACTTATTATCGTCTCCTTGCGCTTAGCCTCCTCGAGAAGCGCTGCTATGCGCCTAATGGGAGACCGCCTTATAAGGGAGGGGCGGCTTGAAAGAGCAGGCATGTTTTTCCCTCAAGATACAGTCGTGGGGGAGACTAATATGCTCGCCCTTACTTCTCCTCCACGTTTACGCCCAGCCTTTCCAGGAACTCTTTTAGCTGGCTTACATCTTTACCCATGGTCTTCCAGAGGTAATACGCGTCGACTAGGGACTCCCTGAGAGACTTTTTGGTTTCCTCCGGTGCTTCATCGTAGATCTTTGATGCCTCCTCGTAGCGGCCCTCCTCCACTAGCGAGACGAAGAACCTGGGCAGAGCCACGGCCGTAACCTTGCCGGACTCCATAACCACGACGTAGCCTGACTCATAGTCCACCTCATACCTCGCTTCCTCTTTGCGCTCCCTTTTACGCCTCTCCAGCTCCTCCAAGGCTTTATGCGAGATAACCCTGAAGAGACCGTACACGCTTGCCGCCTTCTCAACTTTTTCTAGCAAGCCGCGCTGCGCGATTTCCTCAAGATCCTCGAAGGAGAGGGGGAGCCGGTAGACCTTTCCGCCAACCACTATCTCCGGCTCGAGGCCTCGAACCTTTCTGCTGGGCATCCTAATGTCGAGGAAGGCGTCGTAGGTGTACACCGGTATAAGCTCCGTCTCTCCATCGGGGCTGCACACGCGTACCGCCTCGTCCCATATTTTCGCCGAAACCTCGCCCAGTATGAGGTGTTTTCCTCCCTCGAGAACCCTGCACCCCACTTTTCTTGCTAAAGGGCATGACACGGACTCTACGGGCTCTCTAACCTCAAAGACGCGGAAGGCGACCCACTCTTTTCCGACCTCCACTTCTATCTCGAAGTCCCGTAGGACGGTTAGGCCCAGGCCTTCTAGGAGGGATTTAGCCTCTTCGTCTCCAAGGCATCCCTTCTCGAAGCCGAGCCAAGCCAATCTACGACCACCATCTATAAATAATCGAGCCTGTAAAACATGTTCTTCCGCCTATATAAACCCTGGGCGGCGCTCGGCGCTAGGGAAAAGAGTAGGATCTCGGCGGCCTCCTCCAACACCTCCATTAGGCCTTCGGCCTCCCACACGTCCCTTCCAAGTGTAACGGCTCCGTGAGACGCCAGCACGGCGGCCTTGCCTCCGCTCCTCAAGGCCTCGCTGGTCGCCTCGGCCAGCTTCTCGGATCCGGGGGGCAGCTTTTCGACGAGAGGGATGTTGTCTCCGAAAAATAACTTGGTCTCCGCGAGTCCCCTAGGCGAAAATCCCAGCTCGGAGAGGGCTACCACCGCCCTTGGATGCGCGTGTACAACGGAGTAAACGTCCTTCCTGGCCCGGTATATCGCGGCGTGCATCCTCCACTCGCTGGAGGGCTTTCTCTTGCCCCACTTTCTGCGCCCCTCCCAGTCCACAACTACTATGTCGTCTACGTCCAAGAGGTGTCTGTGAACCCCGCTTGGCGTTATCGCCATCCCGTCCTGAAGGCGGACGCTGATGTTGCCCGCGAACGCCGAGACAAGCCCCCTCTCATACATGAGTTTCATGGCGTCCGCCAGGGCCTTGCGGGTGTAGAAGTACACTATAGCACCCTTTTTTCTCAGGACGTGCCAAGCTAATATAGGCTCTCCCCCGATGTACCGTGGGGCCTATGACGAGCCATTGCAGCGCTTATCGGTGACGAGAAGGTTTCCGGCCTGAGGCCCCAACCCTTAAGCAATACAAGCTCCGAAAAATTGGGAAACAAAAACAGCGCTTATACTCTTCTACCCCTCCTGCCTCCGGGCTTACGGATCGTGTCCGTCGGAAGCGGAGTTACGTCCTCTATCCTGTCAACCATGAGACCGGCTCTCACAAGCGCCCTTATGGCCGGGCCTGCGCCTGGCCCCGGCGTTTTGGGGCCATAGCCGCCTGGAGCCTTAACCTTCACGTGCACGACGCGGATTCCCTTGTCGAGCGCTATCCTAGCCGCCCTCATGGCGGCCTGCATCGCCGCCCATGGGGAGGGCTTGTCCCTGTCCGCCTTTGCAACCATGCCCCCGGAGACCCTGGCGATTGTCTCGGCCCCGGAGAGGTCGGTTATGTGAATTATGGTGTTGTTGTAGCTAGCATAGATCCAGGCTATGCCCACGTCTCCCCTTCTCTTCGGCTTGCGCTCCTCGCTCACTGCTCACCACCCTCCTCAGCGGCGGCCTTAGCGTAGGGGGATAGCGGGTAGAAGCCTATAAGCTCTTCCTCTTCCCTGGAGACCAGGTAGCCGGGGCTGCGCACCCTCCTGCCGCCAATTGCTATGTGGCCATGCGTTATGAGCTGCCTGGCGTGGTACATGCTTTTCGCGAGGCCCTTACGGTAGACGAGGGTTTGTAGGCGCCTCTCAAGCACGTCTCTGACGGTGAGGCCTAGTATGTCGTCGAGGGAGGCCTCAGGGCTTGGAAGTATGCCCGCCTTGTAGGTCTTCTCTATGAGGGGCTTTTCCAGCTTGATACGTTCCTCCGCGGGGAGGGCTAGAAGCTCCCTGGCACGCGCCCTAATGTTTCTAAGAAGGCTCCTGGCAATCCATAGCTCCCTCTTGTTGCGTAGCCCGTATTCTCCGACGAGCTTCATCTCCTCTATGAGCTGCTCCTTCCTCCACGGATGCGTGGGGCCACGCCACTTTTTCCTAGGCTTTTTCGGGTCTCCCATCTAACCACCTCTACTTGCGAGCCCCCTTGCCCCTCTTCACGCCGAGCGTCATGCCGAAGCGACCCGTTGTGCGCGTACGCTGACCCCTAACCTTGAGGCCATACATGTGCCTTACGCCCTTGTAGGAGCGTATAGCCTTCATGAACTCGATGTCCTTTCTCACCTCGAAGACCAGGTCGGAGGTTATGAGGTGCCTGTCGGTTCCCAGGAAGGGGTCGCGCCTCCTGTTAAGCATCCAGGACGGGAAGCCGAGCTTGTCTATCGAGCGTAGCTTCTCATTAAGCATCTCTATTTCCTCGTCGCTGAGCGTGCCTACAAGCCTGTCTGGGTCGAGGTTGAGCTTCCTACACAGCGCCCGGGAGAGGTTTATCCCGACACCCTTTATCCGGGCCAGCGCGTAGACTAGCGCTTTATCGCCGGGAAGGTCGACTCCGGCGATTCTGACTATGTAGCGGAACTCCTCTGCCATATAGCACCGCCATAGCATCAGAAAGGAGAGTATTTATTTCTGGCGCCGCAGCCGGCTGGCGGTGCAAGGCACGTATTGCCCGCTGCGCGCGTCGGAGGAGGGTTTGTGGGTGGCGCCGGGGCCGGGATTCGAACCCGGGCGCCCTCGACGGGCAACGGATCTCCAGCCAGGCTATCACGTAGAGCCGATCTCAAGTCCGCCGCCTCTGGACGGCCCGCGGCGGGCCTTGGTCCACTCGGCCACCCCGGCTTCACTATGTAGATTAAGCGGAGGCTTAAACAATCTTCCGCTTGTACGCTGTAATCGTTAATAGCACGTTAGGCCCTGGAAGCTAGATGACGGTAGAGTACGTGGAGGTTCGAGACCCCGGGGTGCTCTGGAAGATAATGGATGTTATGAAGGACGCTTGGGGTATGAGCGACTACACGGAGGCTGTGCCGCCGCACATGATGTGGGCGGTCGCGAGGAACGGGGGCTTTTTGATGGCCGCTGTCGAGGATGGGGAGCCAGTGGGGTTTGTGATGGGGTTTACCGGTAGGGACGAGGAGCACGGTCTCTACCATTATAGCCACATGGTGGGCGTTAAGAGGAGCCATAGGGGGCATGGAATAGCGCTTAGGCTTAAGCTGGAGCAGCGGGAGTGGGCGTTGAGGAACGGTTTTAGCCTAATAGTGTGGACCTACGACCCTCATCAGGGCTTGAATGCCAGGTTCAACTTTGGGAAGCTGGGGGTTGTGGATAGGGAGTTTCACCCTAACTACTACGGGGAGATGAGGGACTCCATAAACAGGGGGTTGCCGAGCGACAGGTTCCGCGTGGAGTGGTGGATAACGTCTCCCCGTGTGAGGGAGAGGATTTCGGGGCGGGATCGGGCTCCCAGCTTTGACGAGGTAAAGGATGTCGCGTTGAGCGTTGTGGAGACCAAGGACAGAGGGGGGTGGCGGGCCGTAAGGTCGGTCAGGCTTACAACCGAGAACGACCTTGTACTACTGGAGTTTCCTGGGGACATCAACGTGGTTAGGGACAATGACTTCGAGGAGGCCCTCCGCTGGAAGATGGAGCTGCGAAGGGCTTTCACGTATTATCTCAGGAAGGGTTACATTGTCGTTGAGCACGTGCCGCTTGTGGAGGAGACGCGTAGAAACTTTTACCTGCTCTGGCGGACATCGCTTAAACCGGTCCTGGAGGGGGATTATCCGTGGAGATAAGGAAGATAACGCTCTACCTTTTGGAAATGAGGCTTCGCTCCCCCTTCACTACGAGTTTTGGAACGATGAGTGTGAGGCCTGTCCTGCTGGCTAGGATTGAGGAGAAAGGTGGCGAGGAGGGGTGGGGTGAATGCGTGGCCGGCGTGGGCCCTTGGTACAGCTATGAAACTGTTGACATAGACTACATGGTATCTAGGAGGTACATCGCCCCCGCACTTGTAGGAGCGGAGATCGAGGAGCCGGGAGAGTTCCGCAGGTTGACCGGCCGTATTAGGGGCTACCCCATGGCCAAAGCAATGTTTGAGGAAGCCCTCCTCGACCTTTATGCGAGGCTTAGGGGTTTGAGCCTTGCAGAGCTTCTTGGCGGCAGAAAGGGGAGAGTTAAGGTCGGTGTGAGCATTGGAATAAAGCCTACGATCGACGAGCTGCTCAGGGAGGTGGGGAGGAGACTTGAGGAGGGGTATGAACGTATAAAGATTAAGATTAAGCCCGGATGGGATGTCGAGCCCGTTAAGAGGATTAGGGAAGAGTACGGCGACATACTGCTGCAGGTGGACGCTAACGCTTCTTACACGCTTAAGGACTTGTACTTTCTCCGGAAGCTCGACAAATATGAACTCTTAATGCTGGAGCAGCCCTTCCATTATGACGACCTCTTAGAGCACAGTGTAGCAGCTAGGAAGCTCTCAACTCCCATATGTCTCGACGAGAGCGTCAAGAGTCTCCACGACGCGGTTCTGGCCTCGCGGATAGGCGCGGCAGAGATAGTGAATGTTAAGCCTGGACGGGTAGGCGGCCCCCTCGAGGGTAAGAGGATTCTAGACTATGCGCCCGGCCTTGGGCTGGGAGCCTGGATAGGCGGCATGCTTGAGACGGGAGTGGGGAGGAGCTTCTTGGTGGCCCTGGCGTCTCACCCGGCCGTGACCTTCCACTCGGACATATCTGCGAGCAGCCGTTACTGGCATGAAGACATTGTTGATCCTCCCTGGGAGCTGAAAGAGGGGAGTAGCCTCGAAGTGCCGCGGAAACCCGGACTGGGGGTGGAGGTTAAAACTGAGCACGTGGAGAAGAGGGCACGGGAAGTATGGAGTACCGCATAGTGGCTGGCACCGTGCCCGGCAAGGAGAAGCGCGTGCTCAGGGACCTGCTAGACCTGTTCTTTCCAGAGGATCCCCGCGTTGAGGGGAGGATTGTCGGCCCAGGACGGGTCATGGTTTATACTAGGCTGCCGCCTGAGGACGCGGCCAGGATGGCGCGTTTGTACCCTGTGAGGGGGCTTCTGAACGTAAGGCTTGTTGTAGGCGTGTATAAAGACCTCGAGGAGCTCCTGTGCCGTGCCCCGCGCGACGTGTGTTCCCTGGGGTACAGGGTTGGGAGAGTGAGGGTTAAGCTCAGAAAGAACTGGAGACAAGAATACTATGGGGCGCTGGTGGAGAAATTTAGTAAAGCCTTCGACGATAAAAGAGGCCGTGAAGTCTTGGTAGAAGAGCTTGACGGAAAAGTGGCTGTCGAGGTATTTTTGTTTAGGCCCCGGTGAGACAGTTTCGGGGTTTAAGCATAAATATAAAAATCTTTATAAAAACTATGTTAAGCTTTACGGCTAATTTAGTATAGTGAAGATTTATAGACCACTTTCGCACTTATCCACAATAGACTCTCCCTCAGGGATATACATGAGCCTACTAGACCACGACCCGATCTTCCCTAACAGGAACAGGATAATACTAGACGAGTACAAGCTAACCAACGATTATCTACCCACAAGGCTGCCTCACAGAGAACAGCACCTGGTCGAAACCATAGACCACTTGAAGCCCATCTTTCAGGGAGAAGAAAACATCGTTAGAACGGTCATCTTTAACGGCCCTATAGGTACGGGTAAAACCGCGGTTGCAAAGTCTATTGGGAAGAAACTCCAAGACTACGTCGCAAAGAAGAGGATTCCCCCCATAGCATACGCTTACATAAATAGCCAAAGCTTTACGACAAAGTTCCAGGTACTACGTAAAATAGGGAAAGACCTTGGCTTAAATATCCCTAGACGAGGGTTTTCGACGCAGGAAGTAACCGAGTATATCGTGAACTTTCTGGACAAAAACGGCTACAACCTCTACCTCGTGATAGACGAGACCGACGTTCTCCTCCGAAGGCCTGAAGGCAACAACATTCTATACACCCTACTAAGGCTCGGCGAGATCTTTGGGCCCTCAAGGTTCGGCCTTGCCCTAGTCGTAGTCTTCCGAAACTACACTGTCAGCATAGAGTACATGGACAAGTCCATCCTAAGCTCCCTCAACGCGCACTACGTCGAGTTTAACCCCTACACGTCTCGCGAGCTAGAAGACATACTTGTGTCCAGAATCAGAAACGAGAAGGCCATCCGAGAGGACGCTGTGAGCGACGAGATAATAAAGATGATCGCGGACGCCGTGGGCTACGACCCGGCCACAAAGAGGGGCTACGGGGACGCTAGGATGGCAATAAAGATTCTGTGGTTCGCCGCCCGCCACGCCGAGAACGAGGGGCGCAGCCACGTGCTGCCGGAGGACGTTAGGTACGTGATAAACCGCGGCGTTTTGCCGACGATATACGACCCCGAGTTTCTGGAGAAGCTCCAGCTCCACGAGAAACTATTGCTGCTGGCCATCGCGAGGACGCTCATGTTGAACAGGGAACGCGCCTATGTGAGCATGGGGGTTGTAAAGCTCGAGTACGAGGATCTTTGCGAGAACTACGGTGTAAAGCCTCTAGGCCATACCAGCGTGTGGGAGCGAATACAGAGGCTGAGGAACCTCGGCCTTATAGAGACTAGGGTCGCCAAGGGGCGTACACGCGGCAGGACAACTCACATCCTGATTCCCGAGCAGATAGGTATAAGCAAGGTACCCCTCAACCTGCTTGAAAAAACCCTGATGAGGCTCATCGAAAAAGAGCTTGCTAGCCTATGAGCGCCTCAAACTCCCTTTTCGTGAGTCCCATTGAACGGTATATCTTCTCAGCCATCTCCTCGTCGTGCTCGTAGATTACCCTGAGGAAGGGTATCACGTCGAGCTTCAAGGTTCTAAGGGAAACGTGGAGCCGGGACGCAACCTCCCTGGCAACCTGCAGGAACCTCTCCCTCTTACTCTTACTCCTGGCGAGGAGCCGCAGCTTCTCGGGAAACCTGTACTTTACGAAGCGGAATGGAGGCTTTCCTCTAGCGCTGGCGACGCCAGCCGTCATCAGCTCGAGCGCGTAGGGTAGGAGCTGCCATATCTGCTTCCTCTTCATCCTGGCCAACATTATATCGGCCCAGGAGAGAGCCTCATAGGCGTCCGCGATGGCCTGGTAGCTGCCCTGGTACTGGTAAGGTATGTTTTCGCTCAGCCACAGTAGGAGCATCTCATAGTCGAGGCTTGGGATACGGAGCACCGCTAACGCCTGCTCGGGGCGGCGAGCGGTGAGCACGGTTCTCACAATGTCGAACATGGATTCCTGGTCAGCCCTGTCTCCCAGCACGTTAAGGTCTGCAAGGTCTATCCTCTTCTTCCCCATGGCGAGGGTCTGCAGGTCGTTTATCGCGGCCCTCAAGTCTCCCTTAGCGTTGTCCGCGATGGCTGAGAGAACGCTTCTGCTGCACTCCAACCCTTCTTTGCGGCAAATATTCTGTAGCACCCGGATAACCTCGTACTTCCTAAGCTTCTTGAACTCTATCATCTCGACGGCGTCGCGCAGCGGCCTCAGCTTAGGATCCCAAGGGTCGTTCGCGGTCAAAACAACCGGATAGCGTGATTTCTCTATCAGTTCGAGTATCGCCTGTAGTCCGCCCGCGTCTTCCTTGAGGTTTATGCCGTCCACCTCGTCGAGCAGTATTATCTTCCTCTTACCGTAAAGGGAGCCCATCGTAGCCGCGCTGAGAACCCTGTTCCTAATGGCCTCCCTCGACCTGAAGTCGCTAGCATTAAGCTCTATGAGCTCCCAGCCGAACTGGTGCGCCACCGCGTTGACAAGGCTTGTCTTCCCGGACCCTGGAGGGCCGTAGAGAAGGGCAGCCTTCTTTTTAGCCTTTCCTTTAAGGAAGGCGTTAAGCCAAGCTACAAACTTTTTCTTAGCCTCCTCGTTTCCAACGACCTCGGATAGGCTCTTAGGCCTGTACTTCTCCGTCCAAGGTATCGGCGCCATAACGGCTCACTCAGACTTCTTTGCCTCACTGGCCATCAACGCTATCTTAGAGATTACGGCCATCAACTGGATCTCGTCGTCCGCACCCTCAACTATCTTGTAGTTCGCGTCGCCTATGAGTACCAGCAGGTCTGCCAGGGGGAGCCCGTTAAGCCTCAGCGGGCTCCTGGAGGACAGCACCTCCCTGTGGAGAAGCTTTATCACGTCAACCCCGCTTAGGCCGTACTGGTACATGAGAACCCTGAGCTTCTCCCTGGCGCCTATGATATCCCCCTTCAACGCCACTTCAAGCATCTCCCTTACCTCGCGGGGCCTCACCTTGCCGAGCGCCTCGTAGACGGTGTCCACGGTGACCTTCTTGCTTATAGCTGCCGCCGACTGGAGAATGTTTATGGCCCTCCTCATGTCGCCCTGGCTCTCATCCCATATGGCGTCTAGCGCCTCCTCGTCCACCTCTACGCCCTCCTGCTCAGCTATCCACTTCAGCCTCGCCTTCACAGCCTCTTTCGGCAGCGGCTGGAAGCGGAAGACGGCGCAGCGGGACTGTATGGGCTCTATAATCTTTGACAGGTAATTCGCTATCAGTATGAAGCGCGTGTTCCTAGAGTACAGCTCCATAGTCCTACGCAGCGCTTGCTGCGCATCACTTGTCATGTTGTCCGCTTCGTCCAGGATCACCAGCTTGAAGGGCACGTCGCCTATAGGTATCGTCCTCGCATACTCCTTTATCCTCCTCCTAATCACGTCTATGCCTCTCTCATCGCTCGCGTTCAGCTCCAACGTGTTCTCACGCCAGTTCTCCCCGTAAAGGTCGTGGGCCAACGCCAGCGCAGCCGTAGTCTTACCAGTACCCGGGGGGCCGGCGAAGAGGAGGTGAGGCATGCTCTTTGTCTTCACAAACTCCTTTAGCCTGGCGACGATCTCCTCCTGGTCTATAATCTCGTCAAGCGTCTTGGGCCTATACTTTTCCACCCATAGCTCAGTGCTCATACCGGCACCACTAGCTTATAGGGCGGCCTAGAAGGTATTAACGCTATCTTGGAATAGAATAAAATTTGGCGTTGAGCGCGGCCTTACCTGGCCGCGTACGCTATCCTCTCTATCTCCTCCTTCTTCCTAATTGCGTAGCTAGACGCGTCACCGTAGGCGGCAGCTATAATCTCGTCGGCAAGGCACTCCTCAATGCTCTTCGGGTTTGCAAAGGCACAGCTCCTGGCGCCGTCCGCTATGAAGCGGAGGGCAAGGTCTATCCTCCTCTGCGGCGAAACGTCCACCGACACGTGGTAGAGTATGCCTCCGTACACTATACGCGTCGTCTCCTCCCTGGGCGATGCGTTCTCGATAGCCCACACGAGGACCTGAACAGGGTTCTTGCCTGTACGCAGCTCAATTATCTCGAAGGCCCTCTTGACGATGTTCGTGGCAAGCATCTTCTTACCGGCGTTCTTGCCGGGCCTCATAAGGTTGTTTATAAGCCTCTCCACGATGGGCACGCGGGACTTGCCGAACGACCACTTAGCGTGCCTCCCCTCAGTGTGAGGCAGGTATACGGGTTTGAGCGATATGTAGCGCCTTAACCCGGGATCCCTGACTTCTACCTCGTCCAGGCTCCACCTGCCGAAGAGCTTTATGGGCTGGCCGTCCAGCGTTGTAAAGGTGGGCCGCGCAGCCTCTTCCTTGGACTCCTCGCTCATCAGGACACCGCATAGCCATCATGAAACAGGATATATATTTTCTTACCTTCAAGGAAGAAAAAGAGACTACCCTTTGACAACGGCTACGGGCACCATCCTTACAACCTTCTTCGCTATCCCCACCGCGTCGGCCACGAGGACAACCCTGTCCACGTCCTTGTAGGCCCCCGGCGCCTCCTCTGCAACGACCGCGAGGCTCGCAGCCCTAACTAGTATGCCGCGGCTCTCAAGCTGGGCTTTTACGCTGCTCCCCCGGTAGGTTCTCTTGGCGGCGGCGCGGCTCTTCATCCTTCCAGCCCCGTGCGGAGATGAGCCGAAGGTTATCTTCATCGCTGTCGGCGTGCCCACTAGGATGTAACTGGCTGTGCCCATGCTGCCCGGTATCAGCACGGGCTGCCCGATGCTCTGATAGTCCTTAGGCACGGCCGGGTGGCCGGGCGGAAAAGCCCTAGTAGCCCCCTTCCTGTGCACGAACACTTTAACCCTCTTGCCGTCCACCTCGTGTTCTTCCAGCTTAGCGATGTTGTGGGCAACGTCATAGATTATGTGCATGTCCATCTCGTCGGCGGAGCGCTTAAGCACCTGCTCAAAGCTCTGCCTAACCCAGTGAGTGATGAGCTGCCTGTTGGTCCAGGCAAAGTTCGCTGCAGCCTTCATGGCTGCGAAGTAGTCCTGAGCCTCCCTGCTCTTCGTGGGAACGGAGACGAGCTCTCTGTCGGGAAGAGGCACGCCATAGCGGCGGGCGGCACGCTCCATAATCTTTAGGTAGTCGCTGCACACCTGGTGGCCCAGCCCCCTACTCCCCGTGTGTATCATTACGAGGATCTGCCCCTTCTCGTAGATTCCCATCTGCTTCGCTATTTCAGGCTCGTATATCTCGTCGACCCGCTGAACCTCGAGGAAATGGTTTCCACTGCCCAGCGTTCCAAGCTGGTTTCTCCCCCTGTTCTTGGCCCGCTGAGACACTAGCGAAGCCGAGGCGCCCTCCATGGCTCCATGCTCCTCTATGTGGTCGGGGTCTTCGGGCCACCCGTAGCCCTGCTCTATGGCCCACGCCACGCCCTCCTCGAGAACCCTGTCGAGCTCACTTATCGTCAGCCTTATCCTGCCGGTGCTTCCCAGGCCCGAGGGGACGTTGCGGAAAAGCCTCTCCACGAGTTCGCGTAGCACGGGGCGCACATCCTCTTCCCTCAGGTTCGTCCTAAGCACCCTTACGCCACAGTTAATGTCGTAGCCCACGCCGCCGGGGCTTATGACCCCCTCTTCAGCGTCAAATGCCGCGACACCGCCTATCGGAAAGCCGTATCCCTGATGGCCGTCTGGAAGCACTATCGAGTACTTATAGATGCCAGGTAGATGGGCCACGTTTGCTGCCTGCTCAAGGGTCATGTCCTGTTTCATCTTCTCCAGTAGGACCTCGTCGGCGAAGATCCTTGCCGGCACCCGCATGCCGGGCTTGTACTTCTTAGGAATCTCCCATATGTAGGGGGAAATCCGTCTAAGCGGAGGAACCATGTCTGCTCCCGTAGAGGTAGTGCTGCGAGAACTCAAATAGCTTTTTATCATGAAATGATAAACTTATACAGGCATGAAAGTGTACGTGGAACGCGCAGCCCTGCCGGACGAGCTCATCGAGCTTGCAGAGACGGGAGGCCGTGGCAGCAACGCGTGGATGGCGTACATGGAGTACGAGGAGGACGGAGAGTATGTTTACCGCATAAAGGCCGAGATACCCTTGCACGTGGCTAGGCGCCTGCTCTCCAGAAAGACAGCCGAGCTACTCGACATTCTAAAGGAGAACAGCAGCCTCGGTATAAGCGAGATAGCTGAGAAACTGGGCAGGTCTCCTCCCAACGTGCATAGAGACCTGGAGCTGCTAGAGGCCTATAACCTGGTCGTCTACAAGAGGAAGGGTAGAAAGAGGATACCTAGACTCAACATTGAAAGAATAATCGTCGTTCCATAGTAGAGCTAGATGTCGACGACAAACTGTAGGTAGTGCTTCCCCCCTTCCTCCCAGATCTTCATCAAGTGATAGGTAGCGGCCTTCACAAGCGCTCTACTCTCGTGCCGCTCAGGGTCGAAAGGCTCCCCCCACAGCTTCGCCTTTAGCCTCCAGCCGTCACCCGTCTCCCAGATTTTCTCCACTACCACCTTGGACGCGAGAAAAGACTCTACGTCAAACAATGTTATCAGATCCTCTATCCAGTTGTACAGCAGGTTTTCGAGGTCAAAGCCTTCGCTTTCAACACTCCTTTCCTCCCTCGGCTCGACGCGCTTTATATCAGTCATTACCTCGTACATGCCGAGCGCGCCGTACGCGAAGGCTTCCTCCAACGTGTCGCCCCAAGCCCTGATGAGGACGTCCGCCGTGTGCGGGAGAAGCTCATAGCCGCCCGCCATCCGCGTCACCGAGAACTAAATAGTGAAGCGCCGAAAAAACTTAGCCTGGAAGCCTGAGCCCACGCGATTCAATCCACTCCCTAAGCGCGCCCCATACCACTATTGGCGCCTTTTTAAGATCACCTAGAGAGCGAGAGGACGTGAGGAACAGGGCTATCTTAACCTCTCTAATGTACCTTTTCAGCAGCCTCTTCACGGCCTCCGCGCCGCCGCTGTACGCGGCCCTTATAACGGGCAGCGCGTAACCCGCCATGTCGGCGCCAAGCCTTAAGGCCTTCGCCGCGTCAAGGCCGCTCCTAAGCCCACCCGTAGCTATGAGCGTGAGTTCCGGGAATACTGCTCTCACCTCCAGTATGCTAGCCGCCAAGGGCACGCCCCAGTCAGCGTATACGCGGGCACTCAGCGCCTCGTCCTCGAGCCCGAGACGTTCAGCCCTTATCGCCTCGATAACGGAGAAGGACGTCCCACCAGCTCCGCCCACGTCTATCGCAGCTATCCCCGTGTCCCTTAGAGCCTCGGCCGACTCCCTCGAGAAGCCAGCCCCCGTCTCCTTAACGATCACAGGTACTGGAGAAACCTCGACGAGCCACCTCACCTTCTCTATAAGCCCCCTGTAGTCAGCTTCTCCCTCCGGCTGCACAGCCTCCTGGAGAGGGTTGAGGTGAAGCGCCAAGGCATCCGCCTCAACCATTTCCACGAGCCTCTCCACGTCCTCCCTGCTCAGGCCTTGCACCAGCTGGCTGGCCCCAATGTTAGCTATTATGGGAGAGCTGGGCGCCGCCTCCCGGGCAGCCCTATACGTGTACTCCAGAGAGCTGTCTTCGAGCGCCGCCCTCTGGCTGCCGACGCCCATAGCCAGCCCAAGCTCCTCCACGGCTTCCCCGATGGCCCTGTTTATTTTGGCCGCCAACGCTGTTCCTCCCGTCATGCCGCTCACAAGTATTGGTGCTGAAAGCTTTTTCCCGAGGAAAACCGTGGAGACATCTACGCTGTCAAGTGAAAGCTGGGTAGCCGGCTGGTGGACGAATTCCACGTATTCGAGCAGCGTGGTCTTGTGAGGCGCTTCCACGTTCTCCTTCACAGCTATTACTATGTGCTCTATCTTGCGCCTCTCAGTCTGGCCTCTACAATCCATGATCCTTCCAGTTTTTTCTCGCTGAGAGATTAATTGATTTTACCCTTTTCTACGCGGGCTTCTCGAAGCTCACGCTAGCGTACGCGACCACTTGTCTATAGTCGCCAGTGACGTCACCGGAGTTCGCGTACTTGAGGAGCCTCGGAGAGCTGTACCCGAGCTCCCGGGCCACAACCATGGCTGTCATCACGGGCCCCACGCCGCACATGGACACGTCCTCCTCGATTACGACACGGTAGAGGCCCTCCACGTCTAGTCTCTGCACCATCTCTAGAGCCTTCATGTCCTTCTCCCGCGCTATCCTCGCATCCACGTAGTGGCTCATGTCGCTGCTAGCCACAACGTAGGCCTTGAGGCCCATCTCTCTTATGAGGGAGGCTATAAGCTTCCCGATTCTCTCGGAGGCTTCCGGCGTCTGAAGCATCATGGAGATAGGCACTATCTTGAAGCTGTCCCCGAAGATGTACTGGAGGAAGGGTATCTGAACCTCGATGCTATGCTCATACTTGTGCGCTGCCGAGTCAAAGGCTAGGATTCTCTCCCGGCTGGCCATCTCCTCCTCCAGCTCGAGGTCCACCTCAACCTTCCCCAGGGGCGTGGCCCAGTACTCGTTTTCATCCAAAGCTATTGGAGCCCCGAAGCCGTAGTGGTTAGGCCCGAGAACAAAGACCACGTCAGGCTTGCCGGCCTCAGCCAGCCTTAGATAGCCGTGAGCGGCCACATGGCCCGAGTATATGTAGCCGGCATGGGGCGACATGACCCCTATCACGGCCCCCGAGTATCCCCCGGGCTCGGGTGGAAGCCTGCCGGGCCCTAACGGGTGTTTAAACGCCTCCTCGATCGTTCTCCTCAGCAGGTCTGGATCGTCGGGATAAAATGTCCCCGCATGTGCGGGATGCCTTATCACATCCGCCACCCCTAAATAAGTAAAGGGGGCGGCGGGACTAATATTATGTGGTTCCCGCGGAAAGGGAGCCTAGACAACTTCTCCCGTCGCGAGAACCTTGGCCTCAAAGTCTGAGAGAGGTATTGGAAGCTCTCCGTCGGGCGGGAGCTCGCCCCTAGCTCTGAGAACCTCCCTGGCCAGCAGCCAGTAGACCAGGGCCAGTGCTTTGCGGCCCCTATTGTTCGTCGGAATTATCAGGTCGACGTAGGATATGGGCGAGTCTGTGTCACAGAGCGCCACTACGGGTATGCCCATCTTACCGGCCTCGTCTATTGCCTGCTCGTCAACCCTGGGGTCGGTGACTATCATTAGGTCGGCCTCAATGAAGTGTTTGAGAGCCGGGTTGGTGAAAGTTCCCGGCAAAACCCTGCCGGTTATCGCCTTACAGCCCACAACGCCACAGAACTTCTTTACCGGCCTATGGCCGTACTGCCTACCCGACACCGCCACTACGCGCGGCGGGTCATACCTAGCGATGAACTTCGCCGCTATCCTAATCCTCTCGTCAGTCTTCTTCACATCCAGCAGGTATAGGCCGTCGGGCCGCACACTGTATATGAAGGGCTCCATAAACTTGCTCTTCATCCTCGTACCGATACGCACGCCAGCTGCCAGGTACATTTCGAGCGGGATTAGCAGTTCTCCCTCCTCGATCTTCAGCTCTTCGTCAGACATGAAACCCCCACACCCAGAGAGTCCTGGGAGATATAAAGGCTACTGTCCCGCTCCTATGAGCGCAAAGCCTATATCTGCCTCAACGCGCAATGAGGGTAGCTATGATAGTGCCCATAAGATGTTTTACCTGTGGAAGCCTCATAGGAGACAAATGGTACGAGTACGCCAGGCGTGTAAGCAAC
>JALVKT010000005.1 GCA_027027675.1 Thermofilaceae archaeon | reverse complement strand
CCAAAAACCGGCATTTATAAAGACAACAATAATTTTAACATGCACAGACAAACACCTTATAGAGATGCATCTGAAAAACAGCTACCTGGCCGAAAGCATAAGCCTCCTCAAGGCCCGCCTCGACCTCATAGCCTCAACACTCATAGCCCAGCTCCTCCCAGTCATAGCGGCCATCGCCTCAGCCGTGATAGCCGTGGTAGTCGCTGTAATAGCCGTGCTAGCCTCGCCCGAGGCGCTGCCACTGGCCCTGGCCGTAGCCCTAATAATCGTCGGCGTCGCGGCGATACTCGGCGCAGCCGTGGGCATCGGCGGCCTCGCCCTCGCGGTGCTGGACGCGGCGCGCGGCGTCAAGAGGGGGCTGCTGGAGCCATTCAAGGACGCGTGGCGGCTCAAGTGGGGCTTCACGAAGCTCATCCTCGCGGTCGCCCTGATAAACGTCGCCGTCCTAGCGCTTGCGGCCCTGCCCGTGCTGCCGGCCATAGTAGGGGTTGTCAGGCAGGCGGCCCTAGAGGCCTCTTCCCCGGCAGGCAGCCCCGCGTTCCTCTCCAGGCTCTACCTGCTCCTCGCCCCCGTGGTGGCCGCCGGTGTCGCGCTTAAGCTTGTCCTCGAGCCCTCCTACGTGTTCGCTGCTATGGGGGGAGGCGTGTGGGAGTCGATTAGGCGGGGCTTCTACGCGGCGATCGAGATAGCGTCTAGCGACCCCCTGGGCTTCGTTGTCTTCTTCCTGCTCTACCTTTTCCCTGACGTGCTGCTCTTCCTCTACCCCGAAGTGTTCCTGGCGGAGCCCACCGCTGCCGACCTTTTCTCGCTTGTAGTGTGGGCGAAGAACCTCGTAGTCGAGCCCCTCTACCTCCTCGCTATTGCCGAGGCGGGCGGCCTAGCGGGGGGCGGCGCCCCTGGGGAGAGCGGCTTGGAGGGGGTTGGGCGTGAGGGAGCCGGGCTAAATGTAGCCTAGGTCTCTAAGTCTCTCTTTTACTTTTTCTTCTTCTTCGGCGGAGAAAACGTTATTTTCCGTTTCTCCGCCAAGTATTTCTTCAAGAAGGAATTCTACGAGCTCCTCGACGCTGCTGAAGCCTCCCTGCTCCTCTACGTATTTTTTAGCTTTCTCGTAAAGCTCCCTGCTTATCCGGATAGAAGCCTTGTCTTCAGGCAACCCTATCACCGTATCCTTTCTTTGCGTATCACATTAATAAGTGGCATAGTTTTCCCGAGATACGATATCGCGTCCCGGACAAGCTTTCTGGTCCACGGCGAGAACGTATAGGCGGCCGCCGCGTAGACAGCCAAGCCCGCCAGGAGATGAGCTAGAAGAAGGGGGGCTTGCCTCCAGAAGCTGACCACCTCTAGGTTTGCCGCGCCTGAAGCCACATAGTATGCAGCTGCTAGCAGCGCCGAGGCCGTGAACGCCAGCGCCTCCCTTAAAGGAAAATTGTGGGGGAAGAAGGTGCGTGCCCTAAACCAGAGATATGCTATCAGGGCTGCGGATCCGGCTGCGAGAGATGCTACAACTATTAGCGCCTCCTCGAGGGGCCCTCCGGGGAAAAGCATGAGCAGCGCTATGAAGATAAGGTAGGATGAAGAGAGGGTCGCCAGTCTCGCTAGGGGAACCTTGAAAAGCATTGATGATAGGAGCGTTTCACGGCTCAGCTTTCCCGAGGCGTCCGCTTCTTCAGCTCCACTAAGCGCCATAGAATAAATGTTTGAAAAGCCGCTTAGAAGCGCGTACACCGCGACGAGAGGTATCACTACGTGCGCGACGATGTATTGTGGATTGTATAGAGAGGCTATCGGTATAGAGAGCGAGGCGAAGGTTGCCAAGAGGAAGCCTGCAAAGAGTAGGTAGAGTCTGAGCGTCTCCTCAAGGTCCTCGCTCCTCTTTTTCCTGAGCGACCGGGCATAGAGCGCTGGGACGGATGCGCGGGATGCCTGTAGGAGGGGCGCTTCAGCGGAGAAGCCCACGTTGAGGTATGCCACTGGGACCTCGCTTCCAGTGGCTAGCGAGACCGCCGCTCTAAGGCTTGAGCGGAGCAGATTTATCAGCAGTAGTAGCGAGGGTATGTAGGCCGCGCGGAACCACTTCTTCGCCAGGCTTAGGGAGAAGGAAGGGGTTAATGCTCCCAGCTTAACCAGGCTTGCTGTGAGGTATAGGGCTGCTGTAAGTATGGAGAGGCTTAGGGCCGCTATCGCGCCGCTCAGCCCCATTTTAAATATTGCTACCAAAATATATGCTACCGCTAATTTTAAAGTGTCGTTTATAATGCTGGCGTACGCCCCTAGCTCCGGCTTGGTAACAGCCACAACGGAGGAAAGATAAGCGTAGAGAGGCTGGAGCAGCGCTATGGGCAACGCTAAGACTAGGTATTGGAAGCCCCACCCAATAACCCTGTCTTCCACCACGGAGGCCAACAGGTAAAGCAGCGCTGCGGGCGCAAGGTATATCAGCGTTACTCCGAGACCCGTGCCGGCCGCTTCTCTCCATCCCCGGGCGTGAAACCTCTGCGACCAGAAGACCCAGAGGCGGGTAGGCGCCACCAGCATGGCGGCGAGCGACAGTATGATGCCCCAAAGCCCGAACTCGGCCACGCTGAGCCTTCTCGCAACTATAACTGCGAAGCCTAGTGCGACCGCGACACGGTACACTAGGGACGCGTAGTTAACGATGGTGGAGTAGCGCAGCCTAACCCGCTGAGACACCACTCCTAACCTCTCCGGGGAGAATATATAGCTATACTAACACCGACGCTATGTAGACATAACCCCTGCCTCAGCGTAGAGCCTAGCGAGCCTGCGGACAACAACTTCAGGCTTGTGCTCCGCCGGCAACCCCTCCAGGACCCGGCCGTCCCATCTAACCACTTTCAACCCGCACGCTAATGCTTCAAGTGCTGTTTTACTCAAAGCTTCCACCCAGTTGTGGTCTATGAAGTACTCAAACCTGTTCAGGAATTCTGGGAGGCGTTTATACGGTATAGGCCTCCGCGACCTGTCGTGAACTACGAGCTTGAGGCCGAGCTTCCCAGCCGTCTCCCTGGCCCACTCTAAGCTGGACTTAAGCTTGGGAGTTTCATCGTAGAAGAAGAGGGCCGTGCCGGGCTCCCGCTTTACATGGGGGAGAGGCCTGAAAAGCTCCGTGTCAACGGGGTTTGGCAGGAAGCGTGCCCCAGCCTCCTCCGGGGCTGAAGCGAGAAGGTCTCGGGTGGCCACGATGACCAGGTCGGCTCTACCCCACCTGGCCCTCTTTTCTAGCCACTTGCCCCGTATACTGCTCCCGTGGTAGTGGATTACTACGTGCCTCCTGCGGCCATAGACGAGCCTGATGAGAGGGATTATCGAGTCGAGGTCGTGAATATGTACGATGTCGTAGCGCGCGGCGTATAGTAGGACTCTCATCGCGAATCCGTAAGCCGATGTATTCAGCGCTTCTCCATACGTGGTGAGGCCGTAGGGGTCATACTTTTTCCTCGCGATCACCCATGTCTTCCACCCTAGAAGCTTTGACTGGTACTTAGCCAGAGTACTCGCGACGCCAGCCGTGTTCCACACGTGGAGAACCTTCATCTTCCACGTCCCCCTCTGCGAGGCCTGGACTTGAGTATGAGCGAGACCCTCTTCCTATGCAAAGCCGACAGCTTTTCTCTCAGCCTCTCCTCCATGTCTCTAACTATGTCGGGCATGCTTTCCGCCAAGTTATGCACGTCGTCACCGTCCCTCTCCAGGTCGTACAGCTCCACGGGGGCCTGGTACCATATGCCGTACTTATCAGCCGCGTCTCTGGGCGAGGGGGAATAGACAAGCTTGTACCTACCCTCTATCAAGGCATACCTTTTTGGAGCTGTCGAGCTGACAGCAAAGACCTGCCCCCTAACCGGGCGCGAGTCAAAAATGAGCGGTTCAACGTCAACGCCGTCGACGATGTACCCGGAGGAATCAATGCCTGCTAGGCCGAGCAGCGTGGGCACCAGGTCTGTATGCTGGACATACCCTCGAAGCCTCTTACCCTCCGGGAGAATGCTGGGTGCAGTAATGACCAGCGGTACGCGTAGAACCCTCTGGAAGAGGCCTCCATGACCTATGAAGACCCCGTTTCTCACCAAGTTTTCCCCGTGGTCGCCGGTTACAACTATGATGGAGTCCTCGTATATGCCCGCATCCCTGAGCTCGTCTATGAAAAGCCCTAGCATCGCGTCGAAGTGGTATATAGCAGCGTTGTAGCGGGGCTCTATCTCGTCAACACATCTTATTCCGCGGAGATGGTATTCGAGCACGACTCGGCGCCACTCCGGGTTCTTTATTTTCCCGGCCATCTCCTCCACGGTCTCGCCGCAGCCGCCACGGTAAAACTTCTTCACCATAAACGCTGGGAGATAGTTGAAGGGCGTGTGCGTGTCCCACACGTGGATGAGCATAAACACCGGCTTCCCGTCTCTGACGCCGCGCCTTAAGAGGTTGAGCGCTGCGTCAAAAATCGATGGGGACAGCCTGTCATTAGAGTATCCGAGACGCGAGAAAAACCTGTAGAGAGACCTGTACGCGCCCCAGCTGGGGGCCGCTGAGAGGAGCCGCGTCACAACCGATTTAGCCCTACCAATCCTTCCAAGGATTCTCCTAGGCATTAGGGCGGAGGGAGTCCCGTAGACGTGGTAGCCTCTTTTGTGCCACCTATCTAGCCAGTCGACGGCGAAGCTCACGTACCCGTGCTTTGCAAGCAGTTCAGGGAGGAGCTTCGTCCCCGTCTTGACGAATGTTGATACATGTTCGTGCGTGACTTCGGGGCCGTGCCTCAGTATGCCGTGTGTTACCGGGTAACGGCCGGAAAGTATGGTTGTGAAGGATGGGTCGGTCTGGTCGGTGGTGGCGTAGGCGTCGAGGAACACTACTCCTTCTCTGGCCAGGCGGTCCAGGTTTGGAGAGGTACTTGTTTCATAGCCGTAGAGCCTAAGGTTCCTGGCTCTGAGGGCGTCAGACACTATTATGAAGATGTTAGGCTTACTGCCCGGCTTGCCCAACTTGCTCAGCCTCTTCAATGGAAATTTTGGCTAGGCCGATAGATGGAGTCCTGGAGAATAAACTATATGCTGAGAAATAAAGCGGTACCTCCCCCTTTGCGGCGACAACCCTTCTATCCGGCGTGGTTAGTAGGGAGGAGCGATACATGCTGCCGTGGCGCCAGAAGGGTACTGGTGGAGCGTAGGGGAACCAGTCTAGGAATCTCTTCAGAGCGCCTCTCAATGCAACGTTGACGAGCCTGTAAATTTTCCTTTTTTGGAGGCAATTCTCTCCTGTCGGGAACGGCGGGCTCATCAAGGGCTTTTTAGCCCTGGAGAGCTGCGCGGGGTCACCTACTGGTGCCACTGCCCAGCCCAAATGCCTCGTGCACCCGTCATGGGCCACGTATAGGAGGAAGACCTTGTCGCCCACTATTGACGCGTGGGGATGGTTAACGCCGCCTTTCTCCCACCAATAGGCGGGCTCCAACACGACCCCTCTCCGCTGAAAATGTATGCCGTCGCTGGAGGAGGCAAGTGCTATACGGGGTACGCCGTCTCCTCCCACGGCTTCATAGTACATGTAGAATGTCCCGTTAACGCGAAACACTGTGGGGCAGGCCACGGCCTCTATAGTGTCCGTGCCTTTCTCGTAGCTGTAGGCAGCGTCAGGCTCCATTATCGGGTTTCCCCTGTACTTTTCCCAGTGAACGCCGTCTTTGCTCACAGCCAAGCCTATAGACACCCTTTTGCGTTTCCCGTGGTACACGGCGCCTGCATAGTACATGCACCACTTGTCGCCGCAACTTATCACGTCCACGTCGGCTATGTGGTGGCTGTCCCAGGAGCCCGGCGGCCCTCTAGTAAAGAGTGGGGTCGAGGACGAGTGGAAGGCTATGCCGTCGCGTGAAACGGCCAGGTAGGGAAGCTCTGCCTCATCAGGGGGGTAGGGTGTATAGTAGAGGAGTATTATACCCCTGTCGTCTAATATGGCGTGTGGATGTAGATAGCCGAGCCCCGCCCCCCTGTAAAGGTTGATTCTCCTAGGCTTTCCGTGAAGCGTCAAATCTGGACTCCCAGATAACATCTATTTTTCCTCGAAAAAGCGATTTTTTAATCATTGCGTTCAATCCCCCCGGGAACTATATCTAGGCTTGGTGCTACACTCTAGAGGCTACAGCTATGGGTTTAGATAGGGTGAAGGAGTGGCTCGGCGGGGAGGCCGAGGAGTACGTGAGGGATGGGGTGATAGTCCTCCCCTACGGCGAAACGGTCATTACAGTGAGGGTGCTGGAGTGGGCTGGCCGCGAGATGGTTGAGGTCGCGGCGCCCCTCGCCGTCGGCGTGAAGCCGGGCCCCGGCCTGGCCAAGTTCCTGCTGGCGCTCAACGCGAAGGT
>JALVKT010000004.1 GCA_027027675.1 Thermofilaceae archaeon | reverse complement strand
CCTCGACGCGGCCCCGTCTATACGAGCGAGAACCACCTCGCCGCCCGGGTGCGCCACGTCCACGCCCACGCCGGCGCCGCTCTCAAAGTGCGTCGTAAGCCTGCACCTGCCGCCCCACGCCAGGGGCGCCGTGCAGTGGGCCAGCACGAGCTCGCCGCCCTCAACCCTCGCCGGGTTCGCCATCCACGCCGCGGCCCCGGCCACGCGACGCGCCACGAACATGGTGAGCATGGACTGGCCGTCGCCCTCGCAGCCCGCTACGAGGCCCTCACTGTTGAGAAGGGAGAGGGCCAGGCAGCCCGTGGTGCCGAGCCTCCCTATGAGGTCGAAGCACCTAAGCGTGAAGGCGTCCAGCCCGTACCTCTCAACAAGCACTCTCAGGGCGGCGTAGACGCGGAGAGCCTTCACAAGCTCCCCCGGCGGCCTCTCAACCACGCACCTCTCCTCCAACATGTGGAGCAAGGTGCGGGGCACACCTGCCTCCCCGTAGGCGCTGTAAAGCTCCTCCAACGGTACGTCGACGAAGCCTAGGCCGAGCCTGGCAGCCACGGCCCTCCTGTCGAGCGAGCTGGCAACGAGCCAGGGGGAGGGCTCCCCTATGAAGCCCAGCCTCGAGCCGCGCAGCGCGAGCGCCGCCGGCAGAGGGTTGAGCCTCTCCGCTATGGCCTCCGCGCCGCCGTACACGGTGAGTGGGCGCAGACCCCTCGAGGCCAGGGCAGCGCGTGCCTCGAGGAGGGCTGGCAGAGAGTTCATCCCGGGGTGCGCGGCTAGGAGGTACGGCTTGAAGCCTGTGTCGAAAGAGTCTAGGAGGAGGCGCTCCGTGCCCCCAGTGGCGAGGAGCGCGGCGCCCGGCCCCTCAAGCTTTTCCGCGTCCTCGGGGGAGTGGATGAGGCCCGCGTCCCTGAACCCTTGGAGGTGGCTCGAGACGCGTGCGTGGAGCCTCCTGGCGGCGTCGAGGGCTGCCTGGGAGAGGGGGGAGGCTAGGGTGGCGAATAACGGCTTCCCGTTTTCACCCATAGGAGAAGGTTCTCCAAAAATTTACAAATAGGTTCCGCCCATAATAGGTTGTGGGAGCATGTTTCTAAACCCGATCTTCGCGCTAGGGGCTTCTCAGCCTCCCCCAACGGCGGCGCCGATGCTCTTCGACCCGATAAGCCTGCTCTTCTGGCTCCTCCTGCTCGCAATATTCTTCGCCCCCTCCTACAACTTCTGGCGCCTAAGGATGGCCAGGCTCTCCCTCCTCGCCAGGATGGAGAAGAAGTACGGGATGCGCTTCATAACCCTCATACACAGGCAGGAGAAGATAGGCTTCTTCGGCATACCCATCTTCAGGTTCATTGACATCGACGACAGCGAGGCAGTGCTCAGGGCGATAAGGGACACGCCACCCGACATGCCCATAGCCCTCATACTCCACACGCCCGGCGGCCTCGTCCTCGCGGCGGCCCAGATAGCGAGGGCGCTCAAACACCACAAGGCTAAGACCGTCGTCATGGTGCCCCACTACGCCATGAGCGGCGGCACCCTCATCTCCCTGGCCGCCGACGAGATATGGATGGACCCCAACGCCGTGCTCGGCCCCCTCGACCCCCAGCTGGCCATCGAGCCCGGCTTCAACGTGCCGGCGCCCAGCATCGTGAAGGTTGCGAGGGAGAAGGGCAGGGAGGCCAGCGACAAGACCCTCATAATGGCCGACGTCGCGGAGAAGGCGATAGAGGAGGTCAGAGAGTTCATCTACGAGCTCGTAAAGGACAGGATGGGCGAGGAAAAGGCCAAGGAGCTCGCCGCCACTCTCACAGAGGGCCGCTGGACACACGACTACCCCATAACAGTCGAGAAGGCGAGGGAGCTAGGCCTCAACGTGAAGACAGAGCTCCCCATCGAGGTCTACCAGCTCATGGACCTCTACCCACAGGCCCCCCACAACAGGCCCGGCATCGAGTACATACCATACCCCGTCATCCCCCAGCCCAGGCACGCAAACCAGGGCGCAAGGTAGCTACCCGAGGAAACCCAGTATTTTTTCCACAACCCCCCTGTTCCTCCTATAGATGTCCTCCGGCAACATCCCGGCGGCCACGGGCTCAACCCTATACACGCCCAGCGGCCGCAGCAGGGGGAAGACGTCCCTAAAGCTCAC
>JALVKT010000003.1 GCA_027027675.1 Thermofilaceae archaeon | reverse complement strand
GCCTCCGGCTCAGCCCTGAGAACCCTCGCAACGCCCTCCGGAGTCGCAATCACGGTGGCCACCGCGAGCCTACCGTAAAGCCCGCGCTCCCTGAGAAGCCTCACCGAAGCCTCCAACGTGACGCCCGTCGCAAGCATGGGGTCGGCCAGCACCACGAGGCCCGCGCGCCCCGGCAGACCCGTATAGCTTACCTCCACGCCCGGCCTCCTACCGTTCTCCAGCCGCCTCGCAGCTATGAGGCCCAGCCTCGCCTCCTCAAGCACCTCAAGCATGCCCCACGCGTACGGCAGAGCAGCCCTAAGCACCGCCACGACAGCCACGTCGCCGCTCCTCAGCCGCAAGCCCCGGGCCTCGGCGCCCAGCGGCGTCTCCACCACAGCCTCCTCTACGGGGGCCAGCCTCGCCAACTCATAGCCCACGTGGACGCCGGCCCTGTACAGGAGACGCCTAAACTCGGGGTAGCGGGTACGCCTATCCCTGAGCCTCACGAGAATGTCCTGCAGAACCGGGTTGTCCAGTACCACGACTCCCGGCACTCTACCCTCCACAGAGAACCAAGTCTCAGCTAAAAACCTACCGCCCCCTCGCGGCGAGAGGCTAGAAGGGGTACTCGACCTCCACCCAGCCCCCACGCCGGGCAGACTCGGCCACCGCGTCCAGCACAGCGTTCACCGCAACGCCCTCCTCCAGGCCAGGCCTAAACTCCTCCCCCCGCGCCACGGCCTCGAGGAAACGCGCCAGCTGAACCGCAAAGCTCGAGTGCCACCCAAAGCTGTGCTTCGCCCAGAACCCCCTCATACCCGGGTGGACGCGCTCCAGCACGCGCACGCGCCGCAGCCCCCTCTCACCCTCAGGCAGCCCGTAGTCCGCGACCCACAGCTCGTCAGGCCTCTCAAGGTTGAACATCAGGGCGCCCCGCCGCCCGTAAACCTCGACAGCCATGTAGTTCTGCCTGCCCGGCAGCACCCTCGCCGATTCCAACACCCCCAGCACCTCATCTTCAAACTCGAGCAGGGCAGCGGCCAAGTCTTCATTCGTAACCCTCCTAGCCCCCTCCGGCGACGGCCTCACACCCACAATTATCCTCGAGGACGCGGCAACCCTCCTAACCCTACCCACAAGCTCCAAGGCAAGCTCCAACACGTGGCTCCCATTGTCACCCACAACCCCGTAGCCAGCCTCGCCCGCGTCGAACCGCCAGGCAAACCCCATGTCCCCGCTCCAAGCCCAGTCCTCCAGGAACGCGCCCCTAAAGTACACCGCGCCGCCCAGGAAGCCCCGGGAAACGAGCCTAACCATCTCCTGCACAGCCGGAAGCCACCTATGGTTAAAGCCGACCCCCACCGTCACGCCGAGGCCCCGGACAGCCCTCCACACCTCCAACGCCTCCCCCAGGCTCCTACCCAGGGGCTTCTCCACAAGCACGTGCCTGCCGAGCCGCGCAGCCTCCACCGTCGGCCCCACGTGCCACGGGTTGGGCAGAGCATTTATCACCACCTCTACGCCCGGCGCCCCCACGGCCTCCCTCCAGTCCCTACAGGCCCTCTCAAAGCCGAACCTCTCAGCAAACTCCCTGGCACGCCCCGGCCGCCTCGAGTACACGGCCACAGGCCTCGGCAACACCCCGCCTATCCGCCTGGCACCCCAGATAGCCGCCGCGTGCGCACGCCCCGCAAAGCCCGTGCCCAGCAGGGCGACGCCAACCTCCTCCACAGTCCTCGCCCACAGTATACCCCGAGGCCGGGGGGTAAAACTATTGCCGAACAAGAGTTGACACCCGTTTAACTTATTTGTTGACTGCAAATTATGATAATTATGAGTCAACAATTCGTGGACAGGGAGAGAGAACTCTCATTTCTAGAGGAGAAATACAGGGAGCCAGGCCCCCAGCTCATAATAGTCTACGGGCGACGCAGAATAGGCAAGACGGAGCTCCTCCTCAGGTTCGCCCGGGACAAGCCCCACATATACTATCTCTGCGAGAAGACGCGCGTCGACGCAAACCTGAGAAAAATGGCCGCTAAAATGGCCGCCTACCTCGGCGCGGAAAGCTTCGCAAAAATAATGTTCGCCGACTGGGAGGAGCTCTTCGCCGAGTTCCTCCGCTGGAAAAAGGGCGACGAAAGACTGGTTATAATACTCGACGAGTTCCCCTACCTACTCGAA
>JALVKT010000002.1 GCA_027027675.1 Thermofilaceae archaeon | reverse complement strand
ACCGGCAGCACTACCGCGACGCACGTGGACGAGCCCCTGCTAGACCCCAAGATGAGGTATGTCGTCACTGTCTCCGCGGTGGACGGGAAGTGGACGGTGGAGGCCGGCATGTCGACTGCGGGCGCCGTGCTCCGCTGGTTCAGGGACCAGTTCTCGGAGGGCGAAAAGCTCCTTGCGAATATGACTAGGAGGAGGAGTTACGAGTACCTGGACATGGAGGCCGAGTACGTGCCCCCAGGGAGCAACGGGCTCATAGTGATACCCTTCTTCTCGGGCGCCAGAGCGCCACGCTGGAACCCGGACGCGCGGGGCGTAATCTTCGGCCTCACAGTCTACCACACCAGGGCACACGTCTTCAGGGCGCTAATGGAGGGGATAGCCTACGAGATCAGGAAGATACTCGAGGTTCTAGAGGAACGCGGCATAAAGAGCAGCGAGGTCGTAGTGATGGGCGGCGGAGGCAAGACCCCAACCTGGGCCAGAATAAAGGCGGACGTAACCGGGAAGGAAGTGGTGCTCCCAGAGCTCCTCGACGCCGCCCTGGCGGGTGACGCGATAGTCGCCGCCGTCGCCGTGGGCGAGATGAGCTTCGAGGAGGGTGCGCGCCGCTTCTTCCACGAGAGGATGAGGATCAAGCCTGACCCGCGGCGGCACGAGATATACAACGCGTACTACGCGTTCTACGAAAAACTGGTAGAAGCCATGGAGAGCTTCTACAGGGAAGCGGCGAAGCTGCCGGAGGCCGAGCCCCCCAAGCCTTCATGGGACATCGAGAACCTGCTGCACCTCCTCTTCAGGCTGGAAAAAGCTGGATGAAAAAACCGGGAGTTTTCCCTACTCTTTCTTTGCCTCAAGCGCCTTCAAGTGCTCCTTTATAGGCTCCAGCAGCCGGAACACCTCCATAGGCAGCACGAACTTTGTCGACTGCGCACTCCCCACCTTCTGGAGCGTGTCGAAGTACTGGAGCATCATCGTCTTACTGTCTATCTTCGCCGCCGCCTCGTCTATCTTGCTCAGCGCCAAGGCGAGGCCCTCGGCCCTTAGGATCGCCGCCCTCTTCTCGCCCTCGGCGCGCAGGATGAGCGACTGCTTCTCGCCCTCAGCCACCCTAATGGCGGCTTCCTTCTTGCCCTCCGCCTCTGTGACCATGGCTCTCCTCGTCCTCTCCGCGCTCATCTGCCTTATCATCGCCTCCTGTACCTCCCTCGGCGGGAGGATCTCCCTTATCTCCACGGCGGTTATCTTGACGCCCCACCTAGCGGTAACCTCGTCAAGCTTCTCCCTTAGAACCTCGTTTATGTACTCGCGCTGAGCCAGCACGTGGTCAAGGTCTATGTCGCCCACGACGGCCCTTAGGGTCGTGGTTGCCAGGCCTATGGCTGCGCCCCTGAAGTCCCTGACTTCGAGCACGCTCTTGAACGGGTCTATGACCTTGAAGTATATGAGGAAGTCTATGTCGACGGGGGCGTTGTCCTTCGTTATGCACGTCTGCCTTTCAACCTCGATGTACTGCTCCCTCAGGTCTACGATGACGCCCTTGTCTATGAAGGGGATGAGCACTACGAGGCCCGGGCCAGCGACCTTCAGCGCTCGCCCGAGGCGGAAGACCACCAGGCGCTGGTACTCGGGTACTATCTTTATGCTGCTCCAGATAATGTAGCCTAGTATCAGGAGGACGAGCAGCAGAAACAGTATGTCAAGCATTCTTCCTCCCTATGCCCTCATCCCCCTGTTTACTCGATAAAGCTTTCTCATCCGCGACACGTTCAACCCTCAACGTGAGGCCCTCCACCCCCACGACGCGCACCTTTTCGCCAGCCTTTATCTCCTCGTCGCTCACGGCGCTCCAGTCCTCACTCTCAACATTTACCACGCCCACCTTGCCCGGAGAGATGGGCGTCTTCGCGTAGCCCACCTTTCCGAGGAGGCGGTCCTCGATGCTAACGGGCTTCATTTTCAGGGTTGCCGAGGCCTTCGCTATGACAAAGAGCAGGAAGCCTGCTAGTATAGCGAAGCCCGCTATTACCGGCGCGAGGTTGAGGCCAAACTCCACGTACGGCCTCCTGTAGTACTCGAAGAGGACGGCAAGCACTATCAGCGTCAGGCCCAGGGCGCCGAATACCTGTATCCCCGGCTTCTTAAGCTCCAGTATTAGGGCGAAAATGCCTAT
>JALVKT010000001.1 GCA_027027675.1 Thermofilaceae archaeon | reverse complement strand
CTCGCGAAGAAGCTCCTCGAAAGCGGCTCCAGGGACGACATGTTCCGCGCAATATACCACTACTGGCGCGCCGGCGACTACACCGCGGCCCTCGACACGCTAGAGAAGTTCAGCGCACAGGGCCTCATGGTCCCCAGCTACTACAGGCACGTCTTCCTACAGCTCCTCTCCTCCATACCCAGGGCCCCCCTAGACCCATACTACAGGCTCCTCCTCCAGTTCTACAAGGCCACAGCAATGCCCCACGAAGACGCGGCCCAGCTCCTCGACGCGGTGGCCAGGGAAGCCTGCGCCCGAGGCATCCACAAGCTCTGCGCCCGCGCCCACGCGGCAGCCGCCCACGAGCTCCTCGCGGCCGGCGGCGAGTACGCGGCCCACCTCGAAGAGGCCCTCAGGGCCGCCGAGGACTGGACCGGCCCACCCGACACAAGGTTCTTCATATACCTGATAAGGGTGCTCCACAGGACCGGCAGGGTGCGCCGCGCCATACAGGTTACGGAGCGCTACCTGCAGGCCGCCGTCGAGGCGCACGACAGGGCGTACGCGCACCACTTCCTCGCGGTGCTCTACGAGACCCTCTGGCGCCCCGAGGAGGCGCTCCGCCACATAGAAGAGGCCATACGGAGCTACAGGGAGACGCCCATACTCGCGAACCTCGCCACAGCCCTGGGCGACAAGGGCTTCCTCCTCTACAGGATGGGGCGGCACCGCGAAGCCCTCGAAGCGCTCCGCCAAGCCACACAGCTAGCCGAGACGTGCGGCGACATCTACGCCGCAGCCGAGAGCATGATAGACACCGCCGAGGTGCACGTCGAGATGGGAGACCTCGAGCAAGCCACCCGCATCCTCGAAGAAGTAGAGGATAGGCACGGCGAAGCCCTAGCCCACAGCCCCTACCTAAAATCCCTCCACCTCCTCGCAGCCGCAAGGCTCCTCGCGGCGCAGGGCCGCCTGAAGGAGGCAGCCGCCACCTTCGCCGCCGCCTGCGAGGGCCTCAAGGGCCGCCACAGCTACCACTACGCGAGGTGCCTCACCTACATGGCCTACCTGCTCGCGAACATCGACAAGGACGAGGCCTGCAGGCTCCTCGGAGAAGCCGGCAGGGTCTACAGGACGATGGGCAGCGACGCCCTCGCCGAGGCCGTGGAGGACAGGGCTGGGGCGCTCTGCGGGAAAAGCGGCGCCGGCCGCTCCCACAGGTAGCCCCTGCCGGGCGGCAGCGACGCCCTACAGGGGGCTCGGGGGGCAGCAATAAATACTTGGTTGCCATCGTCATAACATGCTCGACGAGGAAATCGCGGCGCAGCTGAACAAGCAGATAAACGCCGAGCTATACAGCGCGTACTTCTACCTCTCCATGAGCGCCTACTTCGAAAGCCTCGGCCTCCCAGGCTTCGCCCAGTGGATGAAGGCCCAGGCAAAGGAGGAGCTCGGCCACGCGATGAAGATATTCGACTACATGGCCGACCGCGGCGCCCGCGTCATCCTGGAGGAGATCGAGAAGCCGCCCGCCGAGTGGGAGAGCCCCTCCCACGCCATCCAGGCCTTCCTAAAGCACGAGCAAGAGGTAACCGAGATGATCAACAAGCTCCTCAAGCTCGCCCGCGAAAAGGGCGACTACGCCACCGAGGTCTTCCTCCACTGGTTCATAGAGGAGCAGGTGGAAGAGGAGGCCTCGGCCGCCAAGCTCGCCGACATGATGCGCTACGCGGGCGACAGGGGCCACGCGCTCCTCATGATAGACAGGCAGCTCGCACAGAGAAAATAGCCCGGCGGCGAGCCGAAAATCCTCGATTTTTTATAAAATTTAATAACTCATCGTCTAACTTGTTATTCTTAATATACTACACGCGGCTCAAATGCAAAGATAAGGTACAGCTCCAAATCCGTAGACTCTCAACTCTCTTTTTCCATCGAGATTTGTGTGATATGAAACGTATAGCTAGGGTTGAGGTCGGGAACATTACGATTTACTATAATACGAAGAGCATGTGGGCACGCAGAGTTGCTAGGATGATAATTTGCGAGCTCGAAAGAATCTTGCAAGAATCAGAGAAGTCGTTGCCGTAGCAACAGTAAACACCCTTTTAATTTCTTTTTCTAGATTTTGCAGAGGTAAAGGAGAAGGTAGAACTTCCCGAGGGGCGGTTCTCTCAATTCTCCTTTTTCATTGAGATTTTG